>JAITQK010000044.1 GCA_031288975.1 Treponema sp. | reverse complement strand
TGGCAGCCGGGCAGGACTTTGGCCTCAACATTACCAATGTGATGATCGGTTGGGTTGGGGACGTGGTGTATGTGCTATCGGACTATGGGGCTTTTAATATGACGACCCAATCTTTCAATGAGGAATTGAAAGCAAGGGGATGGTTCGATGAGGTCTATCCAGTGTACTGCGACCCTGCCGGAGGGGAACGGATACAGGAGATTACCGGGGGGATAAAGGCAAACAACAGCGTAGAAAGCGGGATTGATTTTATCAATGCCAAGATTGAGCGGGGACAGTTCTTTGTCTGCGAGAAGTGTACCGGGGTGCTCTCGGAGATAGGGGACTACTGCCGGGATGAGGCCGGGGAGATCGTCAAGGTTAATGACCATTTCATGGACGCGTTGCGTTATGCGGTGTTCTCTGATGTACAGCAAGGGATCATCGCCGTATGAAATTCCCCAAGTTTTTTCGATCAATCTATCAGCGACATGATGTTAACCAAAAGCGACAAAAGACTGGCAAGCCTAATAATTTTAATGACATTTGTAATATTCCAGGTGAAAGTTTCAATGAAAGTAATGCATTATTCTCTTATGATCCTTACAACGCAAACGCTTGGGTAAACATCGCTGTAGGTATCTTAATTCGCAATGTCGCAAGAGCAAGTTTTGATATTCTGAAAGGAGGGAATACCATTACTTCGGGAAGCATCTACGAGCTTTTCAGAAGACCTAACCAAGCAATGAGCCGTTATGACTTGTGGAAAGAAACGGCGGCGTGGTGGTACTTGGAGGGGGAAGCGTTCTGGTGGGCCGGACCGGATTATGCCGGGGGGATACCGCAGGAATTCTATATCCTTAACCCCCGGCGCATGAGGCATGAGCAGAGAATTTCTAGCGCAAGACATTTATTTGCGAATGAAATAACCCGTTGGGTGTACCAGACTGATACCGAACAGATCCCCATATTCTCCGATGAAATTATTCACTTTAAGGATTGGAACCCCTGGAACCCCATGCGGGGGATTAACCCCCTGGGCGCCCTGGCCCTGGAACTGGAACAGGATTACTACGCCAACAAAGCCAACTCACAACTACTCAAAAACAACGCTATCCCCATGGGGATATTGAAGACTGAACAGACTATAAGGCCGGAAGAAGCAGACGCTATAGAGCGGCGCTGGGAAAGCAAATACGGGGCGGTCCGGGCGGGACGCAAGATTGCGGTGCTGGGGAAGGGGACGACCTTTAAGCCTCTGAGTTTTAGCCCTGATGTGATCAAGCTCTTTGAACTGAAACGCTGGACCCTCTACACAATTCTTGCCAAGTACGGTATTCCCCCACGGGTTGCCAACATCAATGACAAGTCTTCGGCTCTGTCAGGGAAAGATACCCAGGAACAACACGCCGCCTTCTGGAAATACACCATCATCCCCTTGCTCAAACAATTTGAGAGCATCCTTGAAAGCCAGTTCTTTGTACGGTATGGCCTGAAAGAAACCGGGGTTTTTGACGTAAGCGATATACCGGAACTGCAACAAAGCGAAGACGAACAGAGTAATAGGGACATAGCGGAGATTAACGCCGGGCTCAAAACTATCAACGATGTTTTGAGGGAGCGAGGGAAGGAACCAAAACCCTGGGGGAACGTTTGGTACCGGCCTAAGAATTTTATACCTACGGCAAAGGGAGAGTAACAAAATGCCGGGCGGTACGCTGATAGTTAGCAGGGCAAAAAATATTCTCCCCTTCTGGAGGTATTACCTGAAAATCGTTGGCTTTCAGAATGTCGTTGTTACCTCGGAGGAAAAGGATAGTCTGGTACGGGTGATAAACGACATGAAGCCCCGGCTGGTGTTTATTGAGAGTTGTTTTTATGAAGCGGCAACGCCGTACATGACCGGGCGGTTATTGCGGGATTTTCCGAAGCTGCGGATTGCGGCTTTTTCCGTGGGAGAATTCCCCGATGATTTGGCGGTATGGTTTTATTTTCACGGGGTGAAAAACTATATCAACTTCCGGGACGGCATGTGTGAATTCAAGCGGGGCATTCAAAAAATTCTGCTGGGTGAAGAATTCAGATCAAAGAAAGTCCAGCGGCGTATTGATCTGCGAACGGAGATACCGAAACCGGCGTACTCTTTTACCAACCGGCAGATGGAAGTTCTCTTGCTGCTCTGCAACGGTTTTACGACCGATGAAGTCGGTGATGTGCTGCATATCAGCAGACGCACGGTGGAGACCCACAAGACAGATTTATATGCCGTGTTCCATGTACGGAATGAACGGGAGCTGATTAGGGTTTCATATTATATGGATTTGTTCAAAAAGGATGAGCTGTGTTTTTATGGCGGGAAATGGGAAGTGCCGCCGTTGCCGGAATCCGCAACGGCATAAATAGATGAGGGGGCGTATATGTTATTGAGAATGAAAGGTGGAGACTTTGTTTCCTGTGACTTCCGGGGGGACGGTGTATTGCTTGATTACCTGGGTGTAAAAAATGAAGCGGCTGGGCCGCAAAAGGTGGCGGGTAATGTTGAGCTTATCGCCTCCATTCCTTTCCACCTTGCCGCCGACAAGGAGAATAACGGTAACGAGGTGGCATGGACCTTTTCGACCTTTGACCTTGACCGCTTTGATGAGCGGATTGACCCGGAGGGCTGGGACTTCCGGCAGTACCTGAAAAACCCCGTGGTTGAGTGGGCGCATCGCTATGACATTCCGGCTATCGGCAAGGCTGATGGGCTCTACGCTGACAAGGCTGGTTTGCATGGGACCATCCTTTTCAATGACAAGAGTTTTGATGCCTTTGGCTGGGCGATTGGTGAGAGGGTGAAACATGGGGTGATCCGGGCGGGGTCTGTGGGGTTCCGTATCCTGGAAATAGAGCTGCCCACAAAGGAGGAAAGCAAAGATGGAACAACGCTGATATTCCGTAAGCAGGAGCTTTTGGAATTCAGTGTGTGTAATGTTCCGGCTAACCCTGCGGCCTTAGCCAAGGGGAAGGCCGGGCAACAGGACATGGCCCCCAATTTTTGGGGGAACTTTATTCAGAATACCGAGGGGGTATAGGATGGGTGATGAAGAGATTGCGGCGGTAAAGGCAAAGCTGGCCGCCATGAAGAAGATTGAGAGTACCGGGTTTACGGACCAGGCAAAGGCGGCGGAATACTTCAGGGAAAAAGAAATAATCCTTGAGGATATTGTCAAAGCTCTTGAGACGGCGAAAGCGGGACAGGCTACGGAAACCGAAGCCCTGAAAAACTCGGTCAAGGCGCTGCGGGAAGAACTTAAGGGAGCGGCGAGAAACCCCCGTGAGCTTACCCGCCGGGAAATTAAATACAACCTGGGCAAGGCGATTGCCGCAGCGTGGACGGGTAATCATGGGACCCTGGCGCAACTGGCCTTTACTCCCAACCTCAAGGCGGATAATTGGACTAATCCCCGTGATGTGACCTGGGGTGAAAAGGGTTGGAATGTGGCGGAGAAGGCGGCCTTGGGCAATCCGATGGGAAACATCGCGACCAATGACCAGTACCTTATCAATCCGATTTATGAAACGGAGATTATGCAAGACGC
>JAITQK010000011.1 GCA_031288975.1 Treponema sp. | reverse complement strand
TATGAGGAACTGCAAGAGCTGTTCGGCGGCAAGGGCCTTGCTATGGCGACCGCCGCGAACATGGCGCTTATGTATATCGCCGAGATGGTCGAGCAAGGCGGCATGACCATCAGCAGGGGTGGAATCATCGACTTGCGAAGACGGTAGGACCAGGGCACGGATTACCGCTTCTTGAGTTAATAGGTGGAGTAAACTACATAAAATTTCGATATGTAGTTTACTCCACCTATCTATGTAGTTTACTCCACTTATCTATGTAGTTTGCTCCACTTATCTATGTAGTTTGCTCCACCTATCGGATCGTGATTTTTGCCCTGTTTTTTGACCATAACTCTTTATATTATATAAAGTTATTTTTTGTCGAGGAAGCGAATTTGATTGATTTCCTTCCTTTATAATTATATTATTATGATAAATAATATAATTACCTTCATGTTTTCACATGACCACAAGAGGAGGTTTTGCGATGTCTGAAAACTTAGTACCCGTCCCAACCGAACTGGCGGCGGCGTTGTCTGCGGAAACGGCGTTACTACCACCTGAGCCACAGGAGCCGACCGTGAACACGCCGGAGACGCTCGGCGTTACCCCGCGCTACGTGTTGCAACACAACGCGATTAGCCGCTCAATCCAGAACCTATCACCAACGGCCAAGAAACTGACAGCGATGGCTATGGCGCTCATCCCGTCCGACTTGTCCAATCTTACTGCCGCCTTTACATTTCCCGAATTCTGCAAAGCGTTAGGTATGCCCATAGGAGGGGAACAGTACAAAATATTTAAAGAAGCGGTGAACGAGTGTATGCAATGCGTCATCACCATTGAGACTGAGCCGAACGCGAAAGGAAAAAAGAAATGGAAGAAGTTTACATGGTTCATAGCGGCGCAGTACAACGAAGAGACCAGCAAAGCGACCATGACGTTCTCTCCCATACTGGCCGAAGTGCTGCTGGACCTCAAACGAGCATACGCGAAAATCGATCTTCAAGATATGGGCAAACTTCAAAGTAAGTATGCGCTCCGGTATCTTGAGCTTGCAAAGAGCTATTCATATCTACAAGGGCATGACGGTAATCAGGATAATATGTGGTATTTTGTCTATGCAGTCGAAGAGCTCCGCTTAATGCTGAGTGTTCCTGACGGCAGCTATCATGAAAAACGGGATTTGAGAAAATATGTTGTTGAGAAACCGCTTAAAGAGCTAAACCAAGCCGGCATTGGGCTTGAAGTTACAACGGAAAGTATAAAACAAGGGCGTAATCTGTCGGGAATCAAATTTAACTGTAAGAAAGTCGCTAAAAAGGTGAGCGTAAAGGGGAAAGGAAGGAAGAAAACCAGCGCTGACCAGCTTGAGCTAGTCGATCCGAACCCCAAGACCGCAGACCAGCGCGAGGAAAAGGAAAACCAGCACTTAAAAGAACTGTACCCGGACGAATTCGCTGGACTGTACGCGTCGGAACTAGAAAGGACTCCCCATTTTCTCAAAGGCGGGGGATTGAGCAAAATAGCGGCGGAAAGTGAGGCGCTTATCAAACTACGTGAGAAACACGGCATAGTCAAATAGCCCGTAAGTCACCGTTTGAAGGTGTATCAATTTGTGACGCCGCCGTTGTCCGTCTCTGCCCTGCGGGATGCCCGTAGACACGTGAGAGTGGGTCATAGCGCGGTGTTACAGACGCTTGGCGGGAAAAACCACGACAAGGCGTGAACGGACGCAATATAGGGACGCCTTACCCGGACTCGCGGGGAATGGAGACGCTTATCTTAAACCCCCGGCCGCCGCTCTGGATGGTGATGGCTCCGTTCCTCCGGCTCACGAAATCCTCTATGGAAGAAATACCGATTCCCTTTATGATGGGTGTCGTGTTTACTCCTTCGCCGTTATCGGCAACGCTCATGATCAGGTGGGTACCGGTTTTCCAGCAGATGATGGTTATGTCCGTCGCGTGCCCGTGCTTGAGGGCGTTGGTCAAGGCCTCCTGCATAAAGGATTTGAAAAAGGCGTCCGTAGTTTTAGAAAAAGAAACCGGCCAATTTCCGTACTCGATGGTAAGCCCCACATCGGTAGCTTTCTTGAAGGACTTTCCGATTTCCAGCAATTCATTCTGAAGGCTTATTGAAGCGGGAGTATAATCCCGGATATCCCTTAAAATATGGCGAATCTCGTTGATCCCACGATCCGCGTAGTCCCTTGCGTCGTTGATAAGCTGATCCGCCTTTTCAATATCCTTATGCAGAATCGCCAAAGCCGCCTGAAGCATCATGATAAGATTGATAAAAACATAACCGGCGGTATCATGTATTTCCTTGCTGATCCTCTTCCGTTCCTCCAGGGTAGTATCGTTTTGCAGGCTGAACATCCGGTCGGTGATTTGATGGTTTATTTTATCCAGCTTCATGTTCATAAGTTCCAGGGAAGAGGCCTTTTCCCGCAGCTTCGCTGTATAGGATCTGATCTGCCCCACAGCGGCGGCAAAGAGTGAAACAGGAACAGTATAAAAAAGCGCCGCCGTGGAATAAGCGCAGCTATAGGGGCCGATGGCGATTTTCAAGGAATAACAGTATCCATAACTCAAAAAAAGGTAACAGGGGATTCCCAAAAAAAGGGTAAAGGGGATGTTCAGGGGAACCGGAACCACCAGGGAAGCGGCGCTTAATAGTTCCGGCAGCCAGAGAACTTCCATAAAAACAACGTATGGATCAAAATACTGATACAGCAGAACGCTGAAATAATCCAGCAGGACAAGGCAAAAAAAGAGCGGTGGGCTTCTCGAAAACGGCAGAAAGGCAAGGGTTCCCATGAAAAAATAGATCATAAAGCCGAAAGAATAGATTTCCACATAATCCTTTTCCCGATGGTGAAGAAGCAGAAACAGAACCGTCATGACCAGGCATACAACCCGGTACAAAAAAATCGCCCTGATTAAAAAAGTTTTTATGTTGTTATTGCTTTTCAATATAAACCCTCTGGGCAATGGAAATAACCTGCAGCCTGTCTTTCGAGCCCACCTTGGCGTAGATCGCGCTTATGTAATTGCGAACCGTAGGCTCAGAGATAAACAGGGTATCGGCTATTTTTTTGTTATTGTAACCCTTGGCAACCAGCTTCAAAATATCCTTTTCACGATTCCCCAGGTGGCTGATTACCTCATGATACTCGTTGTCGTGATCGCCTTCTTCATGTTCATCCGTTCCATCCATCGCGGGCTTTGAATCAAGGCGGGGGATAAGTTTTTGCAGTATGACCGGAGAAAAAAGCACCGAGCCCTGGAAGATTGCCCTTAGGGAGGCAATCAGATTCTCGGAACGGATGTTTTTCAGAATATAGCCATAGGCGCCGTACTGCAGGGCGTCCTCCACATAGGTATCATCGAGAAACGTGGTAAGCATAACAATCTTAATCTCAGGATGGTTCTGATGGATTATCCTGGTGGCCTGAACGCCGTCCATGCCGGGCATCCTGACATCCATGAGAATCAAGTCCGGCATCATCTTCTCCGCCAAATCAACCGCCATCCCGCCATCCCCGGCAATGCCCACAACCTTGATATCTTCGGTCAAGGTCTCCAGCATGAGTTTCAAATTATCCGAGAAAAGCTGCTGATCATCGGCCAGCAGTATTCTGATGACCGTCCCATATTCTTTTTGCTGTACCATAGCGGATTTCTCCGGTTCCTCCCCTTCAAGCCTATTAGAGCTCTTGCGAAACTGAAGTTTCGCAAGAAATCCATTATAAGCGAATTATCTGAAAAGCGCAAACGCCAAAATTCCACGTATAAGCTCATTATGACATTTGTCACACAAAAAATATGACATTTGGACAAAACATTGTGACTGCGGGATCCCCGGTTCAGCCTTAAGATGATTTATGGGAACCGGTTCCTTAGCCGCCGCTTTCCCCGCAGAGGAGGTTCTATGAAGTATGCATATACGCCAATGGATTTTACCATCAAAAAGATGCCCGATGTGTCGGGGGTAGCGGTAGATTCGGAGGACACCATCTACTATACCACCCGCGCCGATACTCCGGTAATCGTGATCAGCGCGGAAGGGAAATACCTGCGCGGCTTTGGTACGGGCCTGACGAAAAACGCCCACGGCCTGTGCGTTGATAAAAAAGACCGGGTCTATGTGGTGGACGGCAGGCGC
>JAITQK010000198.1 GCA_031288975.1 Treponema sp. | reverse complement strand
GTAATGGTGTATGCAATAATGTATCAAAAATAATATATGCGGTAAATTTGATTAAATTTATACAGTGCTTTGGGGTGGTTTTGGGAAAACTCTCGACTTTATAGACAGACTCTAATTATCTGGATACCGGCATACTCCTTTAGGAGCAAATTTATCCTTGACTGAATAAAATTACCATGTTACAATGAACTAAAGTATCATGGAATATCAAACGAAGGGCTTTAAACCGGCAGCTTTTACGGTAGGGGATGGGTGAATCCATGTTGATAGTCATTAAAGGGGCGGGGGATCTTGCCTCGGGAATCGCCCTTCGCCTGTATCACGCTGGTTTCGATATAATAATGACCGAAATCGCCGCTCCCCTGGCAGTCCGCAGGACGGTCTCGTTTTCTCAGGCGGTTTATGAGGGAAGGGCAGAAGTGGAGGATGTCACCGCCGTATTGGTGGGGGATGAGGTTGCAATGCGGCGAGCCTTCGCGGAAAAACGGATCGCGGTTTTTGTGGACCCTGCCGCGTCAATCCTAGGGCGCTGTAAACCTGGCGCCGTGGTGGACGCCATCATGGCGAAAAAAAACACCGGCACTTCCCTAAACGATGCCCCGGTGGTCATCGGCATTGGCCCGGGGTTTGCTGCGGGAACCGACTGCCACGCTGTTGTCGAGACCAAACGGGGCCACACCCTGGGACGGCTCATCACCCGGGGAAGCGCCCTCCCCAACACCGGCATTCCGGGAGATATAGGCGGCTATACGGTGGAACGGCTGCTCTGCGCTGGGATCAGCGGTGTCTTTGAGGCCCGCTCGGAAATCGGGGACATGGTGAAACAGGGGGATGTGGTTGCGGTCGTGAGTCCTCAGACAGGGAAAGGGGCGGATGAGGCTTCGGGGGGCGCCGGCTGCGTCCCGGTCCGTGCGGAAATAGACGGCATACTCCGGGGCCTGCTTCCCTCTGGGATTCAGGTCACCAGGGGAATGAAGGCCGGAGATATCGATCCCCGTTGCGAACGGGAACATTGCTTTACCGTATCGGATAAGGCCCTGGCGATTGCCGGGGGAGTGCTGGAAGGCATATTGCGCTTCAATATGCTTTTACATAGAATCATAAACGCCTGATAGGGAAAAACCAATATGCGTTTATCTTGCTTATAACCTTATTGCCACGCCTTGTCATACATGTTAAACTTATATGAAACGGAGGAGCGATATGACCAACATCATTGATCTTCAGGAAATATCCCCCAATCATTGGCGGGCGAAATATCAAGGTAACTTCGGGGTTTACACTATCCGGATAAGCACCAACGGGAAAGAAACAACCCATTTTTCCTGTTCCTGTCCAAGCAGTTATTATCCCTGCAAGCATATTGCCATGATTGAGGAAGCAATTGGGGAACGGATAGCGAAAAGCAAAGATACCCGGAAGAAAAGCAAGGGAAGCGCCGAGGCTCTATTAAAAACTCTAAGCCGAAAGGAATTGTATGATTTCATTGTGAAGCATATACGGTATAACCCAGATTTAACCAACGATGTATTTTTGGAGTTTTCGTATAAAATAGAAAACCCGCATCAAAATAAGTATTCCCTTGTCCTGCGCAGGGCTTTGGAAACGATTACTATTGAGGAGGGTGACAATGACGGGGAAGACTGGATAGATATCGACGTCTTGCATCAATGGCTTGAGAAAGCCGAGCGTTGTTTTGAACAGCGTGATTATCAGGAGGCGGTATTGATAGCCCAAGCCCATATTGAAGAATTTGCCCAGTGGCTGGAAAACTTAGACGGAGGGATGGAAGACTGGATACATGAAGCGTATCAGACCAGGCCTTTTGCGATCCTTGAAAACGTGGTCAAGACTCATGAGGTCACTATTCGGGAACTCTTTGATTATTGTATGGTGGAACTGCCCAAGAAAAAATATGCAGGAACCATGATGCATGCTCTCTTTAATGATTTACTGTTGACGTTATCATTAGAGGGGAAGGAAAAAACAGATTCTGATGCGTTTATTGCGCTGCAAAATACCCTATTGCAGGGCGTGGCCAATAAGAGTTCTTATGAAGCGAAGAAAATTCTACAGCGGGAAATTGAATTTTACCAAAGCAGCCATAAGCCACAAGATGCATGGAAATTAATTGAGGAGAATATACAGATACCCGATTTCAGAAAGCAGGTGATTGAAGAGAAGATTAAAAAACAGGATTATAAAACCGCAAAAAAACTCATTCAAGATTTTATTGATGCAGAACCCCGTAATGAAAGGCATCCCTCAGAGTGGGATGATATGTCTTTGACCATCGCAAAAGAAGAAAAGGATATTCCCACCTTGCGCCGGATTTCCCGCTTATGTATCGACGCATATTTTACAACGGATTATTTTACCTTATATAAATCCACCTTTACGGCAGATGAATGGGCAGATGCCGTGGAAGACCTCCTTAAGCACTATGAAAAGCGGGAACGGGGTTTTAGTGATTCCATGGCTGAGGTATTTGCCAACGAAAGGGCAGCCGAACGCTTATTGGCGTATATTGAAAAGCATCTTTCCCTAGAACGTTTGGCTAAGTATCACACCGTTTTTGCCGGAATGTTTCCCGAAAAGACCCTTGCCCTGTTTCGGAAGACCATTGATCGCTATGCTGAAGATAATGTTGGCCGCAGTTATTACGAACGTATTGCCGAATCATTCACAACAATGACCAAAATACCTAACGGCAATACGGTGGTCACTGATATGATTAATACCTACCGTATCCGCTATAGAAAACGCCGGGCCATGCTTGAGATTTTGAATAGGCTGCCATTCCTCTGTTAATCTAAAAGGTATACAAGATAGCGGATTTTCAGGATTTGTGTTAGTATAAATGGTATGAAAAACCTCCTTATCAAGAATGGCCTTGTAGTCACTGAAAAGGCCGAAACGATCTGCGATGTATTGTGCCAAGGCGAAACAATCAAAGCAATCGGAAAAGACATCAGTCCCAGCGGCGAGGCCGGACAAGTACAGGTAATCGACGCCACGGGGAAGCTCGTCATACCCGGCGGTGTTGACGTGCACACCCACCTCAACCTGGATGTGGGCATTGCCGTAGCCAGCGACGATTTCTACACCGGCACCGTGGCCGCTGCCTTCGGGGGGACTACCACCATCGTGGATCATCCCGCCTTCGGGCCAGAAGGCTGTTCCCTGGATCATCAGATAAAGAAGTACCACGGTTTTGCGAACAACAAAGCGGTCATTGATTACAGTTTCCACGGTGTCATCCAGCATGTGGATAAAGATGTATTACAGATGATGCAGGTCCTTGCCACAGAGGGGATCGCCAGTTACAAAATCTACCTTACTTACGGATTCAAACTTTCCGATGCCGATGTCTTCCGGGTTTTGGAGCGCGCCAAAGAACTGGGCGTGATGATCACCGTGCACCCGGAAAACGACGGGGTGATCAATGTGCTACGGGAACGCTTCGTCGATGAAGGAAAGACCAGCCCCGCCTACCACCCCTGCTCCCGTCCTGCTGAGTGCGAGGCCGAGGCGATCAACCGGATGGTCCTCTTCGCGAGAATGGCCGGCGATGCGCCCCTCTACATCGTCCATCTTAGCAACGCCCTGGGGCTTGAGTACATCAGGAACGGACGCATGAGGGGGCAGAAAAACCTCTACGCCGAAACCTGCCCCCAGTACCTTCTCCTCAATGACAGTCGCTATGAACTGCCCTGGCCGGAAGGTCTCAAGTACATCATGTGTCCCCCTCTGCGCAAACCGTCTGATCAGGAAAGCCTCTGGCAGGGCCTCGCCGCAGACATCGACACCGTGGCCACCGATCACTGCCCCTTCTTTTTCGAGACCCAGAAGATGATGGGCAAGGAAGACTTCACCAAATGCCCCAGCGGTGCGCCAGGCATTGAGGAACGCATCCCCCTCATGTACAGTGAGGGAGTCGTGAAGGGACGTATAAGCCTCAGACGCTTCACGGATCTCTGCTGCACGAACCCGGCAAAACTCTTCGGTATGTATCCCCACAAGGGCGTCATCCAGGAAGGTACCGACGCGGACATCGTCATCATGGACCCGGAAAAAAAAGTCACCCTAGGCAAAAACATCCTCCATGGAAACGTGGATTACTGCGCCTACGAGGGGACGGCGCTCACTGGCTTTCCCGTCTGTACCATCTCCCGAGGCGAAGTCATCGTCCGGGACGGCGTGTTCACCGGCCAGACAGGGCGGGGTCGGTTCATCCACAGGAAGGGGGGCTCCCCTAAGCAATAGCTTTGTTTTGGCCCCCTGCGGCTGGACCTGCCGCATACACGGCGGTCTCAGCCTACCCCCGAAGGGCTACTGCGCTTTGCCCCTTATAACGGGAAAATGGGTTTACCGAATTCACCATTTACAATTTGACCCACCGCAGAATAGATTGCCGAAAGACCACATACAATACCAACATAACCGGCAATGATTTTTACCCCATGACTCTCACTAAAATCACCGATAGCAAGCAGAAAAAACAACACCGTCAATGATAAAAACACCACTTGCCCTGCCCGGTTATGCTTCAAGGTGCCCAGAAACATAAAGAACGTGAATATACCCCATAAGAGCAAATAAAAACCCATAGATTTTCCATCAGCAGCCTTAATAGCATTGAATGGATTAATCCAGATAATGCAAAGAGACCACCAGAATGTACCATAGGCAGTAAACGCAGTCCCACCGAAGGTGTTACCAAGTTGCAACTCTGTGATACCTGCAATAATTTGAGCCGCTCCTCCAACCACAAGCCCCATAGCCACTATTACGACTGATAATTCAATGATACCCGCATTGTGCAGATTCAAAAGCACGGTGGTCATACCAAATCCTAAAAGCCCCAATGGTCCAGGATTAGTAGATTTCTTTGTGTCCGTGGACATACCCTTACCCCTCTATCTTGTTGTGTATTCTCAACAGAATTTATTATAGATACATATTGAAAAAAAGCAAGAGAAATAACTAAAATTTCTAAAAAAATCAAAATTCGTATTGACACAGCGCCGGGATATTATTATACTGTTTTAAGATATAACGGGGTGCTGGATGGTTCCGGCTGAGAGTAAGCGAATCGACGCTTAAAACCCATATAACCTGATCCGGATAATGCCGGCGTAGGGAATTTGCTGATTACCGCTGCAGAGCAGGTGACCAGCTTATGAAGCGCCTAACGGAATATCCGGCAGGGCGCTTTTTTTTCGGGGAAGTTCCCGACGGAGGCGCCTGCGTGCTTGTGGAGGCAAGATGAAGCATGTGTTGAGCATTGCTGGCTCAGATTCAGGGGGCGGTGCGGGAATCCAGGCGGATATTAAGACCATGTCTGCCCTGGGTGTGTACGCTATGACGGTGATCACCGCGGTTACCGCTCAGAATACCCAGGCGGTGTACCTGGTGCAGGAACTTGATGTCCCCATGGTCGTGGCCCAGATAGAGGCGGTGTACCGCGATATCCCGGTGGACGCGGTTAAGATCGGTATGGTCTCGAATGCGGCGATTATTCACGGTATCAAAGCGTCGCTCCTATCGTTTCACGCAAAAAATATCGTGGTTGATCCGGTGATGGTGTCAAAAAATGGCTATCAACTGCTGAAAAGTGACGCTATTGAAGCCCTTAAAACCCTGGCCATAATTGCGGATATATTCACGCCCAATATTCCCGAAGCGGAACTGTTGTGTGGCACCTCAATTACCACCGAAGCTGATATGCGGCAGGCAGCAGAAACAATAGCCGCCCTGGGGGTACGAAACGTCCTCATCAAAGGGGGACACCGCGTAGGCCCGGATGCCGAAGACCTGCTTTTTCTGGACGGCAGATTCGTCGTGCTGTCTGCCAGGCGTATTGAGACAAAACACACCCACGGGACCGGCTGCACCCTCTCTTCCGCCATCGCAAGCCGCCTTGCCCTAGGGGATTCCATGGAAGCGGCGGTGCGTACCGCAAAAGCCTATCTCACCCAGGCTATCGCCGATTCTTACGCCCTGGGCAAAGGAACCGGTCCGGTAGGCCATTTTGCAGCCCTCTACCATAAAGCGGGTATGGAGCTGGAGACGGTTCAATGAAAAAGCAGCGGATGTTCCTCCTCTGGCTCGGTGCGGCAATCTCTCTTTCTGAAATCTTTACCGGCGGTATGCTTGCCCCCCTCGGTTTTGCCAAGGGCCTTACCGCGATTATCCTCGGCCACCTGATCGGTACAGGGTTCCTGGCAGTCGCAGGCTATGTCTCATTTACGCGGAAGCAGAACGCCATGGACAGCGCCGTGTATTCCTTTGGTTCAGGAGGGGGGAAGCTCATCGCCCTCTGCAATGTGGTGCAACTCATCGGCTGGAGCATCATAATGGTCATCCAGGCGGGAAGCGCGATCACTGGAATCCTGCCGGAACTGCCCTTTACGCCGGTAGCGCTGATACTGTCGATCCTCGTGGTGCTCTGGGCCTTCCTGTTTGGAAGCCCCATAGGAGAGCGCCTCCACGTTATCGTCGTGGTGCTGCTTTCCCTCTTGTGTGTGGTACTCTTCATGGAAGCAGCGGGAGGCAGTGCGAGCGCCGTGCTCAGTGAGGGCATGAGCATGACCCTTGCAGTGGAGCTTTCCATCACGATGCCGGTTTCATGGCTGCCCCTGGTAGGGGATTATGCCTGTGATGCAGATGGGAAATGGTGCGCGGCAGGTATGCCCTTTGCAGGTTATTTCATCGGCAGCGTAGTCATGTACGTTTTGGGTCTCTTCATTGGCATCACCAGGGGAAGCGACATCTTCACATTTATTGCCGCAAGCCCGTTTCGTATTATCGCCTGCGCCGTGGTGTTGTTATCAACCCTGACCACCGCGTTCCTCGATCTCTATTCAGCCCTTATTTCCTCCCGGCAGTTTATCACGCCAAAAAACAAAAGCCTTCCGCTCATCATAGCCGGGGGATTTACAGTCGCAGTGTCGGCGCTGTTTCCCCCTGAAGGGTATGAGGCTTTTTTAACCGAGTTTCTCATGGTTATCGGTACGGTATTTGTGCCGGTCTACGCGGTACTGTTCATGGATTTTCTGACTAAAGCCCCTAAAGCCCAGCGTGCTTTTCCAGCAGGTAAACTCATAATCGCCGCAGCCGGCATGGCAGCGTATCAACTGCTCACCCGGTATGAACTATGGATTCCAACGCTTTTGAGCATGGCCCTCGTCTGCGTCCTTTATATATTTTTTTATCAAGTAAAGTACACAAGGAGTATTCAGTATGAAAGAACCAGTGAAAGCCCAAGCAGCCCGGATCGTTGATGCAGTGCGGGAAACATCCCCCCTCATCCACTGTATTACGAATGTTGTTACTGTCAATGATTGTGCAAATATCCTGATCGCCTTTGGCGCATCACCTGCAATGATCGGTGATTTTGACGAAGCCTACGATTTTGCCACTATTTCCGATGCCCTGTACATCAACATCGGCACAGCAACGCGGCAAGATGAAGCAGGTATCCTCAATGCTGCATTAGGGGCGAAAGCAGGAGGAAAACCTATTGTGTTTGATCCCGTAGGCTGCGGGGCGATTCCCAGGCGGATTGCCGTTCTTGAGCATCTCCACCACGTTACAGGGATCGACATTATCAAAGGCAACATGGGCGAAATTATGGCCCTTGTAGGACAAAGCGCCGTGGTAAAGGGTGTTGACAGTGATGGCGATGTCAAAGGCATTGAGGAAAGCGCCGTTGCCCTTGCAAAAAAATACAGGTGCACCGTTGCCGCAACTGGTAAAGCCGACGTTGTTACTGATGGGAATGAGCTTGTACGGCTGCGTAACGGCGTGGAACTGCTTACGAAGATCACCGGAGCAGGCTGTATGGCAGGCGCGCTCTGCGGGGCAAGTGCTGCGGCAGCATCCCTCAAGGGCGGCACTATGTTCGCGGCCACGGTCGCAGCAATCACGGCGCTGTCCATCGCAGGTGAAATTGCCGCTGAAAAAACAGCGCTTCCCGGCTCCTTCCGTATAGCCCTCATTGATGCCATCTATGGGATAAACGGCGCACTGATACTGGAAAAAGGAAGCATTGGATGTTGAATAAAAAGGACCTGCTCTTGTATCTCTGCACTGATCAGGTGTTAACCCTGGGGCGTCCGATTACCCAGGCCCTTGAGGAGGCCCTTGCCGGTGGTGTAACCATGGTACAAGTGCGGGAAAAAGACGCTTCCACCCAGAGGTTTTACGAGGTGGCCTGTGCGGTCCAGTCCCTTG
>JAITQK010000111.1 GCA_031288975.1 Treponema sp. | reverse complement strand
GTAATGGTGTATGCAATAATGTATCAAAAATAATATATGCGGTAAATTTGATTAAATTTATACAGTGCTTTGGGGTGGTTTTGGGAAAACTCTCGACTTTATAGACAGACTCTAATTATGGGACATTCCCACTGACCTTGTATTTCTTCTCTTCCTCGTCGGTGTTTACGGTGCTCAGGTCCGGGGTGGGAATGCCCAGGAGTTCCCGCACTGCCGCCAAAGTCTGAGGTCCATAGGGGCCTACGCACTGCTGGCTTATGAAGGGGTCGGTTTTTGGTATCTGTTCCAAAGTGGTAAGCATATCCTGGGCTTCCTTGGGGTCGCGGATATTGACCACTGCGAACATCCGCTTCTTTTGGCCCTTTTCCGTCACGGTGGGCATTTCTTCGGTAATCAGGTACTGACCGCAGAGGTGCCAGGTGTCCTCGCTTATGAGAATCTCGGTGCCAAAGGGCTTGTTGAAGGTCTCGGTACGATCCGCAAAGCTCACTGCGTCGCCGATTACCGTGTATTCCAGCCGTTCATCAGAACCGATTTGCCCAGCTACGACCATCCCGCTGTTGATCCCGCAGCCGATTTTGATGATGGGCTTCTTGTCCCCGCCCCGGCCGTGGTTAAAGCTCCGCAGGGAGGCTCGCATCATCAAGGCGGCCTTGACGCAGTTCAGGGCGTCCTGAGCAGGACTGGCAGAGGGTTCAACCGCCCCCCAGTGGGCCATGACCGCGTCTCCGATAAACTTGTCGATGGCCCCACCAGTGATGAGGACGCATTTGACCATCCGTTCCATGTAATCGTTGATGAATTCCACCACCTCCGCAGGGGTCAGCTTCTCAGATATGGCGGTAAAGGAGCGGATATCCGAAAAGAAGATGGTGGCTTTCCGGGCTGTTCCTCCGGTAATCAGTTTCCCCTGACGGGCGAGCCGCGCCAGGGTCTTGTTGGTAAATCGTTCGAAGTTCTCAAGGCCGTGGCTCATACTGATAACGCTTTGAGTGAGGACTCCGGTCTCATCCCGGTTTTTGTTCTGGAGGTTCAGGTGGTAGTTGCCCTCCTCGATCTGCCGTGCCGCCTGGGTCAAGGCTTCTATGGGCCGGCTGATAGTCCGGGAGAATACCCAAATCAAGAGGACCGAGCTGATCAATACGGCGATGGTGAGGTATATGTTACGCCTGGTGGCGGCCTCGATCCCCTCAAACACCACCTGAGCTTGGATGTTGGTAATCACTGCGGTGTTGCCTATAGACAGCCGCCTGAAGGCCCCAAAACAGTCGATGCCCTGATGGTCAATATAGCGGGTCTGAAGGCTGGCGTTCTGGTTTTCCAGTACACTTTGCACAAAGGTATCCCGCCGTAAATTCACCCCTGAGTGGACCAGTTCATTATCGGGATGGACCAATACATCCCCCACATCGTTGATCAGGAAGGAAACATTGTCCCCGGTTCTGAACGTTTCGGTCAGGTTTTCCAGGGAAAAGAAGATGGCCACCGCGTTTCGGGTTTCCCCGCTTCCCCAGGGGCAGAATATCACCATGATCGGGATCCCCAGGATGGGGGTTGCGTTCCTTATGAGGACCTCTCCGGTTCGTGCCCGGTCCAGGGCTTCTCCCTGGGTAATAATCCAGGATTCAAGGTGGGACGGATCAAGCTCATGGGTTAGAAAAAACTGGTCGTTGTTAAACCGCTGTCCGTCCTGGAAGGCGCTGTTGGAAGTGCCGTTGCCTGAGCCGGCGGGGATGATGATCGCCCCAATATCTGGGTTCTGTTGAAAGAAATAGGCGCTCATCTGTTGGGAGCGGTCCTCTTCCCCAGCCAGGGAACCGAGGGTGTTCAGGTTATTCAGGAGCACCAGCACCTTGGCATGGATGGTATTTAGGGCGGTTCTCGCCGCGGACGCAACCCTTTGGTTGATGTTGAAGTTATTGTCCTCTGCGGTAAGCCGCACATCGGAGCTGATCAGTACCGACACCAGGGTCGTGATGGTTCCCAGGGATACGAGTAAGAGGATGGTAATAATGGTTATGAGTTTCATACCGATGGGAAATTTGACTTTGATATGCGGGGGTGCTTCCTCTGTTTTCGGCAGAGGCTGGGATTCCGGTATGGTTTGTGGTTTTGGTACGGGTTTAACTTCCGGCGGGGCCTTGGATTCTGGGACCGCTTGTGGTTTTGGTACAGGTTTAACTTCCGGGACGGGCTTGGATTCCGGGACTGCTTGTGGTTTTGGTACGGGTTTAACTTCCGGTATGGGCTTGGATTCTGGAGCAGCCTTTGCCTTTTGTTCAGGCTTGAGGGTTATCTCCGGTTCCGGCGTTCCAATAAACTCGCCGTAGTTCATCATCCCTCGACCGGTGGGGTCTGGTTTTATTCGCTCTGTTCCCGGCTTTGACGTAACAAACAGACCATAATTCAGTACGTCTTGTTCTATACGGTTCTCTGTCCGCTGTTTGTCGGTATTCACCATCGTTCTCTCACTTCCGCCAGGGTCCGTGGCCCCCCTGGTCCCACACAGAGCCGGTCTATGGCCCGGTTTGTTTTTGGTATCTGCTCCAAATCCTTGAGCATGTACTCCGCCTCATCAGGGTCTTGCATATTAATCACGGCAAAGACCCGCAAGGGCTGTTCCTTGCCTTTCACCTCAAGACCGGGCATTTCTTTGGTGAGCAGATAATGCCCGATGAGATCGTAGGTGTTTTCTGTGATGAGAATATCCGTATCAAAAAGATCATTCGGCCCTTCGATGCGGGCCGCAAGGTTCACGGTATCCCCGATGACCGTAAATTCCATCCGATCCTCAGAACCCATCTGCCCTGAAACCACTTCCCCGGTGTTGATCCCGCAGCCCATCTTAATCAGCGATTTCCCGCTCCGACCCTGTTCCAAGTTAAGACTCCGCAGGGATGCCCGCATCATCAAGACCGCCTTGAGGCAGTTCAGGGCATCCAGCTCAGGGCTTCCGGCAGATTCCACCGTACCCCAGATGGCCATCACCACCACGCCCCCTTGGGTCAAAAATTTATCCACCACCCCGCGGGTCCTGGTTATGCAGGGCACCATCCGGTACATATATTCGTTGATGAAGCGCACCATTTCTTTCGCGTGGAGTCCCTCTGCTATTTCGCTGAAATCCCGGATTAAGGCAAAGCACACAGTGGCGTTTTTACTCACCCCTCCCAGGGAGAGTTTCCCCTGTCTGGCCAGCTTTACAATCCCCTGGTTGGTGAACTTCTCGAAGTTTTCAAGACCATGACTCATGCTGATAAAACTCTGGGTCAAGATACCGGTTTCATCCCTGCTTTTACGAGTAAGGTCCAGGTGATAATTTCCCGCCTCGATCTGCCCTGCCGCCCAGGTCAACACCTTTAAGGGGCTGCTGATGGTCTTGGAAAAAAACCAGATAAACAGGATCGATAGAAAGAGGACCGTTATGGTCAGGTAGATGTTGCGCCTCGTGGTGGCGATGATTCCTTCAAAGACCACATCACGCTGTATCCGGGTAATCACTATGACATGGGCCAGCTTCTGAAAAGCACCGAAGTAGTGGACCCCAGCTTCGTCAGTATAAGGGGTTTGGAAACTCAGATCCCCGGATTTCAGGGCGATCTGTACGAGGGGATCCTGCCCTATACGCGCCCCGGACCGGACCAGTTCCTGATCCGGATGGATGAGCAGCGCTCCGGTATCGTTGATCATAAAAGAGGCATTGGTCCCGGTCCCGAAGTTTTCCGTTGTGGTTTGGACAGAAAAGAAGACCAGCACCGTCTCGCCGGTTTCATCAGGGTAGAGCATGACCAGCATCGGGATACCGAAGACCAGGGTGCCATTGAAGAGGAGCGTCTCCCCTAGGGCAACACGGGGCAGTATCGCCCCGATGGTCGCTATAAAGGTGGGAATCAGCTCTGGTTCAACCTCTTTGGACAGAAAAAAACGCGCATTCGTGATAACCAAGCCACGAGGAAGCACCAGGGCCGCGATGTCCTGGTTTTGTTCAAAGAAGAAGGCGGATGCCCCTTGAATCGCGTCCTCCTGCCCAAGGAGCTTCAGGGTATTGAGGAGGGTCAGGGTATCGGATTTGACCGTTTTAAGAAGGGTTTCCACCTCCGCTGTGGACCGCTGGTTCACCATCAGGTTCGTGGCCTCGGCGGTTCTGCGTACTTCAGCACTGACCAGCACCCATACGAGAACAGTGATGGCTAACATGGACAGGAAGAGAAGGCTGGTGATGATGATTACAATCTTTCCGCCGAGGGGAAAGGTGATCTTCCTGCCGGCGGATTCCATGTCCTTTGGCATGTCAAACTCCACTCTATGTCAAAGCACGAGATATTTCAAGGAATGCTTAAAATGAATCATGCTCCCATTTTCCGGGCAGCTTCATGGCGCGCATTTTCACGCTGCTGCATTTTTCGATAATACTCGCTTTGTTTGAGCGCCTCTGGCACCTCGGTGATACAGACTTTATTATCGACAATTTGAATTTTTTTGTTCTCCATTATGGTCCGTATGATGCTGCTTACATTGTGCGAAGGGATACCGACCATGTTGGCCAGTTCTGCCGGCCCAAAACTAAAGATGTAGGGGGTCTTCTTATCCAAGGGTATCCGGTTCTTTTCAAGGTGCATGAGCATCCCGTCATACATACGCCCCACGGGATCCTCGATGAGGGTATTGGCCAGTTGTTTATAGATGAACCAGATCCGTTCTGCCAGTAATTGGGTGAGCCGGGCAATGATCTCGGGGTGCATCGCGGTAAAGCCCTCAAAATTTGCCTTTTTGACCGTTGTTACGGTACAATCTTCATAGGCAATGGCGCTTGCCGACCGGGGCTTGGATTCCAGTAAGGCCATTTCCCCAAAAATATCCCCTTTTTTAAGCACCGCCAGGATCACTTCCGCATCATCCACGATTTTGGTGATTTTTACCGACCCGCTCTGGATGATAAACAGTTCATCCCCTGGTTCGCCTTCGGCAAAGAGGATGTGCTCCTTGGGGTAGATCCGGTTGAACTGGGTTTCCTCGGCCTGTTCCTGCTGACCATAAATGGCCAACAGGATACGCCGCTCCTTAGCCTGATCCACAAATTGACCCTGGGGGTAGTGGATAATATACTGGTGATAGGCGTAATAGGCCTGAACAGGCAACTTCTTTTTATCATAATATACCCCTATCTTAAACAACTCGGAAGCCCCATCTTCCTCGGTTTTGTGTTTAAGGGTCATCATGGTAAGCGCCTGGTTCAGATAGCGTAAACGCTGGGAAAACTGGAGAATGATCTTCATCGCCAAGGGGGTATTGTACTGAATCAGCCCTTCAAACTGGCTCTTGTGCACGGATATAAGGCTGACATCGGTCAGGGCCTGGGCGCTTTCGATATGGCTGTGCAAGGACAAGCTGGATACCACGCCGAAAAAATCACCAGGCCCGAGGAGGTTACCCCCCGCTTCTTTAATCACCTCCGTTTCTTTGGAAAGCCGTACCTTCCCCTGCCGGATGATGAAGAAACTATCTGCATTCTGCTTGCCTTCAACGATAATATACACATCCCTCTTAAAATTAACACTAGTTAATTGTGGCCGTTCTGCCATGTTCTATCTCCTTGCTATTCAGAAAACCCCTCAATAAGAGTCTCTTGCTGTATAATAACCCCATTCTGGAGCGTTATTGAAAGTCCTTCATAGGACATTAGAACGCTTAGGTCCTTGACCCCCTGGTACTTTGCTTTAATGCCATCCAATATGGTATCAGTATGCCGGGGATTGTAATGAAAGGGAATGAGATACTTGACCCCCGCCTTGCGGGCGTTTTCTATGGCCATGGAATAGGTTGAGTGGCCAAAGCCCTGAACCGGACGGGCGACATTGGCGTATTCTGCTTCTGTGTATTGGGTATCGTGGATCATCAAGTCCGCATCGTGAGCAAAGGCAATCACCCGGACATCCCCACCGATATGGCTCTCGATATCCCAGATACATACAATCGTGCTCCCGTCTTCCACGTCCCGGATCTTGTAATACAGGGCGCCTTGCTGGGGATGGGAAGGCGAGTAGGCCCGCATCACCCGTATTTCCAAGAGGGGATCCGGATTTTTTGCAACCGGAACACCTTCCTGAGTTATAAAGAACCACTGTCCATCGGTTAAGATACCAGGCCGTTTCACCGATTTTAAATCTTTGTATTCAATGGGAAAGGTTGGGGGCAGCATCCGCCTTTCCAATACCACCCCAACATTGTAATTCAAGGTTTCCATGCCTAAGAGATACATCGTGCAAAAGGGATAAAAACTGGGGGTAAAAAAATTAAACCCTTCGGTGTGATCCGGGTGTAAATGAGTAAAGAGCAGGGTAAAGGTTTTTGAATACTCATGGGCAAGCAGTTTAGCTGCCATAGCATAGCCGAATTTGATTAACCCACTGCCGGCATCAATAATAACCGGGACTTTAAGCCCTTGTTTGTTGGTTTTAACCACTTCCACACAGGAAGTATTACCACCATAAGCCATCATCTGGACATCTGCTACCGGATGGGAGCCTCGAACCCCGTGAAAATTGATGGTTATCATATCATTGTAACCTCATACGTACTAGGCATGGAAGTTCCTTCTTGAATTTAGTATAGGTATCCTATATTTTATAGAAAGAGGTGTCAAGTAATGCTATGAAACATGGTTACGAAGAACCCTATAATGAAGCGGCTCCCGCCCCCTATGTAGTGGATGAGACCCCAGCGTATGCAGTGGTATTTAAGCCCCCCCATATACATTCGGTTCCCCTGAAACTGGATGGAACCAAAAACCTGCTGCATTGGTACGCCCGCATATTTCCGGGGGTACTTCAGATTCAGGGGAGGAAGCTTCTGGAAGGGGGTATCCTCCACCGGCTTGATTATGACACCCAGGGGCTTGTCCTTTTTGCAAAGACCCAGGCGGCCATGGACCAGCTCAACACCCAGCAGGAAACCGGGCTTTTTATCAAAGAATACGGTGCACTGTCGGCAATACCCCCCGCTGATCCCCTTCCGGGCTTCCCACCAGCGCCTCCCCTCGGTTCCGCCCCCCTGCTCATTGCAAGCGCCTTTCGCCCCTATGGACCGGGTAGGAAGGCGGTGCGTCCCGTGCCGGTCACTGCCGCACAGGAGGACCAGGGCACGCTCTATCAAACCGAAATTACGGCCCTGACTCATACACAGAGGTTTATCCGCTTGAGCCTGCGGATTAAGCGGGGGTTCCGTCACCAAATCCGCTGCCACCTGGCCTGGATAGGCCATCCCATCCTCAATGATACCCGCTATGGCGGCGCTACAACACAGGTCCCTGGTTTCCTTGCCCTCTGCGCCCAGGGAATTTCTTTTTATGACCCTGATTCAGGGGAACCGCGGCACTATACTATGTCCCCTTCATAGCGCCTAAGTATACGCATGTCCCCTAAGCTCCGCGGCAAGGTAGAATGAACCGGTTCCTAAGATAGGAAGCCCCTGTTTCCGGCCCAGCTCAACGGCTGTTTCAATAGCCTTATCCGTTTCTTTGATAAAGGACAGGACAGGTCCCCCGGTTCCCCCCCCGTGTGCTACCAGTGACTGAAAGGTCTCGTATACCTTTTCGGGGAAACTGACTTTATACGTGCCCGGGGTGGTGATGATGATGTGGGAAAAAAGGGGGATCACGATGCGCGCCATGGTTTCCGCGGCCTTGCCCGCGACGCAGCCGAAGATGAGGATCCCCCCTTTCCCATAGAGGGAGGTGAAGGTATCGATACAAGTGGCCATACTCTGGGGGGTGTGTGCTCCGTCAATAACCAGGACCGGAGCCTCCCGGATCCGCTCAAACCGGGCAGGCAGGGTAAAGTCCTTAAGCCCGGTACGGATGCTTTGCTCCCGTAGCACCGGAAAGGCGAGCTTGGCCGCAATAAGCGCAAGCCCCGCGTTCTTCGCCTGGATCTCCCCAGGTATTGGGATCGAGAGTTCGAGGGCTGAGGGGAGGGAAGGGGGTAGTTTACAATGGAGGGTAAAGGTTGTTCCCGTTCTTGAAAGGAGCAGGTTTTGAATATCCGCGACCTCGGGAAAATAGTACAGCGGCGCCTGTTTCGAGGCAGCGGCTTTTTGAAAGACCCCTAAGGCTTGGGGGCTTTGTTCCGCGAGGATGACCGGTCGTCCCTGCTTGATGATCCCCGCCTTTTCTCCGGCTATGGCTTCAATGGTATTCCCTAAGACATCCGTATGTTCCAGCTCAATAACGTTGATGACCGATACCAGGGGATTGACCATATTGGTTGCGTCAAGCCGCCCCCCCATGCCGGTCTCCACCACCATCACATCGCAATGGGCCTTCTGGGCACAGAGAAAGAAGTAGAGGGTTAAATATTCAAAAAACGTCGGTTCCTGATCGTCTTCCGGCGCGGAACCAGCCCTGGATTTAGCCTCATGGTAGGCTTCTGAAATGGAAACAAGCTCCTCCCCGGCCTCCAGGTAAATTGACT
>JAITQK010000101.1 GCA_031288975.1 Treponema sp. | reverse complement strand
ATAGTAAAATATTGTTTCTGTAATCCTTTTGATTGATCAACCTCCACTAACCCCTGATATTCTTCTATCACGAGAAGCTCAAATTCTTCATCACTGGGTATTTTACCCTTAAAATACCCGGACACAATTTCCTCTATGAGGATATCTGAATCATTTGTCCTTTGTTGAAATTTGGTTAACAGGTCTTTAAAATCTATCTTTTCTTTGGTCATTATATCAAACATCTTTTGGGGGGTTGCATCAAGTATTCTCTTTTCAAAAGGGGTAAATTCAAACGAAAAAACCTTTGAACCAACGATCAATGCCATAACCAACACCGTAATCTTTCTCATCGCTTTTTCCTTATGAATCAAATCTGATTCATCTCTCATCCTTTGTCAATAGATTTTTAGAAGGTTTTTAGATGGTTTTGAGAAAGAGCAGTAAGTTGACGGCCCTGGGCGTCGCAACACCCATATACCAAATAGCACAGGATCGTCCATACTTACCATTGGGCTCAGCCCGCAGGTCTTAGTCAGTATGAACGCACTCTTCCATCCGATACGCATCCGGTCTCTGGTCATACCCGGTAATCTGTTCCTGGCGCCGGTAGCGGGCTATACGGACCGGGCCTTTAGGTCGCTCTGCGCGGAACAGGGCGCGGATTTCAGCTTCACCGAGCTGGTCTCTTCAGAGGCCCTGGTACGGGGCGGGGTGAAGACCGATGCGCTTCTGCGCCGGGGGGAGGAGGAGCAGCGCTATGCGGTGCAGCTTTTCGGAGCGGATCCCCTGGTGATGTACCGTGCCGCAAGCTTGCTCTTGCCCTACGCGCCAGAGGCTGTTGACATAAACTGCGGCTGCCCGGTTCCCAAGGTGGTCAAGGCCGGCGCCGGTTCGGGCCTGATGCGGAACCCCGCACTGCTGGGCCGGGTGGTGGAGGCGGTGCTTCGCGCCTCCAGGGAATTTTTGGCTGAGGTTCCGGTTACGGTGAAGCTCCGCTCTGGCTGGGACGCTTCTTCCCTGAATTACCGTGAATGTGCGGAGGCCGCGGTGCAGGCCGGGGCCGCGCTGGTGAGCCTTCATGCCCGGACCCGCGCCCAGGGCTACGAGGGGAGGAGTGACTGGTCCCACATCGCGGACCTGGCCTCGCGGCTTGAGGTTCCGGTTGTCGGCTCCGGGGATCTGTTCTGCCCCGAAGATGCCGAGCAGATGCTCCGTGAGACCGGCTGCGCTGCGGTGATGTTTGCCCGGGGGGCAATGGGGAACCCGTTCATCTTTGCCCAGACCCGCTCGCTCCTCTGTACCGGCGCGTATTCCGCACCCCTGGCCGTTGATAGGATACGGCTGGGGTTCCGGCATCTGGTGATGCTGGCCTCGAATCTGGGGGAAGGGGTCGCGTGCCGGGAGATGCGGAAGCAGTTTTGCGCCTATACTAAGGGGATGGCCGGGGGCGCTCCGTTGCGGAACCGGCTGGTTCACGCGGAAACGGTGGCTGAATACCGGGCGCTGCTCCAGGACTATCTGGAAAAATAGTAAGAAAGAAGTAGGATAAAATATGGGAAGTAGAAAGATGAGAAGTAGATTGGAGGTTCAGGATGAGTGATAGCGCGTATGTTTTTCAGGGCAACAGCCTGGTTGTTCCTGAAGAAACTTCACAACTGGAGGAGGCCATACCGGTTGGAACCATACAACAGGGCTTTGGTTCCCTCGATATTGTGAGTATTGATGCTCTGTATGAAGGCGGGACCATACAGAGCGTGGACTTAGACCCCAAGACCCCGCTGCCCCCAGGATGGCGGACGATTTCAATGCGGGAACTGGTGAACATCGTAGCCATGGAGAACATGGTAGATGGTACGGGAACGGCCGGCAGGCTTCTCCGTGCCTATCACATAAGCCAGTGGCGCCGGGAGTCGGTGTTTTGCGGTTCCTGCGGAAGCCGGAACCAGGACACGTCTCTTGCCCGGCGCTGTCCGGCCTGCGGCAGAGTAGAGTTCCCCCGGATCTCCCCGGCGATCATCACGCTGATCAGCAATGACAAGGGGCAGGCGCTTCTGGCCCATAACCGGAATTTCACGCCCGGGGTGTATAGCCTCATCGCGGGCTTCACCGAAGCCGGGGAGAGCCTGGAGTCTACGGTCAAACGGGAAATCCGGGAAGAGGTGAGCCTGGAAGTGCGGGACATTCGCTACCAGGTCTCTCAACCCTGGCCCTTCCCCAATTCCCTGATGCTGGGCTTCACCGCGCGGCATAGCGGCGGGAACATCCAGGTTGACGGCGTGGAGCTTGAAGACGCCCGCTGGTTTGACCCGGACAAGCTGCCCCTGCTCCCTGGTTACGGTTCCGTGTCCCGGTATCTCATTAATAAGTGGATTTCCGGAGAATTTTCCTCTTGACGCTTGACACAAAGTCGGTTATTGTTTTTTAGTATATTGGTGTTTTTATGATACTTTTGTATGAATCTTACTATGAAGAGGCTTAAACAGGATTTTCGTGGATTTGTTGTTTTTTTCGGTGATTCTGAGCGGTGATTCTGCCAGGGAATCATCAGGTTTTGAAAATTTAAGGATACTGCTTTTCTCTTTCGGCTGTTTTCTCTCAATCCTCAAGTTTTTATTTTCGCATCCCGTATCCCTCAGGAGTTTTCCGGGGGGAATTGGAGTCGTCCATGTTAATGGGCGTGAATAACAGCGTACCCGGACGCATTAATCAATCCGGGAGAAGGAATTTTCTCAATGGGCAAGAAACTGTATGTCGGTAATCTCTCTTACAACACGACCGAGGATGGGCTTCGTAATCTCTTTTCCGCGTATGGAAATGTTGCTTCTGCCAAGATCATTTTCGATCATGAAACCGGCAATTCTAAGGGATTCGGATTCATCGAAATGGGCAGTGACGACGAGGCAGGCGCTGCGATCTCGGGTACTAACGGCCACGAGCTTGACGGCCGTCAGCTCAGGGTGAACGAGGCCATGGACAAACCCCGCCGGGACCGTGGTCAGGGCGGCGGCGGTTATGGCAACAACTGGTAGGATCGGCAGGCACTGAGGAGCCGCGTTTCCTGAGTGCCTGCCATCTGTATTATTTAATGGAGGAAAAAAGACGCCGGTATCACGGCGTCTTTTCTATTATATGCGCTATTCTTCAATACATACCCATACGCTATTCTGCGATGGGAAAGACGATGTCGAGACGCTCTGCCGCAGGGCTTGGGAAAAGGGGCTGGTTTCCCTGGGGTTCAGCTCCCATGCTCCGGTACGGCAGAAGACCGGCTTTGTTACAGACTGGCATATCCCTGACGAAAAGCTTGGACAGTACCTTGACGAGGTACGGGCAGCCAAGTCCCGCTGGGAGGGAAGGCTGCGGGTCCTTTTGGGGCTTGAGGTTGACTATATCGAAGGACTCATGGGGCCTTCTGCCAAGGACATACATGCCTTGGGCCTGGATTATGTTATCGGCTCGGTACACTACGTTGTGCCGCCCAGGGGAAGTCCCTTTACCGTTGATGAGTCTCTTCCGGAGTTTGAAGCAGGTCTCCGGGAGGGCTTCTCCGGTGATGCCGGGGCCATGATCGCGACATACTGGGACGCGGTGGAGGGGATGATCCATGCCGGTGGTTTTGATGTGCTCGGTCATGTTGACCTGGTAAAAAAGAACCTGGCGAAGAGTCCGCTCACGAAAGGCTTATCGGCAAACGACCTGGATGGCCGGCGGTTTTCCAGGATCGCCGCGCTCCTTGAGGGTTCGCCTGTCGTGGTGGAGATCAACACCGGCGGTCTCAACCGTGGGTATGTTGAGGAAACCTATCCTGGTCTGGAGTTGCTGCGGCTCCTCAGGGAGCGGAATGTCTTGGTCACCATTACGGCGGATGCCCATTGTGCGGATCAGCTTGACGGTCATTATGAGCTCGCGCGGGAGACGCTGCTCAGGGCGGGTTACACCGAAGCGGACTGTGTTCAGTGGTGAACCCATGTTTCATATCAAGAAGTTTTGCCTCTCCCGGCTTGCGGTCTATCGGCGCTATCCATGCCCAGTATCTGAATTGCCTCCTCCAGGGTCTTCCCGCTCCGCGATACTTCAGCCAGAGTCTGTATTACTTCCTGTTTATCCTCCTGTTTCCCTTTCTGTATCCCCTTCTGTTCCCAACGTCCTGCCCAGCCA
>JAITQK010000097.1 GCA_031288975.1 Treponema sp. | reverse complement strand
GGTATTGTACAGAACAGAGGTAATATCCGAATCTTGAAATACTGAAATTTGAAAGAGGAGAGCTTAAAAAAACTCTCAGAAGAGCGGCAAAGGTTTATGCAGAATTTGCTCAAATTTGGTGTAACCCCAGAGCAAATTGAGCAGGCCCAGCAAATACACTGATCAAGAAGCATAAGTATGCAGGCCCTTTTGAAGGTAGATTCCGGCCATATTCCGGGCACGGCGGTCGGTTTCTAAAATTGATGCAAGATCCACCGCCGGCATATTCCAATCCTCCTGGAGTACCGCCTTGACAATCCGGGGTATGTCAAGAAAGCTGGCCTTTTCTGCCAGGAAAGCCTGTACCGCGATTTCATTGGCGGCGTTGAATACCGCAGGATAGGGATCACCTGCGGCCAGGGCTTGATATGCCAGGGTGAGCAGGGGGAAGTGTTCAACCTTGGGGGGTTCAAAGTGCAGGGTGAGGGCACTGAAATCTAAGGTACCAAAGGAAGTTGTCCCCCTTTGTGGATAATACAGGGCATCTTGAATGGGAAGCCGCATGTCAGGGCGGGATAACTGGGCATAGATGGTCCCATCCTTAAAGCATACCATGGAATGGACGATGCTCTGGGGATGCACCACCACCTGTATGCGTTCACCGGGTAGGTCAAAAAGCCGGGCCGCCTCAATCACCTCAAGGCCCTTGTTGGCCAGGGTTGCCGAGTCAATGGTGATCTTGGCGCCCATGCTCCAGGTCGGATGGGCCAGGGCTTTTGATACGGTAACCGCAGCAAGCTGTTCAGGGGAATAGTTCCGAAACGGGCCGCCTGAAGCGGTTAAGAGTATCCTATCCAGGTTGATGGTGCCATGGGCCTCCAGAAGGTTAAAAACAGCGGCATGTTCTGAATCTACCGGCAGGATCCGGGCGTGGTGGGCTTTGGCCAGGGCAAAAACCAAGGGCGCTGCCATGACCAGGGTCTCCTTGTTGGCCAGGGCCAGGTCCATGCCTGCCTTCAGAACTGCCAGGGACGGTTCCAACCCAGCTGCCCCGGCAATTCCGTTGACCGTGATATTCCCGTTGCATTCAGCCAGAGCCTGACACAGGCCCTGAAGGCCGAAATAGGTGATGCGTTCCTGCCCTGCTTCCGGGCCATAGCCTGAGAGGGCCAGACGGGCGCTGGGAAATTCGGCGCCTAGCCTAAGAAGGCCCTCCACATCGGTATGACTGGTTAAGAGCACTACCTCAAAATCATCCCTGCCATGCCGGAGTACATCCAAGGTACTTTTTCCAATGGAACCGGTGGCGCCTAGAACTGCGACTCGCTTTTTCATATTATTTTAAAACCCATTTTTACCCAAAGAGCAACCAATAGATGGCATAATACACCGGCGCTGCGAGGCTTATGGAATCAATGGTATCCAGTACACCCCCGCGACCAGGAATGATGCTTCCCGAATCTTTAACATTGGAACTGCGCTTCATAGCCGACTCGCCCAGGTCCCCCAGGCTGGCGGTAATGCCGGAGATACACCCCTGGATGATGCCTGCTCCGATTGATGGAAGCCGTCTGGAATGGAACACCTCGGGGAGCAGCAGAACCGCCCCCACGCCGACGAGCATGGCGGCCACCAAGCCCCCGATGAAGCCGGCGACGCTCTTATTGGGGCTTGCCGGGATGATGCCCCGGTTTCCCTTGCCAAAGAGCATGCCCGCTGCCCAGGCCATCGAATCATTGGCAATGACCATGAGGAGAAATAGAAGAATAATCCATTTCGAATGTTCCAGCAAGGCCATTCGGATAATCCACATCATGAAGAGTCCGGGGTACAGCATCACCGCAAAGCCCGCAGCCGCCCGGCCGGTAATATCCTGGAATTTGTCCTGCTTGACAAAAACCCAGGAAAGCAGGACCCATGAGGCGCCTATGATGAAAGCCGCCAGGATCACCTCGCCGTTTAAGCCGAAACTAACCGACAGGGTCATGGCTATGGGACTCAATGCCCCCAGTATGGCGGCCTCTACTGAAGAAATGGCGTTGTTTTTCTTTTTGAGGAGTTCCGCAAATTCAACGGCTCCCAGGGCGCTTAAGATGATGATGGTGAGATTGGCGGCCAGTTGATGCTTTTGGGGTAGTACTGCCACGATAAAAAATATCAAGGGAAGTCCGATAATAAATATGACCAAACGTGGGATGAGTTTGCTCATGATATCCCTCCAAATCGCCGTTCTCGTTGTTGATACGCCGCAATTGCGGCAGCGAGATCCGCTTCTGTCCAGTCAGGCCATAGGGTATCGGAAATGTAGTATTCCGCGTAGGCCCCTTCCCAGAGTAGGAAATTACTGATCCGGTGTTCCCCAGCGGTCCTGATGATAAGGTCCGGGTCAGGAATATCGGGATTGTCGAGGTGTTGCCGGATCAGGTCTTCGGTAAGCGCGGGAACTTCCCCGTGGGAGAGGAGTCGCCGCACAGCTCGGAGAATTTCATCCCGTCCCCCGTAATTGAGGGCCAGGATGACCTGAAGCCCTTCAAAGGTCCGGGTGTCCTCACAGGCTTCCTGGATGTCCCGTGCAATGTCCGGGGGAAGTCCTCCCGGATCTCCTGCATGGCGGATCCGGATCCGGTTTTCCCGATAAAAGGCCAGTTCAGCCTTAAGGTGCTGTTTCACCAGTCCCATGATGAAGCCCACTTCCTCGGCAGCACGCTTCCAGTTTTCTGTGGAAAACACGTAGAGGGTGAGATAGCCAATACCCAGATCCGCCGCTGCTTTAACGATTTTTTTGGCGACTTTGAGGCCCTCAAGATGCCCCTGGGTACGGAGCTGTCCTTTCCGGCGCGCCCAACGGCCGTTTCCATCCATGATAATACCGATATGGGCAGGGAGCCGAGAAGGATCGATTAATCGCATTTCCGTTGACAAGGGCATTTTTTCTTTAATCTTCCATTATTTCTTTCTCTTTTTCTTCCAGCACCTGGTTCACCTTCGTGATATAAGCATCCGTGAGCTTCTGTAACGCATCGGCGGCCTGACTTTCCTCATCTTCGGTGAGTTCCCCTTCTTTGAGGAGTTTCTTGAGTTCGTCGTTGCCGTCTCTGCGGATGTTCCGCACCGCGACACGGCTCTGCTCGGTCTGGCCCTTGGCGACTTTAACCAGTTCTTTGCGCCGCTGTTCGGTGAGGGGAGGAATAGCAATCCGTATGACCTTGCCATCATTGCTGGGGTTGAGGGAAAGCTCCGACGCCCGGATGGCCTTTTCGATTTCCCCAATGAGATTTTTATCCCACGGTTGTATGACGATGAGCCGTGCTTCAGGAATGGTGATATTAGCCACCTGGTTCAGGGGGGATTTATCACCGTAATAGTTCACCCTGATTTTATCAAAGAGCGCCGCCGAAGCCCGGCCGGTCCTGATGGACGCAAACCCCTCTTTGAGGCTTGCGACGGTTTTTTTCATCCGTTCTTCGGCGGATACAATGGCGTTATGCATACCCGTCTCCCTGTTTATTGCCCGACTTTTAAGTACACATAGTCGTTGATCGTCAAGGAGGCTCCCGCCTGTTTCCCACACGCTGCCAGGGCTTGGGTAACGGTAAGTTTTTCATCCTTCACATACCCCTGGTCCACAAGGCATATCTCTTTAAGGTATTTTGCCACCTTACCCTTGAGGATACCGTCGAGCACCTTGGCAGGTTTACCCTGGAGGCTCTCATCCCCTTCCATCTGTTTGTGGAAGATTTCCTCCTGTTCCTTCAGGAACTCAGGGGCTATCTTACTCCGGTCCAGGGCCAGGGGGTTAAAAGCCGCGATGTGAAGGGCCAGGGTGAAGGCAAATGCCTGGACTACTTCCTGACTGAACACCTCCGGCTTATCTGCCCCGAGCTTGACCACCACCCCGATGTTTCCATCGCCGTGAATATACTGGCTCAGGTACTCGTTGGCATCGGCCTTGACAACAATGACCCGTTTGAGGCTCATGTTTTCCCGGATCTTGGTGGCCAACTCAGTAACCAGCCCCGCCAGTTCCTCATTCGGCTCAGTGTAGCCCTTTTCCAAGGCCCGGTCAACAATGACTCCGCCCAGGGCGATGAACTCGGGGTTCCGCGCCACAAAGTCGGTTTCAGAAGCCAGCTCCACCAGCACCGCGGTGTTGCCTGCAATCTTGACAAAAACCTTGCCCTCGTTGGTTGCCCGGCCCGACCGCTTTTCCACTGCCGCAAGCCCCTTTTCCTTGAGCAGTTTTTCCGCCTTATCAAAATCGCCATCACTCTCGGTTAAGGCGTTTTTACATTCCATCATCCCCGCTCCGGTCTTTTCCCGGAGCCGTTTTACCTCAGATGCGCTGATTCCCATGTACGGGTCCTCCTTATTCTTTGTATACCTGATCAACATCCACCGGCAATTCTTCGTCCTCAGTCTGGACCACTTCTACCGCTTGAACCGAGGCCACTGTTTCAGAAGAATAGGCCTCGATATCGATTTCCTGATCCTCTTCTTTGATCGACACATCGGTCAGGATCTCTTCCATGACATCATCTTCATCCCCCAGGTTTTCGATGATCTTGATTCCCACCTCGTTGTCCGCTTCTTCCACCGCATTGGCCACAATTTGGGTAAAGAGGGTGATCGCCCGGATTGCGTCGTCATTGCCAGGGATGGGGTAATCAATCCCATCGGGATTACAGTTGGTATCCACCACCGCAACAATGGGAATACCCATCCGCTGGGCTTCCGCCACGGCAATGGCCTCTTTCCGGGTATCAATGATGAAGAGGATCCCCGGCAGCTCCTTCATTTCCTTGATACCCCCCAGGTTTTTCTGGAGCTTTGCCCGTTCCTTACCAAGGGACGCGATTTCCTTCTTGGTCAGATTTTCAAAGGTGCCGTCCACCTCCATCTTTTCCAGTTTTTTAAGCCGGAGGAGGGATTTTTTTATAGTAACAAAGTTGGTCAGCATACCGCCGAGCCAGCGGTTGTTCACAAAAAACATGCCGCATCGTTCAGCCTCTTTCTGGATCGCCTGCTGGGCCTGTTTCTTCGTGCCCACAAACAGGACGGTCTTACCTGACACCGTGATCTTGCGAACCGCATCATAGGCATCTTTGATGGCCTGAATGGTCTTCTGCAGATCGATGATGTGGATTCCATTTCGTTCCGCAAAGATGTATTTTTTCATCCGCGGATCCCAACGCTTGACCTGGTGGCCAAAATGCACACCTGATTCAAGCAGACTTTTCATGGTAACAACAGCCAAAGTTTCCTCCCGCGTTATCTCGTCTCCCCGGCGCAGGTCCGGGGCGTCCTGAAAACGCCTTCCCTGTATCTCACCACCTAAAGGCGGCGGAAATTAGTGGTTATATGCCCCGTAGGGATAACCATTATCCCTGAGCATGACATAAAACTCATGAATGGGCAAGCCCACAATTGAACTATAAGAACCTTCAATGCCCGATATGTAACAACCGGCCAGCCCCTGGATTTTATAGCCCCCCGCGACCCCCTGCCATTCGCCGGTATTGAGGTACCATTCGATTTCAGGTTCCGAGAGCGTTGCAAAGGATACGCTACTCTTCACAGACCTGCAGTCTATGGACTTGTCCCGGCCATTAAAGAGGGCCACCGCCGTTACCACGTCGTGGGAACGGCCTTGCAAAGTTGAGAGCATCCTATGGGCCTCATCCCGTTCCCGAGGTTTTCCAAAGATCTGCCCATCCACCGAAATAATCGTATCAGCGCCGCAAATCCACGGCGGTGTCCGGTTTTTAAGGAGATCGATAATCTTATTGACCTTCCGGACCGCCAGATCTTCGGCTATTTCCTGGGGACTCAAGCCTTCTTCATAGACTTCATCTATTAATGCCGGCATGATACTGAAGGGCAAATCAAGGAGCCTGAAAAACTCCTGTCTTCTTAAAGAACCGGAAGCCAAGATGATAGGTTCCATTTTTTACCGCCTTTCCTGAAGATTTACTATTTTACTATAATCCTTTGTGAGGATTGTAACCAGAGGGACTTGTCTGGGACACTGCGTAATACGATAACAGGGTTGCCTGCCGCTCATTTAATAAGAATAAACTCTACCCTTCGATTTTTCCAGATATTATCGCGGTCTGTATACACGACGACTGGTTTCGTACCGCCCATACCCACTGCGGTCATGCGGCCTCGACTGACACCGAACTCAACCAGCCGGTTTATTACCGCCTGTGCCCGTTTTTCACTCAGAGGCTGTAATTCGCCTTCTTCTTCCTGGCTCGCTTTCTCACCGGCTTGCTGGGTACGGTTGGCGTGACCCTCTATGCGCACCCGGTAATCCCGGAATTTATTGAGAATTTCGGCGATACGCCGTAAGACCCGGTTGTTGTTTTCTACCGTTTCTTGGGGCAACCCGATAAAGTCCGCCTCTTCAGCCCGGAAAATAATAGAAGGAACCTGGATTTTGAGTCCGTCTTCAGAAGGGATAACCAGGACATCAACCCCGATTTTGCCCTCCAGGGTGCTTTCATTACCCAGCATATCTTCGGCCCTGAAGATAAAGGGATAATCCGTGGCGGACTGCACCAGTTCTCCCGTGGCACTGCGTCCGTTCCAGACCGTATGTACCGGCGGGCCGCCCTTGCCTTCGATACGGTAGAAGACCGGATAGGGCGCCTGGGGTTCCCGTATTTCAAAACTCCATGATACCACCGAGGCCTCATCCATCGCGCTGAGGGATATGATGAGTTCATCATTCACCCCGTCATTATCAGGACTGAAATATTCAGGCAGGGCACTGAAACTCAGGACCGGACCGGATACGTCACTATTGGTGAGTACCGGCTTAACAGGAACCACCGCTTCTTTAGGGTATGAAACCGGCACTCGCGGGGTAAACTGCCCTTCGTACCACTTGATTACCAACGCCATGACCATACACACGAGTATGACCACCACAATGGCCGCCGTTACTTGTAATAGCTCATCATCCTTGGACGCCACTTTATATCCCATACTACCTTCCTACATGATACTGAACCAAGCCCGCATGAATAGTATACCAAAATCCCAGGAGTATCGTAAACTATTATAACGAATAATGGGATATTTTAAGAGTTCATCCATACCCTTCCTGGGTTTCCCCCTCTTGCAATTTTTAGAAAACCTTACTATATTATTACAAATATAAGCGTCTCTTATCATTTAGTAGACGACTTTATTTTTGGAATGAGGGGTATAAAGAAAGATGAGCATCGATGTTACCAAGATGCGAAATATTGGAATCAGTGCGCATATCGATTCGGGTAAAACAACCCTTTCAGAGCGTATTTTGTTTTATAGTAATAAGATCCATGCTATTCATGAGGTCCGGGGCAAGGACGGGGTAGGGGCGACCATGGACCACATGGAGCTTGAGCGGGAACGGGGCATCACGATCCAGTCCGCCGCAACCCAGGTTACCTGGAAGGATCATACCATTAACCTCATTGATACCCCCGGCCATGTGGATTTTACCATTGAAGTTGAACGGTCGCTGCGGGTCCTGGACGGGGCCATTCTCGTGCTTTGTGCGGTAGGGGGGGTTCAGTCCCAGTCTATCACGGTAGATAGGCAGCTTAAACGCTACCATGTGCCCCGGATTGCCTTTATCAATAAATGCGACCGTACTGGGGCCAACCCCTTTAAGGTGAGGATACAGCTCCGGGAAAAGCTGGGGCTTAATGCGGTGCTGATCCAGCTCCCCATTGGTCTTGAGGACAAGCTTGAGGGCATCGTGGACCTGGTTACTATGAAGGCACTGTACTTTGATGGCGACCAGGGAACCCAGCTTCGTGAGGCGGAGATCCCCGGGCATCTCAAGGGGGATGCGGAAAAGTACCGGGATGAACTGCTTGACGCGGTTTCCATGTTTTCCGATGAGCTTGCAGAGCGGTACCTAGGAGGGGAAACGCTTCCCGAGGACCTCATCAGGGTGGCTATCAGGAAGGGGACGCTGGAAGAAAAATTTGTACCGGTGATGGTGGGTTCGGCCTATAAGAACAAGGGTATCCAGCCCCTGTTGGACGGGGTGAGCTACTACCTTCCCAATCCCACAGAGGTGAAGAACTACGCCTTGGACCTGGATCATAATGAGGAGCGGAAGGAGCTTTCTGCAGATGAAAAAAGCCCCACCGTTGCCTTGGGCTTTAAGCTGGAAGATGGCCAGTACGGACAGCTCACCTACGTGCGGATCTACCAGGGCGCCCTTAAAAAGGGTGAGGAGTTGATAAACACCCGGGCACGGAAGAAATTCAAAGTAGGGCGCCTGGTCCGTATGCACTCCGACAGCATGGAAGATATCACCGAGGGGGTGCCGGGGGATATTGTGGCCCTCTTCGGGATTGAGTGCGCTTCAGGGGATACCTTCTGCGGGGGGGGCATCAACTACGCCATGTCCTCCATGTATGTCCCCGAACCGGTGATCTCCCTGGCCATTACGCCCAAGGACAAGAAGTCTGCGGACCAGATGGCCAAGGCCCTGAACCGGTTTACCAAGGAGGACCCTACCTTCCAGACCTACGTTGACCCTGAGTCTAACCAGACCATCATCAAGGGGATGGGAGAACTCCACCTGGAAGTCTATATTGAGCGGATGCACCGGGAATATAAGTGCGAGGTGGACACGGGGATGCCCCAGGTTGCCTATCGGGAGGCCATTACCGCCCGTGCGGAATTCAACTACACCCACAAGAAGCAGACCGGTGGTTCCGGGCAGTACGGCAGGGTCGCCGGTTACCTGGAACCCTTTGCCGATGGAGATTACGAGTTTGTGGATACCATCAAGGGCGGGTCCATACCCTCGGACTTCATCCCAAGCTGCGATAAGGGCTTTAAGGAAGCGGTAAAAAAGGGCAGCCTTATCGGATTCCCCATTGTCAACATCCGCTGCGTCATCAACGACGGCCAATCCCACCCAGTGGACTCTTCGGATATTGCCTTCCAGTTGGCTGCCATCGGCGCCTTCCGGGAAGCCTACACCAAGGCCAAACCTTGTATTCTGGAACCTATTATGAAGGTTGCGGTAGAGGGGCCTACGGAATTCCAGGGGAATATCTACGCTTCGATTAATCAGCGCCGGGGTATCATCAGCGCGTCCACCGAAGACGGGACCTTCTCCCGGGTGGAAGCAGAGGTGCCTTTAAGCGAAATGTTCGGCTATTCCACGGTGCTGCGGTCCTTGACCCAGGGTAAGGCTGAGTTTACCATGGAATTCGAGAAATACGGGAAGGTTCCCACGAGTATTTCCGAGACCCTTATGAAGGCCTATGAGGAAAAGCGGAAAAAAGAACAGAGTCGTTCATAAGAAGGAGACATCATGGTTAAGCAGGAACTTATACAGCGCAGCCCGGTCCGGAGCTTTGAACAAGCCATTAACGGCGGGCTTAAAGCGGGAGAGCTGGGGATCATCGCCTCTCAAAGTGGGATCGGCAAGACATCGGTGCTGGTTCAGATCGCGCTGGATAAACTTTTACAGACCAAAAAGGTCATTCACGTATCCTTTACCCAGCATACCGATTATGTATTGGCCTGGTATGAGAATATTTTTGATGAATTCATCAGGAAAAAGAACCTGGAAAACAGCCGGGATATTAAAAACGAGCTGGTCAAAAACCGGGTCCTGATGAATTTCAATCAGGAGGGGGTTACCGGGGACCAGATCCTCAGAAGTCTCAGGGCCATGATCGTAGAGGGAGGCTTTAATGCCGAAGCCCTCATCGTTGATGGGTTTGATTTTTCCCTGACCACTCCCGACTATCTTGCCAAGGTGAAGGCATTCGCCCAGGAGCTGGGCCTTTCAGTGTGGTATAGCTTAAACGTCAAGGGCGCAACACCCCAGTATGATAAGCGAAACATCCCCTTCCTTATCAAGGATTATCTGGATATGGTGGATGTGGTCGTGGTCTTGACGCCGAAACCGAATTACATTGAACTTTCGGTATCCAAAGACCGGGACCGTTATAACCCTGATACCGTGGCCCTGCGTTTAGACCCCAAAACACTACTGATCCTGGAAGGATAGGACAGGGGACGCCCTCCTCGGAGGGCTTTCCCTGGGTTTTAAACAGGGTGCTATCGGATACGTGCAAGGTAGGGCTGCAATGCTAACTTCCATGCCCCTGATTTAGGAATGGTGGCTTGTATCCCCCGGGCACGGAAGGCAGCCTCTTCCTCGGGATTGACGCTTGCACTCATAATAATAACAGGCCCGGTATATGAATCGAGCAGCCTTTGGATGAACGATTCCCCACTTATATCGGCCAGGGTTAATCCGGTGATAACCAGGGCGATGTGCTGACTGTTGATTGCCATATCAGCATCTGCCCAGGTACTAAAGCTTTCCACGTCAAATCCCTCGTTAATCAGAAACTTATACATTAATTTTCGAAAAAAACCGCTATTATCGATGTGAATAATTTTTTTCATGATGCCCCTAGACCCCCTATTGTATATGCTCGATTAATATTATAAGGGAATTATAGATTATATATCAAGTATAGATGCCAATCTATGGCAATTTACCCGCAGACGTCGTTACCGCCTTCGCACTTGACGCACCCACTTATCGCCGTGGACGCCCTCCAGACGGAGGTCAACGGGGTTCACCATCACGTCCATGTCTTCCAGGGGAATGACGCCCAGGAGCGTTTCGTCGCCGTCGGGAAGGACTATGGGGCCACTAAAGGCGAACCGGCCCTTCCAGACGATCTTGACCACTTCTGCATTGGCGCATTTCTGCGGTACATTGCCAGCAAGAAGCACCGTATCTTCTGTTTCGATGTCCAATCCCAGTTGCTTCCGCAGGGCCTCAGTGATGATCAACGGCCCTGCGCCTGTGTCCACCACCGCGTCCACCGTAACCTGCCGCACCTCTGCCTCTTTGATAATACCATGCTTGGCCAGCACAGAATCATCAATGTTCACCAGGGTAATCTTTTCTACAACTTCTCCCATAACAATCTCCTCTTTAAGTGCGTAATGTATAGTGTACAAACTACTTTTGATTCTGAATTTATTTCGTGTGTACCCCTGTATCATAGTGAAATTTGCACGATACTATCGTCAGAGTATCATCTTCCACTTTATACACCAACCGGTGCTCATCGGTAATACGGCGAGACCAATACCCAGCATAATCGTATTTCAGCGGTTCTGGTTTTCCAATACCGTTGAAAGGTGAACGGTTTATGTCTTTAACTAAATCCATAATCTTCTTGGCGATCTTCCGGTCATTGACCGACCAATCATAAAAATCGTTAAACACCTGTTCACTATTAAAATCGATCTTCATTGGATCATCGCTTCCATCGCTTCTATTGTCATCGTCTTAAACGGCGGATCGCCTCGCCTGTCTGCTTCTATCGCTTCAAGCAGATGACGCCGGTTTGCCTCGGTTGAGGAAAGATACGCCGTCTCATCGGTACCTTCCTCAATAGAGATGACTATTTCCTTATCAGGAAAAGTCTCTTGAATCATTTTCAAGAAACTAAGGGTAAGTTCATTCGGTTTCATTCGATACACCGCTTCCATAAGCTCCTCCTTCATACTGTTATGAGTGAGGAGTGCAAGACACCCCTAAACAACAACGCTCCTCACTCCCTAAAACACCCCGTCCCCAAAGCGTTTGCGTATGCCTACACGGCTGGCGGCGGAAAGACCGCCCACCCCGCCGTGCCTTCTCCCTGCGCGCCGTTACCGCCGCCGCACTTGACGCACCCACTTATCGCCGTGGACGCCCTCCAGCCGGCGGTCAACGGGGTTCACCATCACGTCCATGTCTTCCAGGGGAATGACGCCCAGGAGCGTTTCATCGCCGTCGGGAAGGACTATGGGGCAGCTCAAGGCGAACCGGCCCTTCCAGACGATCTTGACCGCTTCGGCATTGGTGCATTTCTGCGGTACCTTGCCAGCAAGAAGCACCGTATCTTCTGTTTCGATGTCCAGTCCCAGTTGCTTCCGCAGGGCCTCAGTGATGATCAACGGCCCTGCGCCTGTGTCCACCACCGCGTCCACCGTAACCTGCCGCACCTTCGCATCAGGAATATACCCGCTACGGGCATTTCCTGCATCCCGTACATTCACCAGGGTAATCTTTTCTACAACTTCTCCCATAACAATCTCCTCTTTAAGTGCGTAATGTATAGTGTACAAACTACTTTAACAGACACAGAACATCGCGGCCGTGGGCGCCGATGAGTTTCCGGTCTCTGGGGTCCACGATGAGGTCCATGTCTTCCAGGGGGATGACGCCGAGCAGGATGCTGTCCGCGTTGGGGACGACGAGTGCCCGGCACGTACATTCCCGGTCTTGCCAGTGGATGTCTACCGGCTCTGTTACCTGATAGACTGCGCTCGCGCCATCCGCGAGGGTTCCCTGACGCAGCCCTGTTATGGTAAGCCCCAGCTTTTGGAGGATTGCTTCGTTGATGACGATGGTGCCCGCGCCAGTGTCTACCAAAGCGGTAACAGCGGCGATGCGGACTTGGTGTTCCGGGATACGCCCGCGCTGGGCTTCACCCACATCAATGGTGTTTTTCAAAATGATATCTTCGTAAACGGTTCCCATAGGATCCTCCTGTTTATAATATAACACATCTTAGGCACAGGAAGAAGAGTGTCCGCGAATTACGCGAATGAACGCGAATGAACGCCAACTGCAGATGCCTCATTTCCACCTGTGGACGCTTTGTTTCCACCTGTGGACGCTTTGTTTCCACCTGTGGACGCTTTGTTTCCACCTGTGGACGCTTTGTTTCCACCTGTGGATGCTTTGTTTCCACCTGTGGATGCCCCATTGACGCCTGTGGATGCCTCATTGACGCCTGTGGATGCCCCATTGACGCCTGTGGATGCCGCGAATCTGCCTAGATATGCCGCGAATCTGCCTAGATATGCCGTAAATCTGCCTAGATATGCCGTAAATCTGCCTAGATATGCCATAAATCTGCCTAGATATGCCATAAATCTGCCTAGATATGCCGTAAATCTGCCTAGATATGCCATAAATCTGCCTAGATATGCCGTAAATCTGCCTAGATATGCCGTGTATCGGCCTAAAGATGCT
>JAITQK010000069.1 GCA_031288975.1 Treponema sp. | reverse complement strand
CTATTCTATTATATACAACCATTCCTAAATCCCTTTTCATTTAAGTTATTTTTAATATACCAAAATAATAAAGAAGTGTCAAGCGAAAAATCGCATATTTTTTCTTTTTTTGTGATTATCAGCCGCCTTATGTACAAGAAGAAGACAGTCCGCGGATTATAGCTTCCAATCCGTGAAAATCCGCGTTAATCCACGGACCCTTTTCTTATTCTGCGTAACATGAGATACTGATAAAAAAGTGGAGGTACGATATGCCCATAGCCAATGCGATACGGGAAGCCCTGGGATCAGCATCCCTCATACGGAAGATGTTTGAGGAAGGTAATCTTCTTAAAAAACAATACGGCGCCGATAAGGTCTTTGATTTTTCCATCGGGAACCCCGATGTAGAACCGCCTCCGGCGTTTCACCGGGTCTTCATCAAACTCGCTGAGGAAGATAAGCAGGGGTCTCACGGCTACATGCCTAACGCGGGGTTTCCCGAGGTCCGGGAAGCTCTGGCCCAGAAGGTGGCACGGGAACATCAGGTTACGATAGATGGGTCTCACATTATCATGGCGGTTGGTGCCGCAGGGGGGCTGAATGTGGTGTTCAAGGCCATCCTGAACCCTGGGGATGAGGTCATTGTTCCGCGGCCCTATTTTATGGAATACCGGGCATATACGGGAAATCACGGGGGCCGTCTCATTGAGGTGGATACCCTCCCGGATTTCAGCCTTGATCTGGCTGCTATCAAGGCTGCCTTATCGGAGAAGACCGCGGCGGTGCTCATCAATTCCCCCCATAACCCCACGGGACGGATCTACCCTGCCACGGCCATCGCGGAACTAGCGGCGCTTCTGAAGGCCCACGGGAACAGTGCTGGCCGCCTCCCCTATCTGGTCGCCGATGAACCTTACCGGGAAATCGCCTACAACAACATCACGGTGCCTCCCATTCTCCCGGCATACCCCGAATCCCTGGTGGTGAACTCCTATTCCAAGAGCCTCTCCTTGCCAGGGGAGCGGATTGGCTACATCGCGGTAAGCCCGGACATGGATCATAAGGACGAGGTCTTAAACGCCCTCATCTACGCTACCCGGATTTTAGGGTTCGTGAACGCCCCGGCCCTGATGCAGCGCATTGTGGCGGAGCTTACCTACGCCAAGGTGGATGTGGATGTGTATGCCCGGCGGCGGGACGCCTTTAAGCAGGTTCTGGACGCCGCAGGCATACGGTACGTTGAGCCAGAGGGTGCCTTTTACCTCTTCTGCCAGGCTCCTGGGGGCAATGACGGGGCCTTTGTGGAGCGCCTGAAGCGGCACCTCATCCTCGGTGTTCCGGGGAGCGGCTTTGGAAAACCTGGGTGGGTACGCTTCGCCTACTGTGTGGACGAAAAGGTCATCCAGGCTTCAGGGGACGCTTTTAAGCTGGCCATGGAATAGGTGTACGTTTTAGTTACTATAGTGAAGAACATTCTCAACTCACAACTACAAAAGAGCCTGCTTCGATGCCCAATAGTTTTTTTTCTGATATTATACGGGTAAGTCCTCGTTTCAACCTCCTGGCGAAGCTGGATATTTCTCAGGGCGGCAAGACCCTGATTATCAGTGATTTTCACATGGGCGCCGGGCGGCGGGATGATCTTGCCACAAACGGCGCTCTCCTCACGGAGATACTTGAGGGGTATTACTTTTCCGGGGACTGGAACCTGATCCTCAATGGGGACATCGAGGAGTTTCAGCGGTATCCTCTCAGGGCCATACAGAACCAGTGGGCCTCGCTCTACGGGGTGTTTGATCGGTTTGCTGGGGAAAACCGGCTCTATAAAACCATCGGCAACCATGATGATGCCCTCATCTTTGAAGAGCACTATCCCTATCCCCTGTACAATGCGGTCCGGATCCACACGGGAACCATTCCCATCTATGTGTATCATGGCCATCAGTCCTCCCGGATGTACACTGACTTTAACAACTTCATCGGGGTAAGTCTGCGCTATCTTTTAAAGCCTGTGGGGATACGAAATATCTCAGGCGCCCGCAGTCCCCACCGGCGTTTCTCAGTGGAAAAAAAAGCCTATAACTTTTCCCTTAAAAACAACTGCATCTCCATCATCGGTCACACCCACCGGGCGCTCTTTGAATCCCTGGGCCGGTATGATTACATCAAATTCGAGATCGAGCGGCTGTGCAGGGATTATCCTGCTTCTGATGGACAGGACCGGGAGCGGATCGCCGCGGAGGTACATGCCCTCAGGCGTGAATTGGGTAAGCTTAAACGTTCGGAACGGCGGGATGTGCTCAGGCAGAGCCTGTACGGAGATGAACTGCCGGTGCCCTGTCTCTTTAATTCGGGAAGCGCCATCAGTAAGAAGGGGATCAACGCCATTGAGCTGGATAATGATAGCATTGCCCTGGTGTACTGGTTTACCGAAGGGAAGGGAAAACACTTCGTGAACCGGGGTGGGTATGAGGTGGAGGCTTTCCGGGATACGGCCTACCGCCGGGTGGTGCTCAACCAGGACCGGCTTGATTACGTTACGTCAAAAATTGAGCTGTTGGGGTATCAATGATTGCTTGACGGATACCGATGGAAATACCATGATAGAAATAAGTGGAGGAAATGATAGGTGGCCGCAATTGGAAGAGAGCGGGTACTCGGTAGGGTACTGGTTTTGTTACTCCTCATCGTTGCCCTGGCAGGCGGGGGGTTAGTATGGTTTGATTATCTTAATGTAATCGATGCCAAGACGCTTTTGTCCCCCTTATACCGCTTCATTGGCCGTAACGGGCGCACCCAAGGTGTGGTTCAGGCGGATGAGGTGTTTTCCCTGGACGGGGAACGGTTTGCCATACGGCTTGAAGCCCTGGAATTGCGTAACCTGGAACTGGAAAAACAGGAGCAGGATATGCAGAGTCGGCGGGGTGAAATCGAGCAGATGGCCCAGGAATTGGAAGAACGGCAAAAAGCGCTGGATGAACGGGAGAATTCCTTCAATGCTGTGATTCAGGAAGCCGAAACTAAAGATAGAAACGTCGAGCAAAATGCCCGGTATTTAAATGGTATGCCCCCTGAACGGGCGGTGGGTATCATTGCCGCAATGGGTGATCAGGATGTTATCGACGTGTTCCGGAAGACCGAAGCACTTGCACAAGCAGAAGGGACTGCATCTATCGTGTCCTATTGGTTGTCGCTCATGCCCCCTGAACGGGCAGCGGAGTTGCAGCGAAAGATGGCGATAAGACCTTCTAGTCTCAACTAGTGCATCCCGGTTTCTCCGGAATCAACTGATAAGGAGGCCGGGATTTATGTATGTATCCCCCCAAAATTTACAGGATATTCCCAGAGATCCAGGTGGGAAATCCCCATCAACCAAGGGGGTTGCCGCAAAATCCCTTAAAAACGACCGGCTGGGGGTGTTTGCCAAGCTCCTTGAGGGATTGGTCCGGAATCCAAAACAAGGCCCTGGTAAGATCGAAGGCGGACAGGACCTTGGTCCCAAGGGCCGCAAGCATGGGGAAAAAAAACTGGCTGTTGCCTTGGACGCAAAGGCCGTAAAAAAAGCGGGAACCGGACCGGATCGTTCCAAGCGCTTGGTCGGTGAAATGCCCGTGTTGGAAGCGGGTCTTGGGTTCGCTACTGCTGCTGAACCGGTTCAAAAGGCGCCTTCTGTTTCCCGCCGCTTAGATTCCAAGATGCAAAACACGGGTCCTTCCCTTCAAAATGCATCGGTAAAGACAAAGACAGCGGTCCCTCCTGGAGAAACGGCCCAGACCGGTCTCAAGGCTGAGGTGAAAAATGGGGCACATACCGGTACGGTGGTGGCCCAGGAGGTACTGAAAGCCGATGATCGGAACCCAAAGGGGCGGAAAACTGCTGAAAAAGAAGGGGGGCCTCGGATTACCGGTGGTAGCGCCCAGAAGAAGGATCTTCCCCAGGTTGTCCTGCAGGGCCGGGAAGTGCCGGGGGATGACAAAACAGGTCGCGCCAAGGTTGCGGATGCCAAGGCCCGGGATAAACGCCGGGAACGGCTGGGCCTGGAAGTGCAGGATCTGCGTTCCCGGGAAACCGCTGCCCCTGAGGGAGAGCTGAAAGGCGCCGGGGACGTAGGTCCAGTGGTAAGTGCCCATGAGACAGAACTCCTGGTAGAACTTCCTTCGGAACCCAGAACGTACAGCGAGAGCGATATCTCTGGAGATAAGCGCCCTGCCCAGGCTTTCGAGGATATTTTGGCCCGGGAACTGCATGAAAATCTGAACGGGGATATCGTGCGTCAGGCTTCGGTTGTGTTACGAGATGATGGAGCCGGAACTATTCGCTTATCCCTCCGGCCAGAATCTTTAGGAAGTGTAAAGATACGTCTTGAAATGGCCGAAAACAAGATAACGGGGCACATTATCGTGGAAAGCGAAGAAGCCCTCCGGGCATTTGAACGGGAAGTACATTCCCTGGAACAGGCCTTTAGGGATTCGGGGTTTGGTGAGACCAGCCTCGATACGGCCCTTGCTTCCGGTACTGGTACCGGAGGAGAAGGAACGGATTGGCAAGGGGGAGGTGAGACCGGGTTCTTTTCGGAACGGTTCGTCGCTTCCCAGTATGCCCTGGACGAGGAATCAGGGGTATACTCTGAGCAAAACGAGCGCGGCGATGTAACGGGACGGATCCAGCAGGATTATATCCCAATCAATATGTTGGCATAGGAGCAAAGGGAGATCAGTATGGCGCTTCAAGCAATTCTTGGTGCACAGGAACAGGCGGATATCGCCCAAATTGTTAAGGAACACAACGGCACGATAAACCAGGGGAAAAATCCTCAACAGAATCTGGGGAAGGATGATTTTTTAAAACTCCTTATCACCCAGCTCTCCTATCAGGACCCAACGGCTCCCATGGAGGATAAGGAATTCATCGCCCAAATGGCCCAGTTTTCTGCTTTGGACCAGATGACCAGTGTGGCCAATGATTTTTCCCGGCTCAACCAGATGCTTGCGGGCAATGAGGCGGTAGGGGCCTTGGGAAAAGGCGTGGAACTGGTGGTTGGGGATGAGCTGGTTCAGGGTACGGTTAAAGCGGTAACCCGTGGCGCCGCCCCGGAGGTGTTGGTCAACGGTACTTATTATCAGTGGGACCAGGTAACAAAGGTATTTGAGGAGTAATGCGATATGATGCGATCATTGTTTTCCGGTGTGTCGGGACTTCAGAATCATCAAACCCGGATGGATGTGATTGGCAATAACATAGCCAACATCAATACCACGGGCTTTAAAAAGGGACGGGTCAATTTTCAGGACCTGCTCTATCAACAGTTGCAAGGCGCCTCCCGTCCAACCGACGAGATTGGGGGGGTAAACCCCAAAGAGGTGGGCCTGGGCATGTCCATCGCTGCCATTGATACGATCCATAATCAGGGATCCCTCCAGTCCACCGGCGTGGGCACGGACCTGGCTATCCAGGGGGCGGGCTTTTTCATCCTGAAAGACGGGGGTAATTCTTTTTATACCAGGGCTGGGGCGTTTAACCTCGATGAGAACGGCACCCTGGTGAATCCTGCCAATGGGATGCGGGTCCAGGGCTGGATGAGCCAGGAAGTGGAGGGCGTTCAGATCCTGAATGTTTCAGGAGAAGTGGAAGACCTCATCATCCCCGTGGGTTCCAAGGACCCTGCCAGGGCGACGACTGCGGTCAACTTCGCCTGTAACCTGGATAAACGGACCCCGGTCATACCTGCCGAAGGTGCTTCTGCTCTGGAACGTGCCAACGGGACCTGGAATACCTCTATTAAGGTCTACGATACCTTTGGGATCGAACATACCTTAGAGGTGACCCTGACCCGTAGTCAGGACCCGGAGGCCCCGAATAGTTGGGATGTGGCGGTGAATGTGGACCCTGAAAACGAGGCAGGTACCAACACGGCGGTTGGCCTCGGTGAGGCGGCTCCTGCGGCCGGGGAGGCTGCGAACTTTACGGTAAACTTTTCCAATAATGGCACCCTGGTGAGCGCCGTAGACGGTGCGGGGAACGAATCCGGCGGTGCGGGGAACGTGCTCATGAACGTGGCCTATGATGTACCGAACACGGTTCCTGATGAAGAGGGTGCCCCAATACGGCAGCAATTCACCCTGAACCTGGGAACAGTGGGGGGCTTTGTCAATTCCATGACCCAGTTCGCCGAGGCAAGTTCTACCAAGGCGATCTCTCAAGACGGGTATACCATGGGGTACCTTGATAATTTCAAGATAGCCCAGAGCGGGGTCATTACTGGGGTGTATTCCAATGGTACGAGCCGGACCCTGGGGCAGATTGCCCTGGCCAGCTTTACCAACCAGGGGGGGCTTGAAAAATCCGGGGATAGTAACTTTGTGGTTTCCAATAACTCAGGGGAGGCCAATATCGGGCCTTCGGGCATAGCGGGCAAAGGCAAACTCATCTCAGGAACCCTGGAAATGTCCAACGTGGACATGGCCGAGCAGTTTACCGACATGATCGTTACCCAGCGTGGGTTTCAGGCAAATTCCCGGACCATACAGACGGCGGATCAGCTCTTGCAGGAACTTCTGAGCCTTAAACGGTAGGTCTTGAATGATTAAAGTAACCAGGCTTAACGGCACCGAATACTACGTTAACCCTCATCAGATTGAATCCATTGAAGTTAAGCCGGATACTAATCTGCTCATGTTGTCGGGGAAGCATTTGATCGTCCTTGAAGATGTGCCTGATGTACTCGAACGGATCGTTGAATACCGCCGGCAAATTGGTGCCTTTAAAAATGAGGAGTGATTAATTTATGAATCTATCTACCATAATTGGATTGGTGGGTTGTTTTGCCATGACTATCATGGCAATCTATACCTCGGGGGGTACCATACTGACCTATATGGACCTTGCCTCCTTCTTTATGACGGTGGTGGGTTCTTATTTGGGGCTTTTTACCTTTTGCAGTATTCCCGAAGCTTTGGGTGTTTTCGGCACCATGGGGCTTGCTATGAAGATCCCCCATTTCAACGAACAGGAAGTAATCAAGCGGCTTCTGGCCTTTTCTGAAAAGGCCAGACGGGAGGGCCTCCTGGCCTTGGAAGAAGAACTGGAAGATCTGGATGACGAATTTATGAAGAATGGGATGCGCCTCGTGGTGGATGGTACCGAAGGGCCTATCATCAGGGAGCTTCTTGAAAGCGAACTGAACCAGATCCAGGATCGGCATAGCGGTAAAATCGCGGTTGTCAACATGTGGGGTACTCTGGGGCCAGGACTTGGGATGTTGGGCACCGTTGTTGGTCTCATTGCCATGTTGAAAAACCTGGAAGATAAAAGCGCCTTGGGACCCAACATGGCGGTCGCCCTTATCACCACCCTCTATGGGGCCATGATTGCCAACCTGATCATGATTCCCCTTTCAGGGAAGCTCAAAACCCGGGATGCCATGGAAACCAAGGTAAAGGAAATGATCATTGAGGGGATTCTCTCTATCCAGGCCGGAGAAAACACCCGGGTCTTGCAGACGAAGCTCCTTGCATACCTGACCCCAGGGGATCGTAAAGCGGCGCAACAGGCATCGGGGCTGGAGTAACTTATGGCACGGAAAAAAAAAGAAGATGAAGGGGTAAAAGGAGACTGGATCGTAACCTATTCCGACATGGTTACTCTCTTGCTCTGTTTCTTTGTTGCCCTGTTTGATACAACTGAAGCGGATCCTGCGGAAATGGCAGCCTTTATTTCGGCGATATCCAATATCGGCATGGGTGCTTCAACCGGTGGAAATACCATAACCAGCGGTAAGAGCGCTGAACTGGGTAATACCATCATGTCTCTGCCTTCTATGGACAAGGGGCGTTCTCTGGGTGCTGCGCTGCAGAAGGCGGTGAGTCTTTTTAATCCCGAAGTCAAAACCAAAACGATGAAGATAACCCAGGATGAACGGGGGCTTATCATCAGTTTTGCTTCGGATGCTTTTTTTAACTCTGCCAGCGCGATCATTAACATAGAGAATACCAGGGCGATGCTCCTGCGTTTGGGGAGTCTCTTGAATTCCGAGGAGGTGCGGGGCAGGAAATTCAGGATAGAAGGCCATACCGACTCGATTCCGGTGGACCCCCGGGAGGGGCTGTGGGAATCGAACTGGGAGCTTTCTACCGCTCGATCCATAGCGGTACTCCATTATCTCACCGATATTGGGGTTGAAGAAAAACGCTTCCAGGTAGCGGGTTTTGCCGATACCATGCCGGTAAGCACTAATGAAACAGCAGAAGGCCGGGCCTATAATCGGCGGGTTGATGTCATTATCCTTGATGAGGGCCATTTATAGTGTGCGGTATACACGCTATGGTAATATAGAAATAAGGATTTGGAGGTAGCATGGCTGAAAATAATGAAGACCTTAGTATGGAGAGTGGCGAAACCCCGGAAGAAGGGGGTGCCTCTACTAAGAAAAAGAAGACTTCTGGCTTAATCGCGTTATTGCCCAGTTTGCTCAAATTTGTAGCTATGGGGCTTGGGGCGTTAATATTGATCGTAACCATTGTGGTCATTACGTTTAGTATTCTCAATAAGGGGGGGAAATCCCAGACCCTGGTCCCGGAAAATTCCCCTTATCTGGGGACTAAGCCCCAGTATTCCATGTTTACCGCTATCGGCTCAATACGGACCCGTACCCAGGATCCAACCCCCTATGCGGTGGTGGTGGATATGATTATCGGTTACGATCTCAATGATAATGCCGCCGCAACGGAATTAACTGGCCGGCTGTATGAACTGCGGGATTTTGTGCGGAGTTATTTCAATGGTAAACTCGCCGTTGATTTGCGGCCTGAAAATGAAACGCAACTAAAACAGAATATCATAGAACATCTCAATACCATGTTGCTTAATACGGCAAAAGCCCGGATAATTCTGTTTAACCAGCTTGATGTCATGGAAATGTGAGGTATTGACGTGAGAAGGGTGTTTTATCAGGAAGGTCTTCCTTCTCACGGCGAACCATTTGTACAATTTTTATCAATTAGGGGGTCCTTAATTGAAATTTCGTAAAAAGCGGTTTATACTTCCTTATATTAGGGAGTATAAAGCTAAAACCTGATAAATACATAAATTGGAGGAGCCGGATATTTTAAAAATGTCCGGGGAAGACGGGTATGACCGAAGTTCTGTCCCAGGATGAAATTGATCAATTACTTACCGCGATAAATGCCGGAGATACCGAGGCGGATGATTTTAAGCCCACCGCAGATACCCGTAAAATCAAGATATATGATTTTAAACGGCCCGATAAATTTTCTAAGGAACAGATCCGTACAGTCTCGATTATGCACGAGACCTTTGCGCGTTTAACCACCACGAGCCTTTCCGCCCAGCTGCGCAGCATGGTTCATGTTCATGTGGCGTCGGTGGATCAGCTTACGTATGAAGAATTTATCAGATCCATTCCGACGCCGACTACCCTCGCGATTATCAACATGGATCCCTTGAAAGGAAACGCCATCCTGGAAATTGATCCGGCCATAACTTTTTCCGTCATCGACCGTCTGTTCGGTGGTAGCGGTGAGGGCGCCAAGGCCCAGCATGAGCTGACGGATATCGAGACTTCGGTTATGGAGGGGATCATTGTCCGGATCCTGGGGAACATGCGGGAAGCCTGGACCACGGTCATTGATTTGCGGCCCCGTTTGGGCCAGATTGATACGAACCCCCAGTTTGCCCAGATAGTACCTCCCACGGAAATGGTGATCCTGGTTACCCTGGAAACCAAGGTGGGGGATGTGGAGGGGATGATGAACTTCTGCATACCCTATCTGACGATTGAACCGATAATCGGGAAACTTTCTGCCCAGTTCTGGTATTCTTCGGTGCGCCGGGGAACTACCACAGAAAATCTTAATATCCTCAAGGAAAAGCTCGCAACCGTCGATGTTAATGTAGTAGCCGAAATAGGGGAGATACAGGTACCGGTCAGGGATGTGCTTTCCCTGCAGGTTGGGGATGTAGTATGCCTTTACAATACCCGTGTGGGTGATCCCTATTCCCTTAATATCGGTAATAAAAAGAAATTTCTCTGCCGGCCCGGGGTCATTGGCAAGAAAATGGCGGTACAGATTATTAAGAAAACCGCGGAACTTGAGCAGGAAGATTTTGAAGAACTCACATCTGATGAGGAGGAAGAACTATGAGCGATAGCGCTCTTTCGCAGGCTGAAATTGACGCATTATTATCAGGTGGCGATGCTCCTGGTGGTGCTGCGGCAGCGGTCGCACCAAGGGGTTCCGAAGAGGATCGGGCGACATTGCAGAATTTTCTGTCTGCCACGGTTAATGCCCTGTCTTCCACCCTTGCGGGGTCCATAGACAATGCCACCTTGAAGGGACCTGAGGTGTCTTTTACCAACCAGGATGTCCTCCAGGAACAGCTCCCCGATATGGTTACAGTGGTTAAGGCGGATTTTAGTTCCGGGTTTCCTGGTGAGCACATGTTTATCCTGCCGGAGGATGCGGCCAAGGCAATCGCTGGTTTTATGCTTAAAACCGAGGAAGCTGAAGTCAAGATGGATGATATGACCCTGTCGGTCATCGGTGAGGCAGGTTCCCAGCTCGTGGGATCCCTGATTACTGGCCTGACCAATAAGACCGGGAATAAATCCATTGCTTCGATTTCTCCAGAGGCGGTTAATATGCCCAGGGCCACGGCTCCGCTGCCGGGGACTGATTTTCCGGTTGCCTGCTATCAGCTTGATTTAGGAGATGGAAAAACGCGGCAGCTCTGGGAGGTCTTTGGTTCCAGTGTTGGGGCAGGTATCGCCCGTGCCCTCAAAGGAGGAAGCGCCCCGGCTGCGCCTTCCCGAGGCGGGGCTGCTATGGGTTCAATGAATAGCATGATGGGAGGAATGCAAGGTATGGGAAGTACACCCGGTGGGGGGATGGGGGCAGGTAACGTACAAAATGTACAATCAGTTCAGTTCCCGAATCTCATGCCCCATCCTACTGCTCAAGAGCATGGAAATATCGGTCTTATCATGGATGTTTACATGGAAATGACCGTGGAATTGGGGCGTACCAAGAAACTCATCAAGGAAATTCTGGGGATGGGAGAAGGTACGATCATAGAGCTAGATAAACTCGCCGGTGAACCGGTGGATATCTTGGTGAATCATAAGCTCATTGCCAAGGGAGAAGTGGTGGTCATTGACGAAAACTTTGGTGTCAGGGTTACGGAAATTGTTTCCCCCATGGAACGGGCGCATGAGATGAATTAAACTTTATATCATTCCGTTGTACAGGGGAGGGGAAACTGGGACCGTTTCGTATCATAGTAGCCGTGATTTTAATAGGCGGTTTGTTTAGCGATGGGGGTGTTGGATTATCCGCTCAAACCCAGAGCGAAGGGCTTACAAGCCTCGGTCGTGAGGGGGAGCGTGCCATAGTCCTGGGGGAACCGGCGAATGAGCCTGTTCCGTTGCAAGGAGGGGTGTCGTTTTTTTCAATCCTCCGCATGATCCTGGTGCTTGCCTTAGTCGCTGTGGCAATTTATGGGATTGTCTTTTTTTTAAAACGGATTTCCCGGCCCCCGGAACAGAAGAACCCTCATCTCAAGGTGCTTGCGCGGGTTCATGTTGGGGCAGGCGCTTTTGCTGCCGTGGTAGCAGTTGGTTCCAAGGCGTGGCTCGTCGGGGCCAGTGAAGGGGGAGTTTCCCTCATATCGGAGTTAGGGGATCAGGAAACAATAGATGCCATGCTACTTGATGAATCCCGTAAAAATGCTGAAATGGGAACAGCAAAGTTGTTTGATTTTTCACAGATGCTGCGCCGCTTGGGAGGAGGAGCGGTTCCGGACGCCCAGGGTATTAAAGCGGAAAATGTTCGTAAACGCCGGGAAAGGCTGCGGGGGCTTTAGATGAAATATGCCAGGCTCGCGGGAATGGTTTTTTGTGCGTGTCTTTTTTTTCTTCCGGTTCTGCTTTCAGCTCAAACACCTGGTTTCCCGGATATGGCAAGTCCGGGAACCATGAATATTCCGCAGCCTACTGCAAGTCCGGTGATTCCCTTTATTGACCTCACGGTCAGGAACCCTGAAACCGGCCAGGAAGTTGCCTTTTCCCTCCAGCTCCTCTTGCTCATCACCATGCTTTCCTTGGCCCCGAGTATCCTCATCCTGATGACCAGTTTTCT
>JAITQK010000012.1 GCA_031288975.1 Treponema sp. | reverse complement strand
TCGCTGTGGTTCTTCTTCACAATGTCCCAATAGGTTTCCAGGTCTTCAAATTTGGTAATGTCGCTGAGACCGCCTGCCCGCGCCCAGTCCCCGCGCCAGAACATCCCGTGGTTGGTATACTGGCTGTACTGATCTTCGGGAATGAACCAGATCTTCCCCTGATCCGTACAGAGGTCCCAGGTGGTCTGGGGAATGGCCGCCCAGGTTTTGGGCGCGTTTTTCTGAAGCAGTTCTGGTGTCAGGGGATAGAACCCCCCTTTCCGGGAAAGTTCCCAGGCATAGAGCCAGTCCGTGGCGGTGATCACCAGGTCGATGTTGGGATCCCCCGATGCAAGTGCAAGCTGGTACTGATTCTGCCAGTCCGCCCATTCAATGTACTGGGTCCGGAGTTCCACCCCGATGCGGGGCCCCACGATCTTGTTGATCTCCGCGATAGCCGCGTCCGCCCGGCCATTGGTCGGCTTATTACCCAAGAGGAGCAGGTTGATGGGAGTTACCCTCCCGCCTGAACTTCCCTGCTGGCCGCCGGCGGCAAAAACAGCCGAAACGGAGAACAGAACGAGCAGCAATAGTGCCGCCGCTTTCATCATCTTTTTCATACAAACCTCCATAAAATATTTGATAGGGTTATCCCTTAACGGAACCAACCACAATCCCCGAAATAAAGTATTTCTGCACAAAAGGATAAAGGAGAATGATGGGACCGGTGGCAAGCACAGCGGTGGCCATCTTGAGCGTCGTCGTCGGCAAGGCCCCGATGATAACCACTGAACCCGCCAGGGACTGGCGCAGGGCCGCCGCTTCATTCACGATCTTGTAGAGATAGTACTGGAGCGGCTTATAGTCCAGATTGGGCAGGTAGAGCATGGAATTGTACCACTCGTTCCAGTAGCTCAGCGCCAGAAAGAGCCCGATAGTGGCAAGGGCGGGTTTCATCATAGGGAAAATGAGCCGGATGAAAATAGTAAAATCCCCCGCTCCGTCTATCTTCCCGGACTCGGTTATTTCAAAGGGAACAGACTTCATAAAATTGCGCATAAGGATAATAAGCCAGGGCGACATGAGCAGGGGGAGGAACACCGCCAGATAGTTGTTTTTGAGGTTGAGGTACCTGGTCATCCAGATATAGGACGGAGCGAGGCCCGCGGAGAAAAGCGTTGTAAAATAGAAGAAAAAAGCGATCTTGTTCCTGATAAAAAAATCCGGCCGGTACAGGGAATAGCCTGTCATGGAGATGATAAAAAGCCCCGTGATAGTACCGGTAACCGTCAGCACGATCGTTACAATATAAGCGCCGACTATGAATTTCGGGTTCTTCAAGGCTATCTTGTAGGCCTCGACGGAAAAATCTTTGGGAAGAATGCCTATCCCTTCAGTCATGATGACGTTCTCGGAGCTGAAAGACGCCGAAACCATCATGACAAACGGAAGGAGACACAGAACCGCGAATATCGTCACAAACACCACGGCAAACACGGTAACGCCCATGGATACAGGATCTTTTCGGACCTTCGTTTGATTAGCCACAGGATTCCTCCTTTTAAAAAAGCGCGTAATCGCTCTCGATTCTTTTAATAACCCAGTTGGCCGTCATGACAATACAAAAGCCCACTGCCGATTGATAGAGTCCCACCGCCGCGGAATAAGAAAAGTTGAACTGATTCATCAAGCTGCGGTACACGTAGGTTTCGATAATATCCGTAAGAGGCTGCAGGGCCGCGTTGGTAGTTCCCACCAGGTTGTAGAAAAGGCCGAAGTTCCCCTTGAGTATGCCCCCGATGGAGAAGAGTATCAGGATGACCGCTGTGGGCTTGAGGCTCGGAAGGATGATATACCGGATCTTCTGAATGGCGTTGGCGCCGTCGATTTCCGCCGCTTCGTAAATGGTGGTGTCTATACCCATGATGGCGGCAAAATACACGATGGAACCGTAACCGGTAGACTGCCACAGATGCACCAGTATGATGATGAAAGGCCAGACCCGGGGACTGTTGTAAAAAATCGGAGGATTGCCGCCCGATGCCTTGATCAGATTGGGTATAAAGCCGAAGTCGTAATTCAGGATGCTGTAGGCCAGAAAACCGACCAGAACCGCCGAAATGAAATACGGAAGGAACATGATGGTTTGACTGACCTTCTTGAACCATTTAATACGTATTTCGTTCAATAAAATGGCGACGAATATCTGGAGTATGTTCCCCAGACCGATAAAGGCCAGGTTGTACAAAATGGTGTTCCGCGTTAATTGCCAGAGCTTCCCACTGATGACCAGAAACCTGAAATTTTCAAAGCCAACGAAGCGGCTGCCGAAAATACCCAGGTTGTATTTGAAATCCGTAAAGGCGATATATGCCCCCGGCATGGGGATGTAACTGAAGACAATAAAGAAGAGAATTGCCGGGGTACACATCAAAATCAAGGTCCTGGAGTCCTTCAATTTCCGCAGAGTCCCCTTCCTGTTCTGAACCAAAGCGGCCACTATTCCCTCCTCCCGGTCTTCGGTGAAACCGGTTTCAATCTGTTATTTATTATATGGGCCGTTTTTTTGGTTTGTCAAGCTTTTTTTCTGAAAATTCACGAATTTTTCTCATCGATTCCCCATAGACCCCGGTACAGGAATTCCGAATTACGAGACTGGGCTTGATATACTGGATCTTTGGGGCCTCTTGCTTCTCAACGATTTTGAGAGCGGTTTCAACAAGGAGTTTCCCGAATTCGGGGTAGTTATAGTCCACCGAAGTCAGTTTCGGCTGTACCGCGTCGCAGAGGAAGGTATTATCAAAGCTGATGATGGAGATATCCCCCGGTATGGACAGCCCCTGCTCATACGCGGCTTCCATTGCCCCGACAGCGCTGTAGTCATTGACAGCAATGACGGCGGTAGGTACATGCGGACAGCGCAGCAGCCGCTTCATGCAGTCGTATCCCCCGGACATGGCGTAATTTCCCTCCTGGATGTACTCCCCCCTGAAAGAAAGTCCGTGGGCGCCCAGGAAATAGGTGTATTGCTGGAGTTTTTCGGTAGTAGATTCCACCCTATAGGCGCCGCCGAAAAAGGCGATATCCCGGTGGCCCAGGGAAACCAGGTGGTCCATGACCAGTTTCATTGCCTCGCCGTGGTCGATTTTTACGGCATAGCAGTCCACATTGTCCAGTTTTCCCGAAATAATGAAGGGAATACCGCGGGTTATCTGGTTTACATGCTCAACATAGGCAGGATCAGAGACAAGATCGTCCACCCGACAGCCGATTTGTATGATAGCCTCCACCTGCTGGGCGCAGAGCTTCTCCAAATGGGCGTCTTCCAGCCCCTTATCATTAAAAATATTGCAGAGCAGTACGGTATAGCCCCGTTCATAGGCGGCTTTTTCGCATTCCACCGCCAAATTCGCGTAATAAGGGTTGCGGATGTCCGCAGTCATGAGCCCCAGGATGCGGGTGGAAGTACTAAGCCCCCTGGCAACCGCGTTTGGCCTAAATTGATGTTTTCGTATGACTTCTTCGACCTGCTCCCGCTTGCTGTCGCTGACCTTTGCGTTATTGGTGAGTACCCGGGAAACAGTGGCCGGAGAAACCCCCGCCTCCTTCGCAATATCGTAAATGGT
>JAITQK010000180.1 GCA_031288975.1 Treponema sp. | reverse complement strand
GCAGGTAGCCTGCAAGCTGCTCGTAGGCCGCGTCATGCCCCACTTCGCCGTGCCATATCTTCAGTTCTATGATGAACTGGTCCCGGTTATAGTCCACTACAAGGTCCATGCGGCGGAGGTCGGAGAGCTGGCTTTCGATATGATAGAACCCATCGCCATTGAGCAGCGGCGCGAGGTAGGAAAGAAAGAGCATCTTGCCCTGGCGTTCCAGAAACGTGATATCGTTCTCGTTGAAGAGGTCGCGGTAGTGTTGGGCAAACTTACGCAGACAAAGCTCCATGTCAAAGTGGCCATCCTTGATCACATCAACCTTGAGAACATTGGTAACCCGCTTCTCTTTTTTTTCGCGGGAGTCTTTGGTAAGCATGTACTTGCTTATGACAATCTCAAAAATCCGGTTGTGGATAACAACCTGTTTGTTGTCCTGCCGTTTGAGGAAGCAGAACATCAGCGCACGGTTTACCACTGTATCTTGAACCGAATTGAGCTTTTTCTCACCCACGATGAGCAGTTCGTAGATGAACTGGTACAGATCGGGATACATCTCAAGGTTTTTGATCATGTCATCGAAGAGGGTATTCTGCTCGTTCAGTACCAATCTGATCGCGTTCTGTACCCCGTTCAGTGTCCAATTCTTGTCCAGTTTTTCATCAATCAGCTTACAGATCCGGGACACGAGGAAAGGATAACCACCTGAGTAGTCGAAGATTTCCCGCACGATGACCGGGATGTCCATACCAGTACAGTGGTCGGCCTCGTACTGGGTAAGCATAGAAGCGATGTCAGCAAGATTAAAAGACATATTCACCTCGTAGTCCGCCGCTATGTTCCACGGCGAATTGTATACCGATCCTTCGACAGCTTGGGGAGTGTATGACCCTGCCTTTATCATTTTCAATTTGATGTTCTTGATATCATAGACCCCGGCAAGGATCACACTCTGAAAGGTGGCGGCACCGTCTCTCCGCTGGAGGTATTTGGCACGGAGCATACCCAGAAAACGGATATAGATCTGATAGTTGCTTGAAGCATCCACCTCGTCGATCATCAGAACGACTTTCCTGTTCCGGCAGAGTCTCGTGATATGCCTGCTTAATGGCGTGAAGTCCGTAACGGTTTCATCTACCCAACTCGCCGCGTAGCTATCTTCCACCATACCGGACAGTTCAAGCGCCTCCCGTACCAGTTCCATAAAGGTCAGGCAAAACGCTTCTACCCGTTCAAATGCCGAGATACTAATCCCCTCAAAACTGATACGGATACAGATATATGCATTCGGGGACTGTGCCAACTGCGTTGGCGGTGTTTTCGCTTCCAGCCGTTTATGAAGTTCCCGCAAGGTCGTAGTCTTGCCATACTGCCGTCCCCGGTTGATGGTGAAGTAATCGCCCCTATCCACCATTGCCTTGATTTGCGTGAGCTTTCCGCTGATATCAACCATATAGTGTTCCTCTGGAACACACACACCGGTTGTATTAAAGTATCTCATCGTACTTCTCCTTCTATACGGTCGCGTCTATCAGCACTTTATCCATTGGCAGGACCTGGCGGACAGATTTCTTCCCAATATCCAGGCCGGAATTCGATCTTGCCCCTACACTCTTTTGCCTGTTTATTTGCATGGTTTCCACCTTTTTCTGCGGTGTACCACTATATAATATAAAACCCTAGAGTTTATGTCAATGTTTTTTAAATCTATCAAAAAGTGGAACATCTCATCGGTCTTTCTCTCACCCTTTACCGGGGAAACGCAACTATTTTAAGACCGGTGCGATAATGCTCCAGATGGCTAAACTGAGTATCGCCGGCCAACCACTTGCATATTTTTATCTATCCTGATATATTGCATAAATATACACACAGAATCCTTGATGCTTAGTTTTGAGCATAAAGGTGATTCTCAATGCATACAAAGGAGTATACAGATGAAGAACATGAAGAAAGTACTGACGGTTATGGGGTTGTGTATCACGGCGATCCTATTGATGTCCGCAGGCGGCCAACAGCCCTCCCCAAAGGGGGCCACCCAACAGTTCCGTATTGGCATTGCCAAGATCGTCCAGCATGAAGCCCTGGACGCCTGTGAGCAGGGGGTGGTGGATGCCCTCAAAGCACGGGGGGTTGACGCGGTCATTGATTTACAGAACGCCAATGGGGATATAAACACTGCGGCCCAGATTGCCAACAAGTTTAAGAGTGATAAGGTTATGGTGGCGGTGGGGATTGGCACTCCCATTGCGGTGGCCCTGGCTAATACCTTAAAGGATACGCCGGTGGTCTTTTCCGCAATAACCGATCCGCTGGGCGCTGGCCTTGTTACCACCCTGACCCACGGGGAAGGAAACGTGACGGGCCTGTCGGACGCCATCCCCACCGAGGATCATATCGAGTTATTTAAGGAAATCGCCAACATTTCTACCTTGGGCTATATTTATACCAGTTCTGAGGCGAATTCCATTTCCGCCCTTGCCCTGGTAGAGGCAGCCTGTAAGGAACAGGGCTTGGAGCTGGTAACCCAGGCCATTAATACCTCGGCGGAACTCAGGCAGGCGGCAGAGGCTATCGTAAACCGGGTGGACGGGATCTACCTCACCACGGATAATACGGTATTCTCAGCCTTACCTGCCCTGGTCCAGGTATTTAGTGCTGCCAAAAAGCCCATATTCTCAGGGGATGTAACCGGGGCCTTGAACGGCGGCTGCATGATCGCTTCGGGGTTCAATTACTATAAGGCGGGAGTTGCCACGGGGAACATGGTGGCGGATATCCTTTCCGGCAAGAAGCCTGCGGATATGCCGGTGAAATTCCTCACTGACCCGTTGGAATCAGATCTCCTCTTTGATCTTGACGCGGCGCAGAACTGCGGTATCACCATTCCGGCGCAGTATCGTTCCATGGCGAACTATATTTTTGAAAACGGAAAACTGACCACTAAATAGGATGTTTATGTTTTATGATTGAGGGGATTCTTATTGAAGGACTCATCTACGGTATCATGGTTTGGGGGGTGTTTATCACCTTTAGGGTGCTTAATTTCGCGGATATGACCGTGGATGGCTCCTTTCCCCTGGGGGCGGCTATCATGGCGGTGATGCTCCTGAAAGGCGTGTCTCCTATCCTGGCTATGGCTTTGGCCTTTGCCGGAGGCGCCCTGGCAGGGCTTGTTACCGCCCTGATCCATACGCGGCTCAAAATTCCAGACCTCCTCTCAGGGATACTGACCATGACCATGCTCTATTCGGTGAACCTCCGGGTTATGTCCAACCGGGCTAACCTCTCCCTCATCCGGGTCCCTACCCTGTTCAGCCGGATATCCAGTTGGGCGGAAGCCTTCATGCCGCCCCAAAGCGCCATTGTGGTGTACTGCGTCCTGGTGGTCCTCATCATCAAGATAGTCCTGGACCTCTTTTTCCACACCGACTTTGGCTTATCCCTGGGCGCCCTCGGTGCCAATCCCCAGCTCATCATATCCCAGGGGATGAATCCGGATATCCTCAAGATGACCGGTATCTGCCTGTCCAATGCCCTGGTCGCGGTTGCCGGGTCCTTCACCGCCATGTACCAGGGCTTTGCAGATGTGAACCTGGGGAGCGGCATGATCGTTTCAGGGCTTGCCTCATTGATGATTGGGGAATTCCTCATCCGTTCCAACAAGATAAGTGCCCTCACCTTGCGGGTTATTTTAGGGTCCATTCTGTACCGGGCGCTCATGTACCTTGCCCGGAATTATGGGTATCATCTCCACATGACTGCCAACGACCTCAAGCTCATTACCGGTATCCTCATCATCCTCTGTATCCTCATTTCAAAGACCGGGTTTCGGAGTAAACCCCGGTCCTCAAAAGTGAAACCCTTGCCGCCCCCTGGAGGAGATGCCCATGCTTCGGCTTGAAAACCTCGCTATGGTGTTTGGTTCTGGAACGCCGGATGAGAATATTGCCCTGCGGTCGGTCAATCTCAGGGTAGAGTCTGGGGATTTTGTTACCATCATCGGCTCAAACGGGGCGGGTAAGACCACGCTGTACAACGTAATCGCCGGCTCCTGCGTGCCCAGTTCGGGACGTATTGTTATGGGAGTGGATGAGGTACACACCGGACGGGAGATTACCAGGGAAGCGGAATACAAACGGGCCAGGTATATTGGCCGGATCTTTCAGAACCCCCTCTTGGGGACTGCAGGGAAGATGACCCTGGCGGACAATATGATGCTCTGCCATAAGAAAGGCTACAAAGGGCTTAAGATAAGCCTGAACAAAGGGATGCGTGAACAATTCCAGGAGCAGTTGCGGGTTTTGGACATGGGCCTGGAAAACCGCTTGAACGACAATGTGGAACTCTTTTCAGGGGGACAGCGTCAGGCGCTGACCCTCCTTATGACGGTGATGTCCCGACCGAGCCTCCTCCTCCTGGATGAACATACTGCGGCCCTGGACCCCCGAAACGCGGAGCTTATCATGAACCTCACCCTCCGGTTTGCCGGGGAGTACCGGCTTACGGTGATGATGATCACCCACAACATGACCCATGCCCTGGAATACGGGAACCGGCTCCTCATGATGGACAGCGGGGAAATCATCCTGGACATTGACGCAGAGGAAAAGGCGAAGCTCACCACCGAGGGTATTGTGCAGCGTTTCCGGGACATCAGGCGGCAGGAACTGGCCAACGACGAAATACGGTTGAGCTAAAAAAAATTGAAAAATATGCGTTCAACACTTGACTTATCTTTTTGAATTGAGTATATTAAAAACATAGTTCAACGCAGGGTAGAGCAGTTGGCAGCTCGTCGGGCTCATAACCCGGAGGTCATAGGTTCGAGTCCTATCCCTGCTAATCTTTTTTGTACTTTCTATTACGAAATCCCCTTCCATAATAAGTTTTTTTAGTTTATATTAAGTTTTACTATTGTAGTAAGGAGTTATTCATGGCAATACGTGATGATAAGGCCCCGGGGAGCCTGCAAATAATTGTAGTGGGAGATGGTGGTCAGGAATGGGGAAGGCTCTATGCTACGGCCAAAGAGTTTTCAACCGGTTCTATTGGGTTCTATGCCAATGGGAAGATTGCAAATCCGGCAAACCCGGATTGCCGGTATCAAAGCGGTTTAACTTTTACCCTTATCGGGTCAAAGGATAAGAAAGAAAAGTGATTGTTATTTACTCGTGGCCTGCCAAAACCCTTTCCATTCGGCTGGATGTTCCAGGTAATACCGGCATTGTGCGGCGTAGAAGAAGCTGGGCGGGTCCTGTTCAGTAAGCGCCTCAAACAGGGTAAGGGCCTGGGCAAATGAACCGTGGTAAAAAAGATCCCGGGCCTCGTCAAATTGCTGGAGGAGCGGTTCCTTTTCCCGGAACGCCGTTTCAGACATAGGTTCATACACCGTAACCGGTTCATGCTTCCCCACCACGGTGACTTGGGCTAGTTTGCGGCCAAAGACCGGCTGGGTACGGAGGGCATGGGTAAAGGTGGTTTCGGTACACATAAGATAGGTACCGAATTGTTTATTCAGCCCCTCAAGCCGGGCCGCCAGGTTCACCGAATCCCCCAGCATGGTGTAATCAAAGCGTTTGGTGGAGCCCATGTTTCCCACTACCGCGTACCCTGTATTGAGTCCGATGCGGGTAAACAGGCGGCACCCGTATTGTTCTGCAAAGAAGTCCTGCCGCTCTGCGAGTTTCTGCTGACAACTGAGGGAGGATGCCAGAGCACGGGCGGCATGGTCTTCGTGATTGACCGGTGCGTTCCAAAAGGCGATGATGGCATCCCCTTCATATTTGTCGATAGTACCTCCTGAATCGAGGATGGTATCGGTCATAAAAGAAAGATAATCGTTTAACAGTTCGGTGAGCTTGGTGGGATCGAGTTGTTCACTGATGCTGGTAAAGCCCTGAACATCGGAAAAGAAGATGCTGATCTCCCGGCGTTCACCTCCCAGGCTGAGTAGCCCGGGGTTTGCGAGGAGCCGGTCGATAACCGCAGGACTCAGGTATTGGCTGAAGGCGGATTTGATGAACCGTTTCTGGTTGCCTTCGGTGGCGTAGTTATACAGGGTCGCCGCGAGAAACGTGAGGACCACTGCGGCCATAGGCGCCACCATAGGGAGCCAGAGGCCAGCGTAGTAGTAAGCGGCGATAGCGGAACCAGTCATTACCATGAGGAGCACTGCGCCTCCGGTTATGGCCAGGGGGATACGTCCGGAATACAGGGTGAGAAGGTTCACCAGGAGGATGGCGGCAAGGCCCATGAGGATATCAACCCAACCGGGGCTTTCATGGATAAAGTCTCCTTGCAGCAGGTTATCCAGCATGGTGATGTGCATACCCACGCCGGGGTACACCGACGATATGGGGGTGTTGCACATATCAAAAAGTCCGGGGGCATAGTAACCAAAAAAGATGTACTTGCCGGAAAAATCTTCCGGGGGGAGCAACGGTTCCCGGCCTTGAGTATATGCTTCAGCGCTTTGGAGAATTTCAGCGGCGCTGTAAGGTATATACCGGTCCAGGTCTCCCCTGAACCGGAGGAGGCTCATGCCCTGTTTATCAACGGGGATGGTATAGGCTCCCCACTCAAGGGAACGCTTCCGTTCATTATAGGTAAGCCCGGCCTCAGTTCCAGAGGTCAACAGCGAGGCGGCGGCAAGGCCCGGTACGGCCTTATGGTCAAAGAGGGTAAAGAGTCGTGCCCTGCGGAAGATACTGTCTGAATCGGCGGTTCCCGTGATGGTACCGATGCTCCCCGCAGCCTCCAGGAGTCCTTCAATGGGGAATTGGGCGCCGACCTGGGTATCGTTGGTGTGCTGGAGGAGATCGTATTGGGATAAAAAGGAATCAAATGCATCTGGCTGGAACAGGGGTTTATCTAAACCCTCAGGCCAGGTAAGACTCTTTCCTGATTGAGTACTGAAAAAAACAGTCTGCACGACCCTGCCGAAATCAGCGGAAGCCTGGGTAAAGGCGGCGTCATCTTCCGGTCCATACACCGAAGGTTCTGAGAAGATAACGTCAAAGGTAACCGCCTGAGCGCCGGCATGCTGCATATAATCAATGAATTCCGCATAGGCTTTCCGAGGCCAGGGCCAGGACCACCCCCGTTCCTGATTCGCCCAATCAATGCTTGCCTGATTGAGGAGCACCACCAGGATATCGTCTGATGGCCGGCTGGTGTTCGCTAAAAGGCGGACCCGGAAATCGTAGGTTTTATACTCAAGATAGTCAAAAAAACCTGAAACCAGGGCCAGACTTATCGCTCCAAACACCGAGATGGATATAAGAGCGGCAGCACAATGTTTTTTAATCCTGCTGTTGAGTCGCACGGAAACGGTCCCAGCGAAATGCACGGGTATCTGGTACGGAGTAGCGCCGAACGGTCCAGCTCACATGGCTTATACGGAGCAGTGGAGCCGGGTGGGTCTTGTTGAATCCTCCGGCATGACGGGGCTGATTTCTGTCCAGCACTTTAAGCATATCAATCAGGCTTGATGGTTCATAAGCAGCGGTGGTTAACAAGGACAGGGCCGTTGCATCAGCCTCAAATTCCTGTTCCTGAGAATACCCGGTCATAACCATGGTATTAACAATATCCCTGATTGAGGTATCAAAAACAAGGGCCGGATCGCTCACCTTGGCGGCAGCGGCAGCACTCTTGGCAGCAGAAGAGGCGATTCCCTGCAAGGATTGGGCCAGCCGGTTTGTCTCTATGACATCCATACTATGGCGAAGCTGGATGTGGGCTAATTCATGGGCAATAACTGAGGCCAGCGCATCTTCGGAATCCGCACATTCCAGAAGCCCCCGGGTTATAAAGATGTGCCCTCCGGTGGTTGCAAAGGCGTTGATCTCGGCGCTGTCCAGAATCGCAACATGATACCCGTTATACAGCTCTGGTTTAGGGGAATTGATGGCCAGGGTATTGCAAATTTTATTAAGATAGATCGTTAATTCAGGCGCTTCCGTATAGATTTTATACCGCGTAAGAATGGTGGCCCCTACCGCACGACCGAGATAATAGGCGTCTTCCGGGCTTATAGCGTCGGTTTGAGCGGAAACAAAGGTATACGTGCCTCCCTGTGCCAGATGACCTTCTATGATAAAATTGTATAAATCCTCCTTGGAAACCCATAAGGATTCCACGACCTCAACATCGGCATAGTTGAGGTTCCCTTTGGCCTGGTAGGCGTTTTCAAGGGCCGCGTTAAATCCCTTCCCTGCCAGGGCAATTTCAGTGGCTGAAGCCGAGGTTGCCCCACCGGATGAGGTGATACGTTTAGCCGTTACACTGGTAGATACGGTCCACCCGCTTACCGTGCTTTGAGCAGTGGACTGGACTTCAACCCATTTCCCCTCTTGCCGAAGCACCGTAACCTGGTCTCCATAGGACAGCGTCCCCTGATCACGGGCAAAAAAATCAGTGGAGGATTTTAACTCCAGGGTTTTTACCGCCACATACATGATACGACCTCCTGATTGGGCAGCAGCACCACCGATTATCACGATACCAAAGCATATAAGCAGGATATGTTGTTTCAGAATCATCATCTTATTCATAGGCATCACCTTTTAAACGCATATACAATGCATAGTTCTCCTGGTCAAAACAGACAAAAATAACCTTTTTAATTCCTGGGGTTTCAGGGAGGGTCTGCTTAACCGAGCTGAGGGCAAGCTCCGCAGCCTGAGCCTTGGGATAGCCGTAGACCCCGGTGCTGATGTTGGGAAAGGCGATACTGCTAAGGCCCTCCTTTTCTGCCAGGAGGAGGCTGTTCCGGTAGCAGGCGGCCAGGCGATCAGCCTCTCCCTGTCCACCCCCATACCAGACCGGGCCTACAGTATGGATCACCCGCTTACAGGGCAGCCGCCCTGCCCCGGTGATCACCGCCTCCCCAGGAGGACAGGCACAACTGCCCCGCGCTTCGGCGATGGCCCGACATTCAGCTAACAGTTCCGGCCCTGCGGCCCGGTGTATGGCACCATCCACACCGCCGCCGCCCATAAGACTTGAGTTCGCGGCATTCACAATGGCATCCACCGACAGTTTGGTAATATCACCTTGTATGAGTTCAATTGCTATCATTTATTTCCTCATTCACCATAACCGGCGATCAGATCTCGGAAAAAATAGGCGCTGTCCTTGGGGGTCCGTTTCAGAGTGGCATAGTCCACGTGTACAATGCCGAACCGTTTGCTATACCCATAGGCCCATTCAAAATTATCCAGGAAGGACCAGGCATAATATCCTTTGAGGTTCACCCCTTCCTTAATCACCTTGGCACAGGCCGCCAGGTGCTGCTTGAGATACCCAATCCGATCCCAGTCATGGACCCTGCCGTCGGCTTCCACGGTATCTTTCCCTGCATACCCATTTTCCGTAACATAGAGGGGCAGACCTTTTGACACCTGGTGTATCCATTTGAGCTGCCGTTCGAGTCCCCCCGGCACGATGGGCCAGCCCATGTCGGAGCTGTCCTGCCAACAAGGTTGGGTGCTGTACTTAAAGGGAGCTGTTTCATCATACCCGACGGCGTTTTCACAATAGTAATTGATCCCGATAAAATCGATTGGCTGGGCAATAGTCGCCAAATCACCGGTTTGAAGGGGGAGGGTACACTCGCAGGGGATTTCCGGGTAGCCCTTACCCAACACGGGAAAGGCGAACATTTCCGACTCTATGGACCGGGCCATGCGGGCTGCCTGCTGGTCGGCCTCGCGGTTTGTCGCGGGACGGGGGGTGCTGAGGTTCCAGGTGATCCCAATGGGGGCCTTGAGTCCGGTTTTCCGATAGGCTTTGACAGCCACCCCGTGGGCAAGGTTGACATGATGAACCGACTTGAGGGCGAGATCGAGAGACTGTATCCCCGGGGCATGTACGCCAAAATAGTACCCAAGGTAGGTAACACAGAGCGGCTCGTTAATGGTGATCCACTGATCCACACAGTCCCCGAGTTCGGTAAAGCAGACCCTGACGAATTCCTCAAAGGCATCGACAATAAACCGCTCTGTCCAGCCCCCTTTATCCTGGAGGACCTGGGGCAAATCCCAATGGTACAGGGTAGCACAGGCGCTGATGCCGTATTTGTGGAGTTCCGCACAGAGGGCGCGGTAATAGGCCACCCCTTGGGGGTTAACCGAACCAGTACCTCCAGGCAGTATCCTGGGCCAGGCAATGGAGAAGCGGTAACGCTTAAAACCCAGTTTCGCCATGAGGGCAATATCTTCCGGGTACCGGTGATACTGGTCGCAGGCTACCTCCCCGTTTTCCCCGGCATACACCTTCCCTGGAATCCGGGCAAAAGTATCCCAGATACTTTCACCTCGTCCGCCTTCATGCCCAGCTCCTTCAACCTGGTAACTGGCAGTGGCGGTTCCCCATACAAAATCAGCAGGAAAATCCAATTGCTCCATACTAAGCTTCCTTTATAGTGCCCCGGAATAGCCATTGGCAACTATTACCTACTATAATATATACATTTTGTCCGAACCTCAAGTAGTAACATATAGCGCTCAAGGCAACGGCATTTACTCTACGGTGGTTTATGGGTCAACATTGCTCTGAGTCAGTAGCCTTGACAGAGTAATCTGAAATAGCTATAATTACAATGATTCTATTTATAGAAACGTTTCTGGATACAGAAACAATACCAGCATTATGAAAGGAGAACATCATGGCAAAGAAAATCCCCACTCGGCTGTACCTTGATGAGGAGGAGATCCCCAAATATTGGTACAACCTCCGGGCAGATATGCAGGACAAACCAGACCCAATACTGCATCCAGGTACCTTACAACCTGCCACTGCCACGGATCTTGAAGTCGTGTTCTGCAAGGAATGTATCAAACAGGAGCTTGACGATACCACCCGCCTCATTGAAATCCCCGAGGGTCTCCAGGAATTTTACCGGGCCTATCGTCCTGCCCCCCTGATTCGGGCCAAGTTTTTGGAAAAGGCCCTAGATACCCCTGCGGAAATCTACTATAAGCACGAAGGAACCAACACCTCTGGTTCCCACAAGCTGAATTCAGCGGCGGCCCAGGCGTTTTACGCGAAAGCCGAGGGCCTCAGCTCCCTTACCACCGAAACAGGAGCTGGCCAATGGGGGACTGCCATGGCCATGGCCTGCGCTTTTTACGGCCTTGGACTTACCGTGTACATGGTGAAGGTGAGTTCTGAACAGAAGCCTTACCGGAAGGCCCTCATTGAGACCTACGGCGCGAACCTCATCCCCTCGCCGTCAAATACCACGGAAGCGGGGCGTAAGATTCTGGCCCTTAACCCCAATACCGGCGGTTCCCTGGGTTGCGCCATCTCAGAAGCGGTTGAAACCGCGGTTAAAACAGATAAATGCCGCTATGTGTTAGGCAGCGTCCTCAACCATGTGGTGCTGCACCAATCGATCATCGGGCAGGAAGCAAAGGCCGCCCTGGATAAGTACGATATCAAGCCGGATATTATCATCGGCTGCGCCGGAGGTGGCTCAAACCTCGGTGGGTTAATCGCGCCCTTCATGGGAGATAAGCTGGCCGGAAAATCAAAGACCCAGTTTATCGCAGTGGAGCCTGCTTCCTGCCCCTCATTCACCCGGGGACGCTACGCCTACGACTTCGGGGATACCGCAAAGACCACGCCGCTGTTACGGATGTACACCCTGGGCAATGGCTTTATCCCCTCGGCCAACCACGCAGGGGGCTTGCGTTATCACGGCATGAACCCGATCCTCTCGAAGCTCTACCACGACGGTTTTCTGGAAGCCCGCTCTGCCATACAGACCGATGTGTTTGACGCCGCAGTTCGTTTTGCCAAAATCGAAGGGATACTCCCTGCCCCTGAATCGTCCCACGCCATCAAGGTCGCTATTGACGAGGCCCTTGCATGCAAGCGGACTGGCGAAAAGAAACGCATCCTCTTCGGCTTAACCGGTACCGGCTATTTTGATATGACGGCGTACATGGCTTACAACGCCAAAACCATGAGCGACGTCATCCCAAGCGATGCCGACTTAGAACAGGGCTTTTCATCCCTGCCGGATATTCCGCAAAATAAGCAGTAGTACATCACCGTGCCGGCGGTGTTTCCACTATTTTCTTCTTGTTCCATTCCGGCAGCAGGGATTCAGGGCCATAGATTAATGCCCGGATCAAGGCCCCGGCGCAGGTTTCCAGGACCTGATCCAGGATCTGCTGCTCCTGAGCGCTAAAGTCCGAAAGCACCCAGCCTGCAATATCATCATGGTTGGGCCGGCCTATGCCAATGCGAAGGCGCCAGAAGTCGGCGGTGTTAAAACGGGTCTTCATGGAGCGAAGCCCGTTATGGCCTCCAAGCCCTCCGGAAAACTTCAGGGCCGCGGTGCCCAGGTGTAGTTCCAGGTCATCATGGACCAGGAGAATCCGCTCTGCCGGTATCTTAAAAAAGGAAGCCCCCTGATACACCGAATCACCGGAGCAGTTCATGTAGGTATGGGGCATGAGGATGTGTAGTTTGGCAGGCAGCTTGTGTTCATCCAGGGCCTTCGGGGACGTTTCTCCAAGACCCGGTTCCGGCTGAACATAGGTCCGCAGCCGGTTTCCCTCCATAGTGGCATACAGTCCCTTATATTTCTGTTGCCAATTCAGGGAAGAAAAAAAAGGTAGCCCCTCTGCCAAAAGCCATCCGGCGTTATGCCGGTTGCAGGCGTATTCCCTGCCGGGGTTGCCCAGGAAGGCGATAAGTTCAATCATAAGGTGAATCTCCCGTTGCAATGTACTATAAATACCGTAAAATATTAAGAGCAGAACCGCACGAACCACTTTTTATAGAGAAAATCTGAAAAAAGAATCAAAGGAACTTGACTTGTTTGGTTCTTTTTTGTATTATAGATAATATAAGTAAATGATTTTGTATGGGCCGCTAGCTCAGCTGGTAGAGCAGCAGACTCTTAATCTGCGGGTCGAAGGTTCGATCCCTTCGCGGCTCATGGTATTTAAAAATGAAGAAATTCCCCTTGATTATGATTGTATAGATATTTATTCTTTGATAGGTTTCTCATTATATAAACCCTGATATGCCGGGTTTTGAGTCTTATTTTATTGAAGAAACTCAGAGGTACATGATGATTGTGATGAAATTCGGAGGCAGCTCGGTTGCCAATGCGGAGCGGATCCGTTATGTTGCTCAGATTGTGGGACCGGAACTGAAACGGAAGCCGGTACTCGTATTGTCCGCTATGGGGGATACCACGGATCACCTGTTGGAGGCTGCCGAGGAGGTGCTGAAAGCGGGAAAAAGGCCAGTATCAATTGATAAAATAGCGGACCTTCATATAAAAACCATACAGGAACTGAAGCTCTCAGTTCAGGAGGAAATCAGGCCCCTGCTGGAAGAACTGCAGAATCTCCTCACCGGTATATCCCTCATCAAGGAGTTAACCAGCAAGACCAGGGATTACCTCGTGTCCTTTGGGGAACGGCTTTCGATACGGATCACCGCCGCCTACTTCAACTCCATCGGGATTAAAGCCCAGGCCCTGGATGCATGGGATGCAGGGTTTCTTTCGGATTCACAATTCTCCGCAGCGTGGCTTTCAAAGGAAAGTTGGAACCTGATTCCTGGCAAACTGAAGCCCCTCATCGAGGAGGGTATCCTGCCGGTGGTTACGGGGTTCATTGCCAAGGACGGGAACGGCGCCATCACCACCCTGGGACGGGGTGGTTCGGACCTCACCGCCACGGTCATTGCCGCGGCGTGCCGGGCAGAGGAAGTCCAGGTCTGGAAGGACGTGGACGGGATCCTCACCGCAGACCCCCGGCTAGTGCCTGATGCCCGGCCCCTGGAGGCGATTACCTACGAGGAAGCAGCGGAACTGGCCTATTTCGGCGCGCAAGTGCTCCATCCGCGGGCCATGCAGCCCTGTGCCAAAACCGGAACCCCGGTCTTGGTGAAGAATTCCTATAATCCAGAAGCCCCGGGAACCCGGATTGTCGCTTCTTTGGAACAAAGGACCGGACCGGTCCACGCGATTACCTCCCGGCAGAATGTTATCCTGGTGGACATCGTATCCACCAGGATGGTGGGCCAATACGGGTTCCTGGCAGAGGTATTTTCCAACTTTGCCAAACACTGCATTTCCGTGGACATGGTCGCCTCCAGTGAGGTTTCCATCTCGCTGACCATAGATGCAGCTAATACGCTGAAAGCCCTGCAAGAGGACCTCTCGCGGATTGCCTCGATAACGATCAAAACCGGCAAGGCCATCGTTACCATCATCGGGGATGTACGCCGGTCTTCAGAGATCCTGCAGCGGGCCTTCGGGGTATGCGCCGCCTTGGACATACAGGTGCAGATGATTTCCCAGGGGGCCAGCAAAGTGAACATCAGTTTTATTGTGGATGATACCCAGGCCGCGGAGGTGGTCAAAAAGCTGCACAAGGCTTTTTTCTGTTAAATAAAGCGAGGTGATCCAGAAACGTATTGCTCCTATGGTTGCCGGGTAGAACCGGGGAGTTATCTCCCCGGAGCCCCCACAGACCCGGACGTGCCCCACATAAGGCACGCAAGGAAGGTTTGAAAACAGCGTTTACAACTCCTCAATTTCCTGAAGGGAAAGACCGGTTAAGGTCATGATCTGGTCCGATGGAAACCGAGCGACTTTCATGTTCCGGGCAATCTCAATCGCCTTTTGCTCCTGACCCTCTTCCCGGAAAGCGGACATGTTCGCATAGTAGTCCATCTCCACCTTTTCGCGGAGTACCCACGGAGTTTCACGAAGAGAATACAAAACCTCTTCCTCCCTCCGTGTTCCTCCGTGTCCTCCGTGGTTTTTCTTCTCCTTCTAATTAACAACACGCTTAATTCCATCTTTTAATGATAATACATTGAAATTAATGATTAATCCAACTGTATATTTTCCTAATTTCATATAGGTAAGTATTTGCGCCAGATGAATGTCTTCAATTTTTTTGACGCTTTTCAATTCAATTACTATTTTATCTTCAACCAATAAATCTATCCTATAACCGCAATTAAGAGTAACCCCTTCAAAAACAAGCGGTAAAGCTTTTTCCTTTTCTACCCGCATACCTTCTTTTTGGAGTTTATAAAAAAGACATTCTTTATATGAATGTTCCAACAATCCCGGACCCAGTGCTGAATGAACTTCCATTGCACATTTAATAATATTCTTCGTTAATTCTTCAAATACCATAGTTCCTCCCTGTAACTTTTCCTTTTCATTTCAATCGCAAAGAATTTACCACGGAGTTTCACGGAGTACCCACGGAGTTTCACGAAGAGAATACAAAACCTCTTCCTTCCTTCCTTCCTCCCTCCGTGTTCCTCCGTGTCCTCCGTGGTTTTTCTTCTTCTTCTCCTCCTTCTTCTCCCCCTCCCCCTCCAAAGAAGGGTGGAAGGTGGAATCCCGACAATATAATTTTTTTAGGAGGAAGTAAGACATGCCGATCAAAGAATTCCACCCTCCGCCTTTCTCTCTTCCTTTTCTTCTTTCAATCGCAAAAGATTCACCACGGAGTACCCACGGAGTTTCACAGAGGGAATATAGAATATCTTTCTTCCTCCGTGTTTCTCCGTGTCCTCCGTGGTTTTCTTCTTCCTTACAGCCACAATGACCGTACCTGTCTAGGCACAGTCATTGATAGTGCGTATCTACTTCTTTTACTTAAGAGTAGGTACTACCACTGATGCTACAGCAGAAAGCTCACTAGTCACTGCACCGCTGTTTTTGTATGCGAGTACTTTGTAATACCATGTCTGCCCATACTCCTCCTCTGGTATCTCAGTATCGAGATAGTAAGGATTTGGGGTAGCAGGAACATCAAAATGAAATTCCGATGCTAAGTAGTTACCATTTTCCTCGTTTGACCAATAGATCGTATATCCTTCCGCGCCTGGAACAGCATCCCAAGTTAGCATAATACCATCAGATCTAGGTTCAGCATGGAATTTTTGCGGAGCACCAAGGAACGAGGATGGCACATCGGAACTAGGTGTCAGCGCTGTTGCGGAGTCGTAATCGGACAAGGGTCCGCTTCCTGCATCGTTATACGCAAGCACTTTGTAATACCAAGTATCTCCAGGATTAACATCCTCATCAATGTACCAAGTCTCATCAGTCGATACCGCATCATAGTAATAATAGTTCCCATTCGGTCTTTCCGAAAAATGAACTTCATACCCTTTTGCCCCACTCACGGCATTCCATTCTACTTTGATATATCCATCAGACTGTGCCGTTGCCTTAACTCCAGTGGGTGCTGTAAGCGTATCACCAGAATTGCCTGTTGCCTTAGTTCGGCACGTGATATATACCGACTTTGGACCAATTCCATTGCTGTTATACGCGGCTACGGTGTAAGAATAAGGCGTGTTTGGAGTCAAACCGGTATTTGTATACGATGTTGTAGGCGCCTGCACCGTCCCTATCAGATCGTTGTTTTCTCCCTGGTACACATAGTACCCTGTCGCTCCTGCTACAGCGTCCCACCCGATGCTTATAGTATTCGCTGTTGGTATCGCTGTTTCCCTCAGATTTTGAGGAGCGTCGGGAAGTGTTACCCCTTGCGCAGTTGTTGTTGCAGATATAGCCTTTGTTTTTAATCCCTCTTCTACACTATTATAGGCGGATATCTGATACCAATAGGTAGTAGAAGGACTTCGTTCCGTATCAGTGTACGATGTATTAGATACCGTTTGAACCTTTTCATACCCCGAATCCTGATTATCGGAACGGTATATCCGGTATTCTGTCGCCCCTGACGTAACCTCCCACGCAAGACTTATGGTGCTTTCTGTTACTCCCGTTATGTGCAGATTCTGCGGCATCATGGGTTTTTCCAGCCCTTCATTGCCTTCACGCACTGAGATATTCTTCCAATCGTCTCCGCTTTGTGTAACATGATAATTGGGAATAAGAAGTATATGTATATTGGGAGAACCAGAATTTCTTGCTTCATAGACTGGCCAATAGTCAATATTGAACGAGACGGATTTATCAAAAAAATCTTCAAATTTTAATGTTCTCAGATTAATTTCAGGTACTGCTTTATCATAAAGGTGATTGCTATAAGGATACCCTAAAGAGTCATCGCTAGCATAGCCAAACCCCAATAGTATTTTACTGATACCCGCCCTGGCGTGCGGCTCCGGTAGTTTCAAAGGGGGACTAAAGATTACACGGCCTGTTTCTTGAGTATAGGTAGCTTGAACCTCTCCCTCTACCGCCAGAAATTTATCATTTACAAGGCCTTTGACCGCCTTCGACCACCCTGATGTTTTTATCATGACATCCTTGCGGACATTATAGTAATACTCCAGTACAAGATACCCATACGTCTCATTTTTCTCAGTGAAATAGTCGTATAATTCATAGCTTGCCTGTTCTACGTGTAAAGGGGTCTGTTGTTCTTCTGTGAAGACCATTCCAACAACAGCGGCATCTTCCCATTGCTCGACGTTCCAATCACCAGCCTTGAGATCTTCCCACAAGGGATTACCTTCATCGTTTTTTTTCGCTATATCCTCTTCCTTAAGGATACGCCTTCGATAAATATCAAAGCCAGTTGCTTCAGGCGAGGGACTCCAAGTTAGTTTAAGGGTGGTTCCATCAACTACAATTTCCGGTGCAGGTAATAGTCCCCCCGTACTTGTCTCGCTCCCGCTTATCGGGAACTCAAATTTATCATCAGTTGGTATCTCACAACCGATCAACATCATCACCAGCGCGACAAAGAACAGCCCCGCCCATGCCGGTAAAACCTTCTGCTTGTTCATACAGTCATCCTTAATAGAAAAAATTATTTCCTCGTGATAATCCCGATCTCATAGCCCAGCGTGAACGACATCATGCCCCGGGAGTAAATCGCCAAGTGCCCCTTGCCGTCGTCGATGCTCGTATTCCCCAGTTCCCTGGCATAGCGGGCGTCCAGAAAGAGCACCCCAGGACCAAGCTTCAGCCCGAAGTTAAGACCGCCAATGAGACCGATTGGGATAGATACGTCAAAAGAACCGGCCTCGTCACCAGTACTTGTTGTCTTCAACTCACCCAGAGGCAGGGTAAAGTAAGCGCCGCCAAACGCCGCTATCAGGAAATTCCCCGGCCTGAACGTGAGTTTGAGAAGCGCCGGGAACATCAGCGAATGGGACTCAAAGCTTGCCTCGTACCCATCACCCGAATACTTGACTTTATCCGCAGTGTACAGTACTTCGATCTGCACCGCTAAAGGACGGATGATCTGTAGGGCGAAATGCGCGCCTGCCTCAAAGCTGATCCCGGGTGATTCAACTTCGCCGCTGATATCATCAGAAAGTTTGTAGAACCGCGGGGAAATGCCAGCTCTGGCTCCGAAATATAGCCACTTGCTGCTCCACGCTTCACCGGCGTTCACCGTAATAGTAAATGTGGTGCTCTGGTCATTATAGGTAACAGTTATGGTTTTTTTCCCACTTCCCGCAGTAATCTGCTTGTCTCCCTCTGCAGGATTCAAGGTGTAACCGCTTACCACTTCGGTAGAATCGTCGATGTAGGTCCCGGTTACCACTATGCCCGAAGACTCAAATGCTTCGCGCCGCTTGTAGACCGTCTTCTTGGGTAGGCTGCTTACCGTAATGCCCTTCAGAGGAAGGGGAATCCCCAACAGGTCCGCAAGCAGCCGGTTAAAACTGACCCGCTCGCTGTGAGGCGCCCTGACCGCAGCAGTCGCAACCTCAATCGGTTTGATCGACAACTGATATTCCTTCCCTATAAAGTCCAAGGACCCGTCAATCACGATCTGCGCCCCCAGTTTCTGCCCGATCTCCTGGGCAGTGGCCTCGCTCACCTCACCGGACTGATGTATATCCAGCTCTTCCTCGATAGCTTCCAGGTTTTTCCGCTCCACCACCGTGAATCCCCCAACACTGTCCATATACTCAGTCAGTCTATCGACAATATAGTCGGTGAGCCGGTCGCTGTCAGTCGTGAAATCACGCACCACCACAATGGCCCCTTTGGGAAGCCGGTCCGCCAGATACGTCACAGAATTCCGCAACGCATCATCCAACACAAGCACTTCTTCTTGGCAAAAAACAGAAACCATACCTGCCAACAAGAAAAGCAATACCAATAATCTTTTCATCAACACTCCTCCATACCTTGTGCACAGAATTTCACGAAAGAATACAAAATCCCTTTCTTCCCTCCGTGTTCCTCCGTGTCCTCCGTGGTTTTTCTTCTTCTTTAAATACATTATTTTTCATAATCTGGTCTAAATCATCTCCAATAGAAAAAATACGGATGGCGTGATGAACACCGCCACCCGTACCAGGAGAAAATAAGGTTAATTCACCCCGAGCATGTCGTTCAATTCTGATTCAGTGGCCGAGAAGATATCATCCACGTAGGTGCTCAGATCCTTCTGAGTGCTCTGCTTATCCAGATAAACAACGATATAGGTCGAACCACGGTCGTTCATATAAGGACCAAAGGTCTTGGACTTGCTAACCGTCTGATTCACCAACTGCTTGGTCGAATCCTTGAATTTGGCCACTCGATCCGTTTCACCGTTCGCTTCAGACCGTTGCACGTAGTTTTCAGATATCGCCGCCACCTCAGTCTCCAAGCTTGCCGCGAGATTCTGCCGGGCCAGCATGGTTGCCTGCTGCAACGCATCCGACTCGTTATCAAACGTGGAAATACCCATACCGGAGAACGTATCCCCGCCATGCTCTTCATTCCACTTGCTGACCTCCGGTGGAACACCGGCGCGAGGGGCCTCTTGAGGCGCAGGTTCGCTTACACAACTGCTCAACATCAGGGCGAAAATCGCCGCTGAAACCAAAACCGCTTTCTTCATATCAATCCTCCTGATTGATTAAAAAATTAATTTAATCGCCTATAAAGGCGTTAAATCCTGCAATAAAGTTCCTTTCCAGGTCTTGTTCAATATCCCGGAACGTCGCATTGTACGCCATAGTTACATTCTTGGAACCGTGGCGAGGATAGTTGGTACTATAGGAAAAAAGTACCTCCCCTTCCTTATTCAGCATCTGCAGTTCAATACCGGCACGAACAAAGAAACCCGCAGGCAGCTCTTCCTCTGAGAGGGTAATCTCTCCCACGATGATGTAGATGCCGCGATCCGGATCAGACACGTACTTGTTCCTCTCAAGCACCTGGAAAAGTTTCCGCTCTACCCGGCCATTAGAATCAGCGTCAATATGCACATCAAAGGTGATCCTGGACCGGAACCCGTTGTAGTCCGTGATGATATTTCGGATAAAGACCAGAACCTCCTGGAATTGGGCGTTAGCCCCCGATTCTGCCACATCCGCAGAGGCCCGGATATCCGCCTCAATGAGCCGGGCGATGGCCACAGCATCCTTTAAGTACCAATACTGATAGAGCAATTCGGTCTGCTGACTGCTCATGTCTACCAGATACGCGACAATGGTCAAATTGGTATCGATTCGTTTCCGATAGTTTTCCAGGGCCTCATGCTTGTTGATATACCCCCGGATCGTCCATGTGTTTGTTTGAGGATTGTACCAGGGGTCGGTGAACCGGACTCCCCGGAATTCAGCCTCAGTGCTGGTCTTCACGTTCTTCCCCATCTCTGTTCGTCTGAATTCCTCAGTATGCTTCCCCGAAATCACCTGATTGTACTGGGAGATGAGCTGTTCCTCTGCCTGTACAGTAGTCTTAAAGTAGTAGGAAATTTGGCTCAAGGCGTTGATTTCCGCCTCCTTCGCCGTAGCACCCATGCCAATGGCGGATATAAAGAGGGAATCGGGAAAATCCCGATCACTCATCCCCGGGGGCTCGGCAAAAACAGGGACCATCAAGCTAACCATTAGCAATACAAGGGCTATCTTCATAATATGCTCCTATTTCATGATCTCGCTGTACATCTTCAGGTACTCCGCACCTTTGAGTTCACTACTTCCAGTGGTCAAAATCGCCCCGGTCCTGGCATCGACTACCCGCATGCTGACGCTTATCTTCCGGCCAACCTTGGTTAAGGTCCCCAGGACCACCGCATCCACTCCCAACATCCCGCCCAGTTCGATCATGGATTCATCACTAACATATCCTTCAGAGTAAAAATCCAGTTCCCGCATGACCTGATCGAGCTGACCGCGTTCCACGACCTTTAATTTGGTCTTCGTCGCCAGGTGATTGATAGCCTGCTCTGAAAGATAGCGCCCAAGCAGACTTTGTTCACCTGAAATATTTTTGAAGTCCAACACCGCTATGGTGATATCCTTCTGCGCCCCTTTAAAGGCGGCGGATACCTGATCCGAAACCGTATTCTGTCCGTAAGTCACCCCGCTGATGAAGACCAAGACGACGGTGAAAAACACCCATTTATGATACATACGACCCTCCTTATGCTCCATGCTGTTCTACCAAATTAAGAAGAAAAAAATCCCTTCATTTTATAGATTTTTCAAGAAATCCGGTATTAACAAGTACAATACTTGTTGAAAACAAGTCTAACTTGATTTCGGCTAGTTGTCAACTCTTTTCAACCCCGTATGATCAACTTTAATAGGAAATTTTATGAGTTCAGGACCGGAACAATTACGGAAGGTTTTATCTGCGAATATAAAAATTAGGAGAAAATTATTAGGTATATCCCAGGAAAAATTAGCGGAGGCGGCAAACCTCTCGTCTCAGACAGTGAACGATATAGAGGGGTGCCGGATGTGGGTGAGTGATAAGACCATTGTCAAATTAGCCAAGGTGCTCCAGGTTGAAGCCTATCAGTTATTAATTCCAAATATTGGAGAGGAAGGGGACTACACCGCCGCTTCCCCCACGGAAATTTTACTTACCCTGCAACATAATATAAAAAACAATATTGATCTGCAATTTGAGAAAATTTTAAAAACCGGGGTCCTGCGTTAAATCGCCCCGTTAATCCGCCGGATTGAAAGGGCCTTTCCCGTGTCCCCGTCGATTTCCACCACAATCCCCTGAACCGACCCTGGACCGTGGGCACATTCCATGCGGTACAGCACCTGATTCCGCGCCCGGTCAAGACAGATTTTCGTGTCCATGCCGATGATGCTCCCCTCTACCCCGGTCATGCCCAGGTCGGTGATATAGGCGGTCCCCTGGGGCAGGATCCGTTCGTCCGCAGTCTGCACATGGGTATGGGTTCCCGCCACGAGACTGGCCCGGCCGTCAAGGTAGTAGGCGAGGGCCTCTTTCTCCCGATTGGATTCGGCGTGGAAATCCACCAGCATGATAGCCTCCCCCTTATGGACGAAGAGGCCATCAAAAGCAGTGAAAGGGCAGTCAATGAGGGGCATAAATTCCCGGCCTTGGAGGTTCACCACCAGCCAGGAAACACCGGCTTTTTCAAAGGTGACCCACCCTCGGCCCTGGGTTCCGGCGGGATAGTTGGCAGGACGCAGGATCCGGGGTTCTGCATCCATCACCGGCCAGAACTCCCGCTTTTCCCACACGTGGTTCCCGGAGCTAACCACATCGACACCAGCAGCCAGAATCCGCTGCAACACAGCCTCGGTCATGCCAAAGCCCTCTGCGGCATTTTCCCCGTTCACCACCACCACATCTGCCTCATGGTCCCGAATAAGACCAGGGAGCGCCGCTTCCAGCGCACCCAGCCCCGGTTCACCGACCACATCGCCAATCATGATTACCTTCAACCGTGCCATAACCCCGCCTTCATCCTACTTTCTTCTATAATAGAGAATTTCACAGAAGGACTACAAAACCTCATACATCCTCCGTGGTTTTTCTTCTTCACTCAACCACAGAATGTCACGGAGTACCCACGGAAGGAATACAAAATCTCATTTCTTCCTCCGTGTTCCTCCGTGTCCTCCGTGGTTTTTCTTCTTCTTTTTACTACCTGGCATACTCAATAATCCGGGTTTCCCGAATTATCGTAACCTTGATCCTGCCGGGGTAGCGGAGATCGCTTTCGATCTTCCGGGCGATCTGTTTAGCCAGATCCCGGGACTGATCGTCGTTCACCGCCTCGTTATTGACGATGATCCGCAGTTCCCGGCCAGCTTGAATTGCATAGACCTTGTCCACACCGGTGAAGCCCTGGGCAATATGCTCCAGGTTTTCAAGACGTTTGATGTAGTTGTCCAGCGTTTCCCGCCGTGCCCCAGGCCGTGCCGCGGAAATGGCGTCTGCAATCTGGACCAGGACCGACTCAATACAGGATGGCTCCATGTCATTATGGTGGCTCCCGATGGCGTTGATGATCCGCGGATCCTCTCCCATCTTCCGGGCCATGTCCATCCCGATTTCCGCGTGGTTCAGATCCGAGTCAGACTCGATCCCCTTGCCAATGTCGTGAAGCAGGGCTGCCCGCTTGGCCAGGTCCCGGTTAGCGCCGACCTCAGAGGCCAAAATCCCCGCGATAATCGCCACTTCTTTGGAATGGTACAACACATTCTGACCATAACTGGTCCGAAAATAGAGCCTCCCCAGGGCGCGGATCGCCTCCTGTTTGATGTTGTGGATGCCCAAGTCAAAAAGCACCCGCTCCCCTTCCTCAAAGATCTTCTGGGAAATGTCCTTTGAAACCTTGGTAACGATCTCCTCGATCCGGGCTGGGTGTATCCTGCCGTCGATGACGAGGCGTTCCAAGGCCACTTTTGCGATTTCCCGACGCACCGGGTCAAAACAGGAGATCACCACCGCCTCAGGGGTGTCGTCGATGATGATATCCACCCCGGTGAGGGTTTCCAGGGTACGGATATTCCGCCCCTCTCGGCCGATAATGCGGCCCTTCATCTCGTCATTGGGCAAGGTAACGGACGTAACCGTCACCTCCCCGGTTACTTCTGTGGCCAGCCGCTGGATCGTGGCAATCAGCACATCCCGGGCCTTTTTCTCCGCCGCGAGATTCGCCTCCTGCTCGATCTTGTTGATCATGCCCTGGGCATCATGCCGTGCCTCATGCTCCAAATCCTGGATGATAAGGCCCTTTGCTTCCTCAATCGAGAGACCGGAAATTCGTTCCAGTTCCGCCCGGTACCGTTCTTCCTCACGGCCCAGGGCGTGTTCCCGTTCCAGAAATTTCCGTTCCTTATCGGCGAAAATTTGCTCTGTTTTTTCGATCTGACTAGTCTTTTTTTCTATAATTTCTTCTTTTTGCACGACACGACGCTCGTATCGCTGCAATTCAGCCCTACGTTCCCGAGTCTCCCTCTCCTGCTGGTTTCGTTCGCGGATAATTTGGTCTTTTGCTTCAAGAAGTATTTCCTTCTTTTTGGCTTCAGCTTCTTTTATCACATCCTGTTTAATACGTTCGGCTTGTTGCTCCGACGCAGTTAATTGGAATCTGGCATATAGCCATCTAATAGTCCAGCCTAAGGTTAACCCGGCAAGAGGGAGGATTATCCAGAACATCCACCACATCACTCCACTCCTTACCGTTGTTTTTTGAACCACCCCTGCCTCAAGAACGGCTTCTTGCCTAATGCAAGCCGACTCTGCCGTTCCTATGGTTTTTGATTCTCTAAGATGATATACGGCTTTAATATGCTTGTCAACATAAAGGTTAGTATTCTTCTTTGGATAAAATCCCCGTGGTGCCGGCAATCCGTATCGCATCCGCCCGGTTCACCGCCCCCAATTTATTGTAGATCCTGGTGATGGTAGCCTTAACGGTGTTGATGGAAAGCGCGTTGTCTCCGGCGATCTCCTCCCGCGTCAAGCCACGGGAGAGCCCGATCAGGACCTTCAGCTCCCGCTGGGACAGGCTGGCCCCCGGTTCCTGCTGCTCAAGATCCCCCTGCTGTTTCCGGTCTTTTTCCACCACCACCAGCAGCTTCTTCCAATAGGCGGAGGCGTTTTTCTGTATCCGTTCCAGCCAAGCCGAAGGTATGACGTCGGTTCCCGCCTGGAGCGCCGCCCCGGCAAGGGTGTACATGTCCTGACCCACCTCGATAAAGGGCATCTCAAGGCCGTTGGAGGCGGCCATCAGGTAGGCAGCCTCCAGCACCTTGACGGCATCTTCTGTTTTTTCTCTGAGGTGATAGCAGCATACCGCTTCCAGGACCAGCTTCTCAAGCTTGCCAAACAAGAATTCCGCTCTTTCAGGCCATTTTTTCTCGTTTTTAAGGGCAGCTAAGGCCTGAAGGTAGCGTTTTTCCGCGATATAGCATTTTATTTGTACCAGGTTTTCCAAGTCGTATATCATGGAAGATACGTCACTTTCCTCAAAAGCATCTTGTAACCAGGTGGCAAGCCGTCCGGTCTGCCCGATCTGGGTGTAAAACCAGCCGCTTACCAGATCATAGAGCGTATACCGGTTCTGATACGCGCTTATTTCAAGCTGGGCATCCAATTGCCGGAATATCTCCTCCAGACCAGCCTCATCCCCGGTATGCAAGTTAATGCGCAACAAAAAAAATAGCCCCCGAGTTTCAATTTCGTACTGCTCTTTTTTCCGGGCCTTGTAGATCGCCTGGCGGGCGCATTGTTCCGCCCGTTGGACATCACCTTTGAAATAGGCGAGTTCAGACCAGCCGAGGTCATCGATGCCAGAAAAACAGCCGTTCATGGAATTCGCCGTATAGGGCACAAAGGCGGCCATTGACTCAATGGCACGGTCAAACTCCCCAGGGGACGCCGGATAGCTCACCCGGCACACATAGGAACCTACGGTCACACTGGTCATCGGACCAGGGGGCACAAAGGGGCTTTTGGTATAGTACTGGTTACCCTGTTCAAAATACCGGACAAAATCATACTCTTTGGTAAAGATTGAGATCAGGGCCATAATAACCCCCAGATTATTGTAGTTCATGGCCAAAACCCGGCAGCTCAAAGAGCTTGACGGCAGGTTCTCAAACTTCTGTATGGTACGCTGGCTTTCCTCAATAGCTTCCTCAAAGCGTCCGAGGTTCACCAGCAGTCTGACATGGACGATGTAACGCAGGATGATAGGCGTTTCCCCGGTTTCATCCAGAGTCTCAAGAATGCGTTCGACTATTTCCAGAAAATACGAAGCTATCCCCCTGGGCAATGCCTGGGGAAAGGAGTACATCACGCTGATGATCCCCTGGTAATTCGCTGCTTTCTCATAATAGGTGGCGGCATCCATCTTGAGGTTGTTGCTGAAGCACCACTGGGCCGCCTTATCATAGACCGCTTGCTTCTCCTCCCTGCGTAACTCCCCCTGTTTTCCGTTCAAATACTCACGGAAGAGGTGATGCATCCGATAGGTATGCAGATACGAGTCGTATCGGATAAAGGAACTGAGCTTTTTCATCTCATCCATGACTCTGGCATCGGTACGCTCCGGGATGGCTAATTCCGTGAGCAGTTCCAATGGCCAATGGTCAATCAGGGACAACTTGATGAGGTATTTCTGTACCTCCTGGGGCAGGGCCGTAAAGAGTTCAGCCTCAATCAGCCTGAAAATATTGCTCCGCATTGAGGAGCGGGTATGCCCCACCTCGGTGTGTTCGTTTTCCAATGATAGCCCCACGAAGGAGACCGCAAAGGCCCAGCCTGCGGTATCCTCATACAAGCTCGGTATCAGAGTCGCAGGGACCTTAAGCCCCAGGAGCTGAAAGTATTCGATCATTTCATCCTGGGTGAACCTAAGCTCATCCTCGGTGATGGAAACCAGCAGACCCTTGGAAAGGAAGGGTATGGTGTTCAATGCCGGTTCAGTCCGGGAGATGATGATGATTGAGATCATCGTATAGGGTATACGGATGGACCATTCCAAGAAGCGCAGGATCGATTTTTCTCTGATACAGTGAAAATCATCGAAAACAAAGACGTACTTCATATTGGGCTTGATTGCTTCACTGGCCACGTCCAGGTACCGGTCAAACTGCCGTTCCGTGTCAGGAAAGCCGAGTTCCAGAAACCGGGCGGCAATACCCGGATTATACAGAGAAAGAGCACGGGTAAAATTCTCCCAGAACCGCCACCCCAGGTTATCCCATTCGGAAAGCTGTAGCCAAATGGTCATCACCTCGTTTTTTTGCAAAAACGAAGAAACCGCCTGGGTTTTACCGTACCCTGTACCAGCGACCACGGTAATGAAAGGGCTTTGGACCGCCTTTCCCAGCAAGTGGTCTATCCGGGGCCGCTCCAGATACCTCATATTCTCAGAAATTACCGGGCTGGTACTATGAAAGAATGGGGTGTTGATCATCACTATACCCTAGTCAAGGCCGTGGTCCGGCACAAGTCCTTTTTGTGTTTCTGGTTCACCTCCGGCGGGTAAAATCCCCCCGGCAGTGGCAAGGCGTACCGCGTCGGCACGGTTGATTGCCCCCAGTTTATTGTAGACGCTTTTGATAACGCTTTTGACCGTGTTAATGGAAATATCGTTGTCTTCAGCGATCTCCTCCCGGGTTAGTCCCTGGGAGAGGCCGGTTAATACTGCTATTTCCCGCCGGGAGAGGGGAGCTACAGGAACGAGCTTAGTGCGCTGCTCCTTCTGGTAACCCCCTGCGACTGCGAACAGTTTCTTGGCATAGGTGGCAGCCTCTCGCTGGATCCGTTCAAGCCAGGGCTTGGGGATGACACACGCGGGGTCCTTCAAAGCTGCGGCAGTTAGGGTGCGCATATCCTTTCCCGCCTCAATAAAGGGCATATCCAGAGCATTAGGAAGCGCCAAAGCATAGGCAGCCTCCAACGCCCGCAAGGCCCCCTCGGTATCCTTCATACCATGGCAACAGAGCGCTTCCAGGACCTTCATTTCCAGTTTCCCGAACAGAAACTCTTTAAAACCGTAACTGCTTTTCTGGTTTCCCAGGGAGGCCAGGGCCGCAGGGTACTGCTTTTCAATAAAATGGTATTTGGCCCGTACCAGGATTTCAAGCCCATAGACCAGGGAATTCAAATCGCTTTCCTCAAAATCGTTCTTGAGCCAGGCAACAACGCTGGCAGTTTGCCCAATATGTACATAAAACCAGCCTGTAACAATGTCATGAAACGTATAACGATTGACATAGTCCAGGGTTTCAAGCTGGGCCTCAAGGAGGGTGAAGAGTTCCTGAATGTGCTCCCGGTTCCCCTGGTAGAGACTGATCCGTAATAAATAAAAAAGCGAGCGGTTTTCAATCTCATACTGATGCTGTGTCCGGGCCTTGGACAAGGCTTCATAGGCTAAGGTTTCCGCCGCGGTCACATCTCCCCTGAACCAGGCCAGTTCAGCCCAGGCAAGCTTATCTACGCCATAAAAACAGCCCTTCAAGGATATGGATACATAAGGAACCATAGCGGATACCGCCTCAATAAACCGTTCTATCGCCCCCGGTTCCGGGCTGCTCACCCGGCATACATAAGAACAAAGGCACCCCACCGTGATGGGACCCTTTATTTCATGGCCGCTTAAGCGGTAATAGTGATAGGCCCGTTCAAACCAGGGCACAAAGGTATAGTCCTGGGTATGCATGCTGGTAATCAGATAAATAAAGCCCAAGACATTATAGCACCCCGAGAGTGTCCGGTACTGAAAAGAGGAAGGCGAAGCAGCCTCCAGCTCGGCAATGATGTCCTTCAGTACGGCTGTGGCTTTTTCAAACAACTCCAGGGTCAAGAGGATTCTCGTATACAGTATCCAGGCCAGGGCATTTTGCCGGTACAAAGCCTCCGGTGCCCGGTCACAGAGTTCCAGGAGGAATTTGGCAATAGGATTTGGTATTACAAAGGGAAGGGTGTAGACCACTTCAAAGAGTTCATGATATGCACCGGCCTTTTCATAATAGTTCATGGCATCCATTTTGAAATTGTTAGCGCCGCACCACCGGGCCGCATGGAGATAGACATTCCAAGTCTCCTCCTCAGTAAGTTCCCCCTGTTTGCCAATTAAATACTCAAGGAAGAGGTTGTGGATATGGTAAACGTTCAAATAGGAGTCATAGCGGATAAAAGAGCCGATCTGTTTCATCTCTTCGAGCAGCCCCGTGTTCCCCGCCAGTTCCGTCAGGAGGTCCAGGGCCAGATGATCGATGAGAGACAACTTGATAAGGTACTTCCGCAGCCCTTCGGAGCTTACCGACATGATCTCGCTTTCAAGCAGCTTGAACACATTAAACTTCACCGAGGAGGAGGCATAGCCCTTGCCAGGAGGCTCGTTTTTTAAGGCCAGTCCTGCCAGGTTGATGGCAAAGGCCCAGCCTTCGGTACTCCGGTACGTCCAGAACGCGGTCTCAGGGGAGACTTTAATATCCTGCATCCGAAAATACGCAACCATTTCATCATGACTGAACCGCAGGTCATCCTCGGTTATGGTGGCCAACATACCCTTGGAACGGAGGACGCGGGTGTTTATTGGCAGATCACTGCGGGAAATGATGATAGAGGTAATATTGGCGAACGGGGAGGTTATACACCGTTCCATAAAGCGCAGAACCGCCGCATCATGGAGGAGGTGGAAATCATCATACACAAAAATATATTTCCAGTCGCTCTGGACATCGCTTCGGGGAATGCCAACATAGCGATCAAACTGCCGTTCCGTTGCAGGAAAGCTGGTCCCTGCCAGTTTAGCTGCGGTATCCTTATTGATGAACGTCACCACCTTGACGAAATTCTCCCAGAAGCGCAAACTCAGGTTATCCCGTTCAGAAAGCTGCATCCAGGTGGTGAGCACATTGTACTTCCGTACAAAGGAATAGACCTCCTGGGTTTTACCATATCCTGCGCCGGCGACCACGGTAACAATGGGATACTGCACCGCCTTTTCCAATAAGCGGTATATCTGGGGCCGTTCCAGGTACTGTTGATTCCCTACAATGGGTACGTTACTATGAAACAACTGCTCGTACATCCTTTCCTTCCTTGACAATGGTTGAGCATAGTTAAAAGACTACCGTTAAAATAAGGTACAATTTTGAGCGGTGCCAATGATACTTACACATGCCGGCTGCCACCGGCGACTTGTTTCTTTATAGAAGCGTTTTTCAAAAGAACATGGTTATTTTTTAACTTTAACTAGTTTAATAATAATGAGGGTAGCTGTCAATTGGCAAGAAAAAAAAATATCATTTTTATGCTCAAGGATACACCTGGTTATCATCGGACTGTATTTTTTGGATTTTACTATTGACACCTTGTTTTAAATGTAGTATAATGTAGTGTCATGTGGATTGTATACGCCCTGTTATCAGCGTTATTTGCCTCATTAACCTCAATACTGGTAGCAGGTATTGCCACTGGCTTATCCTGGCTTTGTTATTATAAGGCCTTACAAATTGGCGAAGCCTCAAAGGAAAAGATATGGGTGTAGTTTACGGTGCTGCGATGATTCCCATAGCAGTGCTTGTTTCAGGAGGCGGTACGAACCTGCAAGCCCTCATTGACGCGGCAGAAGCCGGGGCGCTCTCTTTGGGAAAAATCGCCCTCGTTATCGCAAGTAATCCCCAGGCTTACGCGCTCAAGCGGGCAGAACAGCACCGGATCCCCACCGTGATTGTGGAACGGAACCAGTACCACGATGCTGCCGCTTATGACCGCGCCATGCTCCACGCCCTGGAAGCACACCACATCAGGCTCGTGGTTTTGGCCGGCTTCCTTGCCATCCTCGGTACGCCGGTCATTCAAGCCTATAAAAAACGCATCATCAACATCCACCCGTCTTTGCTCCCTGCTTTCGGCGGCAGAGGATACTACGGTCTCAAAGTACATGAAGCGGTTCTTGCGCAAGGCGTCAAGGTAACAGGCGCCACGGTCCATTACGTGGATGAACGTGTTGACAACGGTGAAATTATTGTCCAGAAAACCGTCGAAGTATTGGAGGGAGACACACCGGAAGTCCTGCAAAAGCGGGTAATGGAGCAAGCAGAATGGCTGCTGCTGCCTGCCGCCGTGGAACTGGTGTGTAACAGGATACTGGACAATAACTATCTATCGAACGTCTCTGCACCGATATCATAGACCTCTATCTCATGTTCATCGTAGCCCTTGACCAAGATAGTGCGCCTCGCGCTCATGGGGAAATCGTCCCCCGCAAGCCTGCGGGTTTCGCCGGTTAAGAGGATGCCCCCCAGGGGCGCATTGCTTTCCATGCGCTGGGCCAGGTTCACCGCAGCGCCGATCACGGTGTATTCAATACGGTTTTCCGCCCCGAGATTGCCTACGATGACCTTGCCGGTGTTTATGCCGATGCGGATGTGCAGGTTGATGTTGATCCGGGACTTCCATTCCGCGGCTATTTCCCGGGCTTTCCGCTGCATTTCCATGGCCGCCTCCAGGCATTGCCGTACATGACTGGAACCGGTGGATGCCGTGGTATCCGCCCCAAGCACTCCACTGTGATCGCCAAAAAACGCCAGCATACCATCGCCGATAAATTTATCCACCGTTCCCTGGTGGGCAAAAATGATGTCCGCCATGGCGCTATGAAAATAGCTTAAAAAGCCATGCACCACCTCGGGCTCCTTGTCGGAACTCCACTTGGTAAAACTGGAAATATCGGAAAAGAGGATCGTAAGTTCCTTGTAAGCAGGGGTGAGGTCTACCTTGCCTTCTTTGATGATCTTGCTTACCAGGTCGTGGTGGAAGTAGCGGGACAGGGCATTTTCCAGAAGGGACTGCTCGTGGTACCGGGAAAACAACCGCAAAGCAAAAGCAAGGCCCCAGGAGCAGATCAGGGCGCCCAGGCCGGCAGTATACCAGGGGGTAATGTGAAAAAACTGCCAGCGGATACCATTGATCGCGGTAAAGAGGATGAAAAGGCCGAGGAAACGGAAGTGGAAACCGAGGTCTGTCCCTGCGCTTTGAGCAAAGAGCATGGTGAGGAATAAGAGGAGGAGGGCCAGCCCTTGATAGAGGCGCCCGCTTTCCGCAATAAAGGAATCACCAGAAAGGATGCTGCTCAAGACCGCCACATGGATGCCCGAAAGGGGGTAGATCCCTTCAAACGCTGTAGGCCCGATATCCTTCTGGGTGGTGGTTACTTCCGCCACCAGGGCAATCTGACCGGTAAGCCCTTCCCGGTAGGTTTCCGCCGCAGCAGCATTGTCTTTTGCCGCGGTAATGCGTTCCAGGGGGATGCGGTCGTAACTATCGGCCCAGGTTTTAACGTAAGGGATGAGCATACGGCACTGTTCATCCACGGGGATGCGGATATACTCAGCCTCGGCCTCCTCATCAAACAGCGGAAGGGGGAGAACCAGTTCCTTCCCAGGGTAGAGGATCACCCCATTGGGATCGATCTCCCAGTATTGGGCTGCGGCGGCCAGGGGCAAAGAGGGGATATAGCCATCTTCCCATTGGTAGAGCAGGGGTACCCGGCGGAAGATACCGTCAGCATCAGGGGTTTCGTTTATGTGCCCCAAGTGCAGGGCCGCTTCTGCCAATGCTGGAAAGGGCATGATCACCCCCCCAGCCTTGGGAACCAAGGACTTTCCCTTGAGCGTTATGTGCCAAAGGTTCTTTTCGAGGATCCGCCGTTCCTCTGGACTGAGGTCAGAACCAGCATCCTCCATAACCAGCACCGCCATGATGAGGTTCTCCGCATCCCTGGCCGCTTCGATAAACAGGGCGTCATCTGCTTCGGCTTTGGGAAACTGGAAGAGAAAATCCAAAACCAGTTGGGAAGCGTTAAAGCTGGAGAGCACCGTAACGAGGTCCGCAAAGGCTTCCCGGGTATCGACCTTTTCTTGTAAGGTTCTGAGGGTCTGATCGTTCAGATCCACCGGTGAAATGAGGGGGTTCATGGAAAGGCCGCCATGCTTTATCCGCAGCCTCATAAGGGTGTCGAACAAAGCCCGGTCCCCGGTATCCCCAAGACCGCTCCCCAGTAAAGCCAGGGCTATCACGATAAAACCAAGGCTCCCCAGGAGGAGCTGCCGGGGGCCATGAGACAAACCCCGCAGTTTTGAGAACAAACTAATGCTTAACAGAGATACTCCTCACATAGTGGTTCCGTCCAGAATAACGGGCAGTGCCGGTAGACGGCGCATCGGCGTCCAGGGCCGCGGTTCCAGGCGCACCACGGGCCGTGCCGCCGCTGATAGTAAACTTCTGAGGAGGCTCCCCCAGGGGATCGTCGGCCTTCTGAATAGCCAGCACCTCGTAGTACACATTCGAGTGGGATTGCCGGGAAGCGGGACTGCGCTTATAGGCTTTAATGTAGTTGTCCAGCTTGTCCTCTTTATTCAGGCTCATAATGATATAAAAGGTATCGGTCCCCGAAGCAGCGCTGAGACTGAGGCTGAAAACCTGCTCTGCCCCTGCCTTAATCTGCGTGTCGTTCAGTATGGTAACCTTACGGTCCTGCCCATATTGGATAACATAGCAGTAGGCGTTTGCCCGGCTGCTCATTCTGAGGGACAAACCATCCTCCTGGGCTGCATGACTGATGAGGTCCTCAGGCGCATCCGCCAGTTCCTCTGCACCCAGGATTGCTATGGTTTGGTTAAAATCCAGGGCTGTGCCGTTTGATTTCGTCTCAAGACGCAAGTCCCAGGTAAAGCCTGGATTCTGGGCACCGAGACTGCCCAGTGTGACCAGGCACAAGGCAATCATTACCAGTTGTTTTTTCATCTGTTACTCCTGTTTCAATCCACGCGCTCATAGAGAGCGCAACCCAGTGCCTTCACGGTGGGGTTTAATACCCTGCCCCTCTGCAGTGGGGATTCTCTATTTAACACTATACTGCTATTTTCTCAGATCCGCCACATTAAAATCGGAAAATCCCGCAGGGGTATGTATGGTCGGGTTCTGTTTCCTGCTGCTCAAACGGGGCACCATGATCTGAATGTAGGTGTTGAGTTCGTTAAGGGTCACCATACCGTCCTTGCCAAAGCCACCTATGTCCAGGTCCGCATCGCCTTTCATAGCCTGAATGATACTATAGGTAAAAAGGCCGTGTCCATACTCGGCCCGCTCCAGGGAGGATTCATTCCCACGGCAGGAGGTCAGCACGATGGTGCTGCCGTCGTCCATGTCCCGGAAGAGGCGGTTGGAGTCCACGGACCGGGCTTTGCCCCCGGCAACTCCGGCTGAATGGCAGGCGTCAATCACAATGAGCTTTTGCCCCAGGTTCTTCCGCAAAACCGCATCGATTTCCTGGCGGCTTATGGCCTTATCCCAGACCGTCATGTCCTCGGTATGGGCGGCATCTCCAGGAAGAAAGAGGAAGTTGTTCTCCCGGTCGCTTACCCCATGACCGGCTATAAAGAGTAAGGCCATGTCCTGGCCGCTTGCCTGGTTGAGGAAGGATAAGCCCTCCATAATCGCATCCCGCGTGGGGACCGGCTCTCCGTTTCTGCCGCTTATGAGCAGACTGTTTACCCTGCCATAGAGGCGTCCTTCCTGGGCTTTAAAGCTGCTGATGATGCCTTCCGCGTCGGCAGCCGCATAGGAAAGGTCTTCCAGCATGGCATCCTCATACTGATTCACCCCGACCGCGAGGATCCACAGGTTCGGCACCAGCGCGAATTCCGTGCCTGGGTAGTATAGCTCAATGATTTTGGAATCGTCGGAATACCCGTTGCTGGCGATGATCTCCACACTGTTCCACCCTGGCTTGAGATCCAGGGGAAAGGCCCGTTCTACCCGTTCCTGGTTGTCCGCCTTTCCGGTTCCCCTGATCCGGTCGGATTCCTGATCGCCCAATTCCTCGTGTACCACCAGGTGGCCCCGGACTATCACGCGGATGTTCTTGACTGGCTGGGTTTCTCCGATAAAAGCCACCGAAATTACCGTGGACTCCAGGCTCACTGCAGGGTTCTGAATTTCGATTTTGGGAGGCAGAAAATCCGCCGCGTCCTGAATGCGTCTGCCCCCTATGGCCACGAGGTAAGCTTCCTGGTCCCCGGCCAGGGCCGCGGCCACAGCTTCGGGCTTGTAGAAGGTACCCCGGAAATTGTCCATGCCGAAAACCTCGTCCCCAACCCGCACGTTGAGGTGCAGGTCCCCTTGGGGGGAAGCGTTGTAGTAGCCCTCTGGGGTGATGCAGATCCATTCACCATCGCTAAAGCCGATACACTGAACGGTTTCTTTGCCGGATAAGCGGCCTGTATCACCGCCGGTTTCCAGGGTCCAGAGCCGGATCGTACCGTCGCTGGAACCGGAAATGATCCTGCGGTCATCGGGGCTGAAAGCCACGGCATGTACGTTGTTGCTATGGCCTGAAAGCCTGAGCAATTCCTCCCCGGTTTGGGCGTCCCAGACCCGTATGGTTTTATCCCCGGCGGAGGTATCGGTCTGGCCAGAAGCCGAGAGGATCCATTTCCCATCGGAACTGTAATCCAGGGTGTTTACCGTGTCCTCGTGGCCGGAAAGGGCCAAGACCTCGTCCCCGGTTTCCCCGTCGCAGACCTTTACGATGGCGCCGGAACTGTACACAAAGCGTCTGCCCTCAGGGCTGAAACACAGCGCAGAGATGCCACCGTCTGCGTGCTCCTGGAAGGAGTACAGCTCCTTTCCGGTTTCCGCATCCCAGACCTTGATGACCCCGTCCCGGCACCCTGAGATGATCCGCTTGCCATCAGGACTCCAGGCTGCGGCATAGATTATGTCCCGGTTACCCGAAAGGGTGCGTAACTCAGCGCCGGTTTCCGCATCCCAGACCTTGAGGGTACTGTCCCAGGAAGCAGAGAGGATGCGCGTCCCTTCTGGGCTGAAACCCCCATAGGTAATCCGGTTGGTATGCCCGCTCAGGGTTGCCAGGAGTGTACCCGATTCGGCGTCCCATACTTTTAAGGAAGCGTCGCCGGAACCGGAAAGCATCGATTTACCATCAGGGCTCCAGCCTGCGGTGTTTATCCCCTTGCTGTGACCGGTAAAGGACTTAAGCAAGGCCCCGGTTTCTGGGTCCCAGAGCCTCAGTACGCCGCTGGAATCCAGGGTATTGGCCGAGCCTGAGAGGATCTGCGCTGCGTCAAAGCGGAAACTCACCGACCGGTTATCATCAATATAGCCTGAATAGGAGGCCAGGAGCGCACCGGATTCTGCGTCCCATTCTTTGGTGGTTTTATCGATGGAGCCTGAAAGTACCCGCCTCCCCGCAGGACTCCAGGCCACGGACATAACGGGCATCTGATGCCCGGAAAGGGTTTTCAAGAGTACGCCGCTTTCGGGGTCCCAGATTCTAACCGTTTTATCTATTGAACCAGAGACTATCCTGGACCCCTCGGGGTTAAAGGCCAGGGCGTTTATTGCGTACTGATTGCCCCGCATGGTACGCAGCAAGGCCCCGGTTCTGGCATCCCAGACCATGATGGCGCCGTTAAAAGAACCGGAGCTTATCCTGGCGCCATCGGGACTCAGGGTAAGGGCATGGACCGCGCTGTCCATGCCCAAGGGCTTACCGAGTTCCCTGCCGGTCTCCCCATCCCAGATACGGAGGGTTCCGTCACTGGAACCGGAGTATATCCGCCCACCATCAGGGCTGTACAATACAGCATGCACACTCCCTGTATGACCCTTCAGGGTGTGCAGTTCGGTTCCGGTTTCCAGCTCCCAGACCTTGATAGTGCAGTCAAAGGAAGCGGAAGCCAGCCGCTGTCCATCAGGGCTGAAAGCCAGGGAATTAACCGCCACCTGGTGTCCCAGGAAGGTTTTATACACTGTCTCGCTTTCCATATCCCAGATAGTGATGGAACCATCCCAGAAACCTGCGGCAATGAAAAGCCCTTGGGCGTCCCAGACTGCACAGAGCGGGGTGTTACCTGGGGTGGATAAGGTTTTAAGCTCCCTGCCACTCAGGGCATCCCAGATTTTGATGGTTTCATCCCAGGAACAGGAGAGGATGCGGCTGCCATCGGGACTGTAAGCCGCGGAATTGATAAGATCGCTATGCCCCAACTGGGGATACACCGTTACATCCTGGGCTGGCAGGGTGAAGAGTATGCTGCAACAGAAGAGTATGAACATCCCGCTCATGGTATCAGTCCTCATAAGTGCCTTTTCCCCCTTGTGCTTCATCGTAGCGTTCCTTACCCTCCGGCGCTTCATTGCCCAGGAGGATACCGCCCGCGTGGATAAACCTGCCCCCCTGGTCCAGGTACACACCGCCGCCCTCGTTGGCGATATTCCCCTGTATCCTGCCGCCGGTGAGGGTAAAACTGCCGCCGGTGTAGAGACGCACACCGCCGCCCCGGTGGGCCTGGTTGTTGCGGATATCACCACCTGACATGACCGCCTTGCCTCCCATGATGACCCGCACACCTCCCGCCTCGACCATGGCCAGGTTATGCTCGATAAGCCCACCCTTCATGGTGAATTCGCCGCCCGCATCAGTACCCACACCGCCCACAAAAAAGGCATCATTCTCACTAACCAGGCCGCCTTCCATGATAAAACGGCCGTAGATCGCCACGCCGCCCATCCTGAATGCCTTGTTCCCGGAGATGTCACCAGCTTCCAGGGTAAAGACGCCCTCATTACCAATGCAAAGGCCACCACCGTTCCCCGCCTGGTTGCCCCTGATGATGCCACCGCTCATGGAAGCCTGACCATAGATAGTAAGACCGCCGCCCATCAAGGCCGCGTGGTTGCCCCTGATCATGCCCCCTGCCATAGTAAAGCTGCTGCCTGGATACGTGAGGATGCCTGCGCCATAATCGGCCGTATTATCCCAGATACTGCCCTGCCTTATGGTAAAGGACCCTAAGCCGCCGGCACCGCCACCTGCCTCTGCGCTGTTGCCCTGGATTTCGCCGTTTTCCAACACAAAAACGCCTTCATCGTACACATCCACACCACCGCCTATGACCGCCTTATTCCCCCTAATCCTGCCGCCGTTCATGGTAAACCTGCCGTAAACATCCACAGCACCGCCGTTCTCCCCGGCGGTATTATCCCTCAGGTCGCCATTTTCCAAGGTAAAAACACCTTCACGGTAGATTTCCACAGCGCCGCCGCATAAGTCCGCAGTGTTCCCGGTAATGCTACCTTGTACCATGGTAAAGGAACCGTTGCTTACCAGACCGCCGCCGTTCCCTCCGGCCCTATTTGCGTGTATGATACCATCCTCCAAAGTAAAACTGGTAGCCCTGGCCAGATACAGACCCCCGCCGTCATGTTCCGCCTGGTTTTCGGTAATGGAGCCGTTCAGCATGGTAAACGCGGCGCCATCAAAAACACCTACACCACCGCCTTCTTCCTCCGCAGTATTGCGGTACACAAGACCATTCACCATGGTACAGGTCCCTAAGATGCCCATGCCGCCACCTGCCAGGGCCTTATTGCCGGTAATTTCACCCTGTTCCAGGGTACAGACGCCTTCATCATAGACCCCAAGGCCGCCGCCGATTTTTCCCGCAGTATTACCGTGCATCCTGCCATCCCGTATGATGAGCGCGCCGGAAAACACCGCGACTCCGCCGCCATCCTCTGCCGCCTGGTTTCCGCTGATTTCAGCGCCCTCCAGGGTCAAGACCCCTCCATCCCCCACTGCTGCGCCGCCGCCTGAACCTTCTGTGTGGTTGTCTCCCACGTTGACGCCCCTGCCCAGGCTGACCCGTGCATGCACCACCGCAATACCGCCGCCGTTCTGGCCAGTTTCAGCATTCCTGATACCAATATGGACAAACTGGATATCCCCATTCCCCCCAACATACACCACCCGCTTTCCCGCTCCTGCTCCGCTCAGGATCGCCTCATCGCCCTCTTTGCCGCTTATGGTGATCCGGGCATCCCCGGTATCCGCTATAACAAAAACACCTGCATCATTTGAGGCAGCTTCGCTTCGCATATCCAAGGTACCGATGACCTGTATGTTTTTTACCGTACCCTTTGACGCGGCCTCCACCGCTTTTGCCAAGGTCTTAAAAGGGGCTTCTTCGGTGAGTCCGCTGTTTTGGTCATTACCGTCAGCCTTTACAAAGTAGGAATCCTGGGCAAAGGCCGGTACAGAAACCAGAAACAACAGGGCCACAAAAAAAGATAGGGGTATCAATACCCGTGTTTGAACAGCTACCAATGTGCTCATAATGTTACTATAACACAAGCAATGCCGACAGGTTAAGAAGAAGATCAACCACAGCGGTTTTTTATGCAATGTCACCAAGTTAAGCCCAGATTCAACAATTAGACTTATGGTTATGATGGAAGCGAGCCTTACGCCGGTGAAACTGGTCATCCGGGAAAGTACGTGATACCGGTGCCCATAAGGGTTCTTGGGGATCGACCTGTTCTATGATTTTCAGTATTTCTTGAACACCACCACTCCATTATGGCCGCCAAAGCCCAGGGAACCTGAGGCGGCGATGTTGATGTCCCCATATTGGACCGTGTTAGGCACATAATCAAGATCACATTCGGGATCCGGGTGATCAAGGTTGATGGTAGGAGGAAAAAACCCTTCCCGGATGGCGAGAATCGCGGCAATGGCTTCGAGTCCTCCGCTTCCTGCAACACAATGGCCGGTCATGCTCTTGATGCTGGAGATTTTCATCTTATAGGCGTGTTCGCCAAAGGCACGTTTAATCATCTTGGTTTCTGTGGGATCGTTGATCTCCGTGGAGGTTCCGTGGGCATTGTAGTACTGCACTTCCGCAGGCTTGACCCCAGCGTCTTTGAGGGCACGGATGATGGCTTTACTCCCCCCTTCACCAGATGGATCCGGGGAAGTGATATGATAGGCGTCAGCGGAAACCCCGTAGCCGGCGAATTCCGCCAGGATCGGTACTCCCCGTGCCTTCGCGTGTTCCTCGCTTTCCAGCACTAATATCCCGGCAGCTTCCCCCAGAACAAAGCCGTCCCGGTCAGCATCAAAGGGACGGGATGCCTTTTCCGGCTCATTGACCCGTTTGCTGGACAGGGCCTTGAGCATCTGGAAGCCTCCAATGGCAAAGGGGACCACACAGGCCTCGCTTCCCCCGGAAACCACCACATCACAGCGGCCTGAACGGATAAGGTCCAGAGCCTGTCCCAGGGCATCGGTACCGGAGCTACAAGCGGTTACCTGGGTAAAAGCCGGGCCTTGCATACCAAAGAGGATGGAAATATTGCCCGCCGCTTCGTTCCCGATCATGAGGGGTATGGTTAAGGGCTGCATACGCCGGGGGCCATTATCAAAAAGTTTATGAAAGGACTCAGTAACCACCTCAAATCCCCCAATCCCATTACCCAATACCACGCCGGTCATATCAGGATCACTGCTTATCCGTTGGCCACCATCTTCAGTGGCTTCCAGGAGCTGCGCCTGATTCAGGGCCTGGACCGTTGCGGCAACCGCAAACTGGGTAAACCGGGCCATTTTGCGGGCATACTTTTTATCTATCCACAGCGTGGGGTTAAAATCCTTAACCTCCCCTGCAATGGTTACATCAAATCCCGTGGTATCAAAGGCGGAAATCCTGCGAATACCGCTCTTTCCTTCCTTGAGGGATTGGGTAAATTCTTCCACCGACGTGCCAATAGGGGAAATGGCCCCCATACCGGTAACGACTACTTTCTTTTTCATATTTTTTCCGCTCCTTTCCTACATGAACATCCCGCCATCCACGGCGAGTACCTGTCCAGTGATGTACGAGGAGCCGTCGGCAGCAAGAAACAGGGCTGCCTCGGCGATATCCTCAGGTTTTCCAATGCGTTTTAAAGGAATATGTTCTATCATGGCGGTCTTGGCCGCTTCTGGCATGGCATCAGTCATGTCCGAGGCAATGAACCCCGGGGCCAAGGCGTTGACCCGAATACCCCGGCTTGCGGTTTCCTGGGCTAAGGTCTTGGTAATGCCGATGAGTCCCGCCTTGCTGGCCGCGTAATTTGCCTGCCCGCCATTGCCGTGGATACCCACCACACTAGCCATGTTGATGATCGACCCCTTCCGCCGGCGTATCATGTCCCGGCCCACGGTGCGGGCAATGAGAAAGGCTGCGGTCAGGTTCACATCCAGGACTTTTTGAAAATCCCCAAGGCTCATCCTGAAGGAGAGGTTGTCCTTGGTGATTCCCGCGTTATTCACCAGGATATCAAAGCCCTCTGCTTGTTTAAGCGCCTCGCCGATGATTTCTTCCACTGAATCAAGGCTGCCCACATCTGCGCTTATCCAGTGGAGCCGCCCCTCAGCCTTGGCAATCCGTTCCGCCAGGTCTTTTGGCTCTTTGGTTCCAAGCCCCCACACCTGAGCACCTTCGGCTAAAAAGCGATCCGCTATGGCCCTACCAATGCCCCGAGACGCCCCGGTAACCAGGGCTTTCTTATGCTGTAATACCATTCCATTCCTTCCTTAATTATGAGAGCAGCGCGTCAATTTCCCCAACGGTTCCGGCGGTGAAACAGGGCAGGCCGCTGCCCGAATCTTTCCACAGACCTTGCAGCACCTTGCCGGGGCCGGTTTCAAGCGCCCCTTGGATGCCCTCTTGCCCGGCAACAGCCTGTTCCTCCTCGACCCAGCGCAACGGTTCGGTGATCTGCCGGAAGGCCAGCTGCTTCGCTTCCGCGCCAGAGGAAACCTGACGGCCTGTTACGTTTGAATACACAGGGATGAGGGGGTCTTTGAACTGAATTGATTCCAGTGTAGGCCCAAACTGTGCTGCGGCATCGGCAATGAGGGGCGAATGAAACGGCCCAGCCACCGGGAGGCGGAGTACCCGCCTGGCCCCTGCGGCTTTAAACCGGGTTTCCGCTTCCCCCAGGGCGGCGGCTGTTCCGGCCACCACGGTCTGCCGAGGGGAGTTGATATTAGCGGCGTACAAGTCCACCAGTCCCGTGGTTTTCCACTCGGCGATCAGGGCCTCCACCTGCTCAGGGGCAAGCCCAATCACCGCTGCCATGCCTGGGGCTGCGGCACCGCTTTCCGCCTTGATACGATCCGCCGCAGCCTGCATGGCCGCTCCCCGGGCCTTGACAAGCCGGAAACAGTCCTCAAGGGAAATGACCCCTGCGGTGGCCAAGGCCGCGTATTCTCCCAGACTGAAACCCGCGCAACCTACAGGCCGCAGGCCTCGTTCCACGAGGTACGCGGCAGCGGCCAGGTCAGCCAAGGTGATAGCCGGTTGAGATACATCGGTCCGTTTCAGGGTTTCATCATCTGACTCCCCTATAAGGGTCCGCATATCCTTTCCCATTATTTCAGAAGCCAGGGCAAAGCGCCTTTTGGCTTCCCCACTGTGCTCAAGAAAGTCCAGAGCCATGCCCCGGTACTGCGCTCCCTGGCCGGGAAACAAAAAAACAACGGTATTGTCTTGTATTACCATATAATAAGATTTCCCCCATAGGTTAAGCCCCCGCCAAACCCGATGGTCATGACGAGGTCTCCCTTGTGCAGGGAGCCGGTCCGGTTGAGTTCGTCCAGGGCAATGGGGATCGAGGCTGCCGACGTGTTGGCGTATTCTTGAATGTTGAGAAAAAACTTTTCCTCTGGTATGCCTAAACGTTTACCTGCGGCCTGAACGATCCGGGCATTGGCCTGGTGGGGCACGATCCGGCTCACATCATCAATGGTGATATGTTCCTGAGACAGGAGCTTTTCTATGGTTTCGGTTACCCGCTTAACGGCGAAGTTGTATACCGCCTGGCCGTTCATCTCAATATGAGGAGGTATATCCACGAGTTCCCCGGTCTTGTAGGGATTACGGGAGCCTCCCCGCCGCATGATAAGATGTTCTGTCCCAGAACCGTCTGCACCCAGGATGGTTCGCAGCAGCCCCCGTTTTCCCGGCCCCGTTGAGGGGTTTTCGGTCTTTTCAACAATCGCCGCGCCTGCGCCATCTCCAAACAGGATGCACATCCCCCGGTCGGTCCAGTCAACGAACCGGGACAAAATATCCGAGCCGATTACCAAGGCCCGCTTTCGCCCGCTCCCGATCCCCAGAAGCCCGGCGGCGATTTCCAAGCCATAGATGAAGCCGCTGCAGCCTGCCGTAATATCCAGAGCCGCGGCGTTCCTAGCTCCTAGTTTATCCTGGACAACACAAGCCGTTGAGGGACACCCCAGGTAATCCGGGGTAGCGGTCCCCAGGACGATCACATCCAGACTGAGGGCCGCCTCCACCAGGGCTTCATTCCCGCTTCCCCCTTCCTGTTGAACGACCATAGCCAGCGCCTGACGCGCCGCTTCCAGAGCCAAGTCGCTGCACGCCGTAGCTTCATCTGCAATATGCCGGGCACATATCCCCGTATGGGATCGAATCCACTCATCACTGGTATCGAGTTTCATCGCCAAATCATCGTTGGTAAGCCTTGTAGGAGGAATGCCCCTCCCGGTACCTATAATTTCGATTGCCATATACTACCTTCACATGACAAAACCATTACTTTTGTCATACTTTAATCATAACGAGTTGCTTGGAAATGTCAAGTTATGGGCACAAGATGCCACGGCGACGGCATTTACGCCCCGAATGAAGCCCTCATCTACGAGTCCAGCCTATTTTCTCCCGATAGTTTTCTATCTTATCATCGCGGCAATCGGGGACGTATCCCGCGCCCGCGGCATATCCAGGATCGCCGAGGATACCAGCCTCGGCATGGAAAGCCTCTCCAAGTCTTTGTCGCAGGAGGGCAATCCCTCATTCACCACCGTTATGAAAGTCATGGCCTCCCTGGGCTTCGGATTAAGCCCCCGGCTCGTTAGTGAGGTCCAGCCCACACCGCCCGCAGGTGCGTGAGGGCAGGGGAAGCCGAGACCTTGACGGCGTGGAAAGGGGAAGCCCCTTCTCGATCTTTTGTCTTATAATGTGGTACTTGAAGAGAAAGACTATACATTCCTTCCGGTCGCGCTTGAGGATATTGCTCAGGCGCGAAAAGCAATGACCAGCGCCGCCAAGTCTGCCGGTGTGTCCCGTACTATACTCCTTTAGGAAGGTGTGGTGATACCGCAGGAGCGGGTTTCTTTTAGGCCTCCGGATGCTTCATTGTCTTCAGACAATAGGTCATTGTAAAGGAAGATTAACCACTAAGTTACACGAAGGAGCACAAAGTATTCCTTCTCTCTATCTTTCTTTGTGAAACTTTGCGATACTTTGTGGTTGATATTCTGCTTGTGCGTAAAGAGAAGCACTGTTCTTCTCCTCTGTGTCCTCCATGCTTACATTCCGTGGTTTTCTCATAAAATCATAGCTTTCTTGCCCATCATTGCGTTCCGGTATTGCAGAAAGTCCTGGATACCGGCGGAGGCCGCGCCGCGGCCTGAACAAGGCGCCCAGTCAAAGGACTTGAACTTCCATCCTCCATCCTCTGAATGGGGTAGAATCCGCACCAGTGGCGGGACTAGGGCGCACACGCTGCTGTACAGTTCCTGTTGTTTGGTGATTAAAAGCCCCCGCAGCCGAGGGTTGGCGTTAATGATAGCTACAAAAGTGTTAGGCACATAGACGGTATTTGCCGGGCTGGTAAACAGGCCGTAGATGGCCTTGCCCCGGAGGTATTGGTTGATGTCAAGTTCTGCCCGGACTTGGTTGTTGATCTCCACATGGCCCAGGATGTGCATGAGGGTATAGCCCCGTGGGACGTCGCCCTGGACATAGCCCCAGATTTTGTTTGGGTACTCGTTGAAATCCAGTTCCAGGGCATCTTGAAAGAGCACTCCCGGTACCGGCTCCTTGCCGCAAAAGGCTTTTTCCTCAGCCCCGAAGTAGCGCCTGATGCCGGGGAAGCAGCAGGAGGAACCTTCCCAGAGGTAGAGCCGGGGATCAATGCCGCGTTCTATAAGGCGGGTGCTCCACTGCGCGGCCTGGAGGAGGTTATCCTTAGTTATCGCGTCGATGACCGCGGGATCGAGGAAGCGCACGTACTTGGTGATGACCCGCGCCATTCTGAGCATATCAACATTGGAAAAAAGGGGCCAGTATTCCATGTATCAATCCTTTAGTATCTCAAGTTAAGAAGTCCACACTATACCTCATACGGCTCAAAATCCTGTGGCGATTCTACCAGACTCACCTGTTCGCCGTTCAATTCAAGCACAAAAAAACCGCATTTGTGTGCATAATCCCCCACAGTCTTGGGAACCACGCCACCGGCAATGGCGCCCAATAGCCTTTTCCCTTTTATTTCATCAAGCGGATATTTCCGCATTAACTTCATGCGCTTGAGATGATGTTTCACATCCTCTTCATCTGGCTCACGTTTCACCTCTACCGCCAT
>JAITQK010000158.1 GCA_031288975.1 Treponema sp. | reverse complement strand
CACTTGTCGTAGATCCAGGTGTCTTTGAAGAGTTCCTTTTCACCTTTCAAGAGGTACGCCAGGGTCGAGACCGTCAGGGTCTTGCCAAAGCGCCGGGGCCGGGACATGAAGTAGAATTTACCGTTATCCAGCATCTCAAAGAGGTACCGGGTTTTGTCCACATAGACAAAGTTTTTGTTTATGATTTGCCTGAAGTCCTGCATGCCAATGGGTAGTTTTTTCATGGTTCGTTTAGTCCTTATAACACAGTATACGCTAAGTACGGTTCCCGGTACAACGGCATCAAGGGGTGCTTGCTCCCCGGCTCAGGCACTTGGATTTTTCAGGAGTACCCAGGTCGCCCCGGTTCCCCCAGAGGCGGCATTGCCATGACCGCTTTCCCCTGCAAAGGGGCAGTGCTCAATAAATTGCTTCACTATCTGTTTTAAGACCGCCTCTCCCAGAGAATGGTTTCCCTTCCCATGGATAACCAGGACCTTTTCAAGGCCCTGCTGCCTGCTGCTCCGAAAAAAGCCGTCCAAGCTGTTCCACGCTTCATCCTTGGTAAGCCCGTGCAGGTCTATAACCGCATCAGGTCTTTTGTGAAGCAGGCGGCGGCGGTGTTCCCCAGGGGATACTGCCGATTCCGGCTCTTCCGCATCCTTATCATATACCCCGTTTGTCCTGAGCCACGCGGTAAGAGCATCCCGTTCTTTTTGCCCATCCTGGGTGTCCTGTTTATGAAAATCCTTGGCAGCAGGGGGCTGTTTTTTTTCTGCACCACCACTGCCCTTTTTCCCCTGAGGCTTAGCGGTCTGCCGATCCCATGCATCGAGAATATCCCCAAAATCCATCCTGCTTCCTGTTCTTAATAAAAGACAATAGTATCCCGGGATACCCAGCCTGCCCTGCCGTCAAAGGAATTCACGTACACCCAGGAATCAGAGACTGAATGGATGATTACCGGCTGGCCCTCGTCAAAATAGGCGCTTACCACCCCGCCGCCATCTGGTACTCGATAGGCAGCGGTGGCCTGCAACACTGCCGAACCGGCATCCGAACCATACCCGCTTCTGAACCCCTGGGTTATTTTACGTTCCGTAAGACCATAGAAGGTCACACCAAGTATTACCATTAAAATGATAAGGATACCCTTATAACCTCGGGATAAACTCGAAGTTACGGCCTTTTTCGGTGCCGGCACCTGATAATACCGGATCAGAGGGGGTGCCATAATCACCAGTACCAAACCAAGGCTCCCCAAACAGAGGAGGAGCAGCAAAAAGCGGGGCCGCCAGGGTTCATCGTCGGTAAACGCAAGCCCCAGGCGTTGTTCCGCTTCCCGCCGAAGGGGGACCAGGGCAGGTCCCACGGCACTGTCCCGTTCATTCCGGCGGAGTTCCGCCAGGGCTTCGGCTCTCTGGCCTTGGTCCCAAAGGCTCCGGGCCTGGCGCAGGGTCCTTTCGTAATCCGAACGAAACAGGGGGAAAACCCCGCTTGAGCGGGACTGTTCCGGGAAGGGGATAGGTGCGACAGGCTCGTGGTCAAGACCAGGTGAAAGAGGCGCTTCTTCTGGGAGCAGAGCTACATCAGCCGTTTGTTCTCCCTCGGCAGCGGAGGCCGGGATAACCGGGATACTGATGCCGGGAACATCCAGGGTAAGGTCTTCATACTGAAGCTGCCGGGGCTTGAGGATGAAGAGCGTCGTTTCCAGGGGGATCACCTCTAAACAAAGGACTATACCCCCTTCCCGGTCACCCAGGGGCCGGGCTTCGACAATCGCCTGTTCCGGGAGTTCTGGCAAGAACACTGAGGTCTCAGGGAGGGGCTGCTCAGGATCCCAGTTGCTGCAGCGGAGGGACAGTTCCCAGGGTTCCCCGATATGGAGGGATGGGGGGATGGGTTCCCAGGTAAACGTGAGGTATCTCTGACCGGTGTTTCCCCGGATATACCGGGTAATTGCTTTGGTTTGGACCCGTTTATCCGGGGTGATAACCTCAAAGGGATCAAGCCTTACCATCCCCGTACTATGGGGGAAAAACAAGAACTCGATTACCGTGATGCGGACTAGCAGGCGCCCTGCCGGGGAATTTCTGGCCATAATACGCCCCTCGGTACGGACCCGCTGCAGGGCAAGGGTATTGGGCAACGCAGGGGCACGGACCACCACTTCCGCAGGAACCGGATGATCCACCACAAGCGAAACCGTCCACTCAGCATTGAGGACCGGATCTTCCGGGGATATCTGAATCTCTACAAAGGGGATATCTTCATCTGTTTGAGCCTGGGGCAGGGGAACAACCAGGCAGTATAGTAAAAAAAACAATAATCGCCAATCTAATAATCCGGACCTGATGCAGGAGCATCCTCGATCCATTCCCGGCTTTTCCATTGATCCTGCTCCTTCCGGCGTAGATAGTCAAAGAGGGCTTGTGCCCCGGCTTCAGCCCTTTGGGACGGAGCCTTGGCTGCCTGAGACTCCTCGGCAGCGGTTTCAGCAGGTTCCTGTGCGAGGGATAACAGGCTTAATTCCAGGTTCCGCTTCGCTTCAACACGGCTGCCGTCAGTTTCGAGGGCCAGTCTGAAAGCCCCCGCCGCCCCGGCATAATCCTCCTGCTCAAAGTGAACCACTCCGGTATTGTAATGAATAGCGTATACCAATTCGCGGTGGGTATGCTCAGGTAGCTCTCTGAGGGCTTCTGCCGCCGCAGCGAATCGTGCAAGGGCAACCGTGCCCTCATCAAGGGTACTATACACCGACCCAAGGCCGAATTCAGCATAGGGAAGTACGTCGCGGTGTTCCAGGGCCTTTAAATATGAAGCAATAGCTTCGGTATACATACCCCGGGAATTGAAAAAATTGCCTTCCATAACGAGGAGCTTCCCTGGAATCGGGGAACAGGAACAGGGCAACAACAACAGCAACCAGTACCAACGCATAACAAACCGTCCACTCAGGGCAGTATCAATTCGTAGTAACCCACATCGAGCCACCGGTTGAACTTAAAGCCGATTTCATTGAACTGGGCAATTTTTGTAAACCCGAAGCCTTCATGAAGCCCCACGCTTCGTGCATTGGGTAGGGTGATCCCCGCTATCACCGTATGGATATCAAGGCGCTTAACCTGTTCGAGGAGCATCCTCAGTAGCTCCCGGCCCATACCCCGTCCTTCGTACCCTGGTTTAAGATATATTGAATCTTCCACTGAGAAACGATAGGCAGTACGGGCCTTCCAGACATTCAGGTAGGCGTATCCGAGGATCTCCCCTGCTGCTTCCCATACCAGCCAGGGAAACCGGGAACTAATAGTCCGGATCCGGGTTTCCATTGCTTCAATGGAAAGCGGTTCTTCCTCAAACGTTATAAGCGTATTGGTGATGTAATAATTATAGATGTCACAGAGGGCCTGGGCATCATCTATATTCACGATTCGTAGGCAAGAGCTTGGTTTGTCATCTGTAGCATTCATAGTGGATCGTCCTATTCCTTGGGGGTGATTTCCAGGATAAGTTCTACTTCACCTCGTGAACGCTTGACTGCCTGGGCTATTTCTTTCACACTCCAGCCTTGACTGGCTAATTTGACGATGGTTTCCCGGACCCCGATGGGAGGCGCCCCCTTATCCCGCAGGTCTCCACCATCCCGTGTTGTGGCGCCCATCAGCTTAAACAGGTCCTGGGCCTGTTTGTTCAGGTCCTCAAGCCTCGTCTCATTCTCAGCGACCCATTCCCGTGCACGGTTCATAGCGGTAACCCGTTTTTCAATCTCCTCAAGGGATCTATCCAGGAGGGACAGTTTTTCCGCCGTATCCCGGGCCTTTACATTCTCCCCTGCAAGGATATCGATGGCAGCATGGATGGACTTCAGTTCATCGGCAAAACGGCTCAGTTCATCATTGATATACTGGGCCATTTTTTCAGATTCCTGGAGGAATTTGAAATTACGGTCTATACCGTCATTGGTTATTTCCAGGGTTTGATTTTTTCTTTCGATACGCTGATACTTATCCTCCACGTCTTTCAAGGCATCATTGAGCTGGCGGAGCTGAATCTGAATGCCCTGGATGGCATCATCAGAAGAGGAAACCTCGGCCAGTTTCTCCTCCACCGCCTTGGAGGTCTGGAGCAGGCGGTCGAAGTCAGATTCCATTTGCTCGATCCGGTGTTTTTCCGAAAGGAACCGGGTCCTCTTAGCGTTGACCTCGTCTTCAAGTCGTTTGATCTTTGTAAACTGACCTTCCATTTCAGCCGCTTCGGACTTGCGCTGATCAAGACGATCAAAGTCTCCCCGAAGCTCCTCGATTTGCTGTTCAAAGTTCAGGCGGAGTTCATCAGCCCGTTCGAATAGGTTGGTCTGGCTGGTGAATTCTTTGATATGCCGGTCCGCCTCCTTAATCGTCGAATCCAGTTGTTTCGCCTGTTCATCAATCCGGGCAAAAAGCTCTGACCGGTGGGCATCCGCTTCGGTATGGGCATCGTCAATGGCCGACCGGATACCCTTCAGCCGTTCATCGTTTTCGGCGCTCAATTCCTCTGCCTGGTGGCGGGCCTCATTTATGGAAGCATCCAGTTCATGGAACTGTGTGGTAAAGCCAGACTGCCATACTTCCATATTCTGCCGGGATACATCCATGATTTCTGCAATCTCGCGGTTCTGTCCCTCGACCCGCTCCGCTATGGTTTTGAGCTGATCTTCCAGGTCGGAAACCACCTGTTCATGCTGCTGGGAAACCTGCTTCTGCAGTGATTCCATACGGGAAAGGTCCTCGTTCCGCTGCCGGGTCTCAGATTCCTCTGCGAGGCTCCTGAGCTTCGCCTCCAGATCATCTTTCCATTCCGCAAAACGCCGGTTCAGATCATCCCCGCGGGTATGCAGGTCTGCGGAGAAATCATCCTCAAAACGGTGGAATTTTTCAGATACGTCTTCATAAGCCGTGTTCTTGAGGGCAGTCAGTTCCTGCTCCATCCCTTCCATTTCAGCTTTCAGGGTAGTGGTCGATGCCGTAAATTCCGCGGTAGCTTGTTCACGGGCATTGGCAACATCCTGCTCAAAACGCATGAAATCTTCCCGCACCCGGTTTTCAGTGTCCTGCATATACCGGCGGAGTTCTTCATCTAAGTGTGAGGTATCATCTGCCAGGGTTTCCAGCCGGCTGAACTGCTGGACCTGGGCCGTCCGGTACTCTTCAAATTTCGCGTCCGTCTCTTCCAAAACATGCTGCTCTATTGCTTCGGCAGCCTGGAGCAAGTGGTGTTCCAGTTTAGCATGAGTATCATCCACAGCCTTCCGTATTTCCTCTTCGATATGGGCAGTGGCTTCCGCAAGCCTGGTGCGGATACCCTCAAAGCGTCCTTCCGCCCCGGCCAGTTCATCGGAAATGGTCTGCCGGGTTTCTGTAAAGGAGGATTCCAAGACGCCGATAGTCTCATCGGTATGGGCCTTGAGGTCCGTGAGCCTCTGTTCCATGGTTTCGGTTTCAGCGGTAAAATCGGTCTTGATAGCGGCAAAAGAGATTTCCAAGGTGGAAAGCATTTCCTGCGCCTTGGCATCCCCTTCTTCTGCAGTCCGCTTGTATTGTTCAAGCCGGGCTGCCACCTCATCCAGGACCATCGTTTCCGTCGCTGTAATGGTTTCCGCAATACGTGCGTTCAAGGCCTCAATCGCCTCATCGATACGGGCCTGTGCCGCTTTAAGCTGCTGTTCCATCTCTCCGGTCTCGGCGCTGAAATGGGCCTTGATTTCGGCGGAAGATGCTTCCAGGGAGGAGAGCAGTTCCTGGGTCCTGGCATCCGCCTCGGCTGTAACGGTCTTCCAGGTTTCAAGCCGGGTGTCGGTGAGTTCCAAAACCTGCTGTTCCGCGTCTCCTGCAATGCGTATCATCCGCTGTTCCAGGTCGCTCAGTTTTTTTTCGGTTTCCCCGGAAGTTTTTTCCAGATCGGCCAGTAATTGCCGGGTCTGGACATTCGCCGTTTCTGTGGCGGCTTTCCATGTGTCCAGTCCCGTATCAGCCAGGGTTTGAGCCTCCTGTTTCGCATCTTCCACAGCCTGGAGCATCACTGCTTCAATGGCGGAAGCAGTTTCGCTGATCTTGTTGTGGAGGGCCTCAAGCTGCCCCTCTGCCCCGGTAATTTCATCGGAGATGTTCTTTTTGGTTTCCGCTGAAGTGGTTTCCAAATCGGCCAGGAGCTGCCGTGCCTGGGCCTCTGCCGCTTCTGCGGCGTTTTTCCATTTTTCAAGCCCGGTGTCCGCCAGGATCTGGGCCTGCTGTTTCGCATTCTCCACAGCCGTGCTCATTTCCGTGTCAATAAGGGCAACCGTTTCGTTGATCCTGTTCTGCAGGGACTCAAAACGCCCTTCTGATCCGGCAATTTCATCGGAAACCTGCTTTTGTAATCCCGTAAAGGATGATTCAAGGGCGTCAAGCACTTCCCGTGCCTGGGCCTCTGCCGCATCAGCGGCCTTTTTCCACTGTTCGAGTCTCGAATCCGCCAGGGCTACAGCTTGCCGCTCTGTATCCTCCACTGCTCGGCACAAGTCCGCCTCAAGGTGGGAAGTAGTTTCGTCGATCTTCTGCTGGAGCATCTCAAACCGGCCTTCTGCACCGGTAATTTCGTCCGAGACCCGCTGTTGAGTTTCCGCAAGGGACGATTCAAAGGCGTCAAGCAGTTCCCGGGCCTTGGCATCCCCTGCTTCGGCAGCCGTTTTCCACTGTTCAAGCCGATCCTCCGCCATACCTGCGGCTTTCTGCTGGACCTCCTCCACCGCAGTGCGTAGCCCCGCTTCAATTTGCACGGCAGCTTCGGTGATCCGCTGTTCGAGGGTCTTAATCTGCCCTTCCGCTCCGGCAATTTCCTCAAAGACACGCTGCTGTGCCTCTGCAAAGGATGCTTCCAGGGCGGAAAACCGCTCTCGGGTCTTGGCATCCCCTGCTTCAGCAGCGGCGTTCCACTGTGCAAGCCGGGCGTCCACCATGCTTGAGGCTTTCTGTTCAGCATCCTCCACAGCCCGACACAACCCCGTTTCAATGTGGGAAGCGGTTTCATCCAGCTTATCATGGAAGCGCTCAATCTGCCCTTCCGCTTCGGCAATTTCCCCGGAGATATGCTGCTGCGCCTCTGCAAAGGATGCTTCCAGGGCGGAAAGCCGCTCTCGAGCCTTGGTATCCCCTGCTTCGGCAGCGGCGTTCCACTGTGCAAGCCGGGCGTCCACCATGCTTGAGGCTTTCTGTTCGGCATCCTCCACGGCCCGACGCAACTCTGTGTCAATGTGGGAAGCGGTTTCATCCAACTTATCGTGGAAGTGCTCAAGCTGTCCTTCTGCTTCGGCAATTTCCCCGGAGATATGCTGCTGCGTGTTTGCCAGTGAAGATTCAAAGGTGGAAAGCAACGCTTGGGCCTTGGCATCCCCTGCTTCGGTCACCTGTTTCAACTGTTCACTTTGGGTCTCGACCAGGGCTGTAACCTTCTGTTCCGCATCCTCCACGGTTCTGCGTAATCCTGTCTCAAGCTGGAAAGCGGTTTCACCAAGTTTATGCTCAAGGGCCTCAAGCTGCCCTTTTGCCACGGCAATTTCCTCGGAGACCCGCTTTTCGGTCTCCCCAAAGGAAGACTCCAAGGCGGAAAGGAACTGGCGGGACCGGGCATCACCTTCTTCAGCGGCCCGTTTCCATTGCTCCAGTCTCGCGTCTGCCAGAACATACCCCTTCTGATCCGCCTCATGCACCGCCTGGTGTAGCTCCTCTTCAATGGCGGAAGCGGTTTCCTTGATCTTGTTGTGGATGGCCTCGATCCGTCCGGTTGCTTCGGCAATTTCGTCAGAGACCTGCTGCTGGGTTGCTGCAAAAGAAGATTCAAACGTGGCCAGAAGCTGCCGAGCCTTGGTATCCTCCGTTTCGGCAGCCTGTTTCCATTGTTCAAGCCGGGCCACCGCATCTTCCCGGACCTTTACCTCGGTCTCTTCAGCGGCCTTGACCACATGGTCCCTGAGCGCGTCAATTGCCTCATCAGTATGGAGCCGCAGATCACTCAGCCGCTGCTCCATCCCCTGGGTTTCAGTGCTGACATGATCCCTGATTTCATCGGAAGCGGCCCGCAGGTCCGCCAGTAAGTGCCGGGTGTTGGTGTCCGTTTCGGCGCTCAGGGTCTGCATGTTTTCAAGCCCTTCCCGGGTCATGGTTGAGACCTTTTGTTCCGCCTCGGTGGTGGTTTTCAGCAATCGCGCTTCCAGAGCGGTAACAGCCCCATCGGTATAGGCTTGTACGTCCTTGAGCCGCTGTTCCATTGCCGTGGTTTCCGCGAGGATCTGGTGCTTGGTCTCCTGGGAGGACATTCCCAATTCCGAGAGGATCTGCCGCACCCTGGCATCCTCCACTTCAGCAGCCTCGTTCAAGGCGTGTTGTTGGGCTTCCCAGGTATCCCGCTGGGCCTGGACCATGTCATTCAGTTCCTGGATATCCCGTTTCCAGGTATCCTTATACACCTGCTGTTGAGACACTAAGGCAGTCTGATTCTGTTCCCATGCCTCCCGGTTGGCCTTAACCCCATTCTGAATTTCAATAAGTTTGGCCTTGGTACTTTCCTGGTAGGTTCTAAGCCCCTCTTCTATCGAAGCCTGTAAACGCTGGATCCGTTCCTGAGCCTGTTCCCGGAGTTTTACCAGGGCCGTATCTTCCATTTTTTCCGCCTGGGAAGCGGTCTTTTCCATCACATCACTGAAAGCATGGTTGATGATATCGATATCCCGCTTTACATTGGCCACCCGATCCTCTTCCGCCCTATCAAGGGCTTCCTGGGTATCCTCTACCAACTGTTTTATGGTTTCCGCCTGAACTTCAAGCTTCGAGAGGGTAGTCTGAACATTCCCGGTCATCACTTCGGCGGTCTTTTTCATGGCCTCTGCATTATCCCGCTCAAAACGCTTTTCCAGGTTCTTAATATCTTTCTCAATCGATCCGAATTTGTCCTTTGCCTCGCTTACCCGTTTGTTCACCTGTTCCACAAAAGCCGATTCCTCCCGGATCCGGTTCAGGTTTTCCTGGACCCGGGCGGTCATACGGACCAGTTCTTCCAGGGACGTATCATAGGCAGTGATCCGCTCATCGATCTTAGCAACCGCCGCAGCCTTGACCGCCATTTCTTCATCGGTCATGTGCAGCCGGTTCATCAATTCTTTGGCGGATTTCTGCTCCACCCCCAGGAGTATTCCATAATCCTTGACCGCTTCTTCCTTTTCAGCAACAAAGGAGGCCAGCTCTTCCTTGAGCCGCTCGGCATACTTATGCACCTTGTCCAAGGCACGATTATGTCGATCAAACTGCCGGTACAGGACAAGGACCACCGCGACAATACCAAGAGTTAAAAAATTTCCTAACGTAAAAAAGCCCATCTCTTTTACCCTAACATATAATCACGCAATTGGCGATAGTGAGAAAAGATAAAATCCGCATTTCCGTTACGGCGGCGTCCGGTACAGAAGGGGGAGCTTATCAGCGCGGCCCGCATCCCCGTCTTTTTAGCCCCGATGATGTCATACCTCACACTATTACCCACATAGAGCAACCGTTCCGGGGGGATTCCCAGCCGGTTTGCCAGTTCCAGAAAAGGCGCTGGATGCGGTTTGAGGTAGCCTGAAACTTCGGAGCAGAGTTCCACATCCCAGAAACCGGCAAGGTCCATGTTTTTCAGTTTGGTCTCTGGAGGAAAATCCGAAAGCATCCCCAATTTGAAGCCCCTCTCCCGTAAGGCCCGGAGGGTCTCCCGAACCAGGGGATAGGGCCTGATCTTTTTGAACAGCGGCTCCCAGCCCCGATAGATGAGCCGTTCAGTTCGTTCCTTAACCGCTTCAGCTTCCTTATGCAGGATCTTCGCCATGAACTGGGCCTGAAGATCGTAGAAAGCTGGTTGCTGCAGGCCGCTCTCTTCCGCGGGCTTCCCCTCTGCAGCAGCCCGCAGGTCATCCCTGGCTTTTCCCAGGGCCAGGAGCAGGGCATGTTCTTTGAGGATAAAAGGGGTCAGTCGTATAAAAAACCGGTAATTTGGATACAGGGTCCCATCCAAATCAAAGGCAACCCCATCAATATCATTTCTCATCGTATCTTTATACTATAGAAAAAATGAATCTGTCCATGAGTTTGATTGAATTGAGATCAAATTTAGCTTGACATTCTTATTAAAATTAATTATGCTAAATTCAACAGTCAGAGAGATTAGCTCATCTGGATAGAGCGTCAGCCTCCGGAGCTGAAGGTGGCAGGTTCGAGTCCTGTATCTCTCATATTTGTCGAGATAAGTGGGGGGTTCTGCTTATCATTTTCCGTATTTGTGCCGATAATTAAAAAATAGTATGGATTCAAAGATTCTCAACAGAGGTTTGTGGTTACTAATATGTTTTATCTCTGTTTTTTCGCTTAACGCCCAAAACAACCCATCCCCTTCCCTTGTTATCGGGGCGGAATCAAGGCGCGGGACAGATACCCGGTTGTTTCCCTCCCTGTATTTTACCGATTACCTTACGCGAATCAATAAGCAGGCGGCGGCCCGGCCCTATTCGGTTCCGTCCGAGGCGGAGCTTGCAGTCCTAGCCCAAAATAACGCGGATCAGCAATCTATACTCCTCAACAACGATGTTCTCGCCTTCTATGGGCATCCCAATTCCCAAAACATGGGGATCCTCGGCAGACACCCGATTGAAGAATTGGATCACCGGCTGACCCAGCTTGCAGCGGAGTATAACGCCGTGAACGAAGGCCGGGGCGTACTCAAGGCTTTTTATATCATCTACGGTACCGTATGGCCCAAGGGGGACATTGGTATTATCAATGAAGAGAAACTTCTGAAGTACATTGAGTATGCTCAGAAACATGATATACTGATATTCCTCGATCATCAGATTGGCCGGTATAATCCGGTGGAATCCTTAAAGCGGATGCTCCCCTACCTGAAGTACCCCCATGTCCACCTGGCCCTGGACCCTGAATGGCGGACCACGAAGCCTATGAAGGAAATCGGTACTGTAACGGCGGAGGAGATAAACCAGGCCCAGAAAGTCATGGAAGAGTACTTGGTGGAAAATAAGCTCCCTGGAGAACGGCTGCTGGTGATTCACCAATTTAACTGGCGGATGATCCAGGAGCGGGAAAAGGTGAAGAGTAGTTTCGAGCGGGTCAGATTGGTACACTGCGCCGATGGCTTTGGGGCGCCCTTTCTGAAACGGGATTCTTATGCGTTCAACGCCCAGGCGGTTAATATACCGGTTAAGGGGTTCAAGCTCTTCTACAACTTTGGCATACCTGGCGCAGGTTATGATAATCCCCTCCTCACCCCTAAGCAAGTCTTTGAACTCAATCCCCGGCCTTATGTGATCATGTATCAGTGAGGGGGACTTCTGTTATTATCTCACCTTACACACAAGAAGAAGACAGTCCGCTGATTATAGCTTCCAATCCGCGTTAATCCGTGGACCCTTTTGTATTAATATAGCAATGTCAACAGGTTAAGCCCTTCGCCCTTCCTCAACAATTTGACTTCTGGTTATGGTGAAACTTAGCCTTGCGCGGGGTTTTATTCCTTGGAACAGAACGGTTAGGGCGGAACGGTG
>JAITQK010000136.1 GCA_031288975.1 Treponema sp. | reverse complement strand
CGTCAGCAGGAACAGGAACAGCGGAAACAAGAAGCCGCAGTCGCGGAACAGCGGGCTGATCAGAAAACCCAGGAAGCCCAGCAGGAGCGGCAGGATATCGCCAAGGATCAGCAGGAACTGATAGACAACCAGGGCACCGCGATAGCATCGGCGGGAACCCAGGGCGGAACAAGTCCTGCGGGAGCGGCGAACACCAATCTCCTTGCGGCGAGCATACTCCAGGGCAATTCCGCCCTTGGCCGGCTTGTACGGGTAAATCCCACATCGGGGGCGGTGGTACAATCTTCCCAGATGAATACGGTAAATGCCCGTACCCTTACTCTCATGGGCAGCAGGATACTGGCCGTAGCAGGCATAGACCGGGGGAATGGGGCAATACGGCTCGTGGAAATCAGCTCCGATAACCTGGAAATGATTAAGCAGGGGGACGACGATATTCATCCCCAGAGCCTGCTTTGGACCAACGGTACCAATCTGTATGCCATAACCGTGGTGGACGGCAAGAACTATTTGGCCAAATTCGACACCAATCTGACCAAACAACTCCAGACCGCCGTTGAAGTACACCCCTTTGCTTCCTGCATATTCCAGGGAGACAGGGTGCTTACCCAAAAAGCGGATGGTTCACCGCTGCTGCTTAACGCGCAGACATTGCGGTAAGCGTTCATACGGAAACAAAAACCCCGCCTTTTCGGCGGGGTTTTTTATTTGTGGGGCCTTGGTGCCAGACACCGTCTATTGGTGTCCGGCATCAGCTATGTGGGGGTGTCTGGCACCTTATCCGTAGAGATGTTCGAATTCGTGGAGCAGTTCCAGGGCCTTTGCTTTGCAGGAACCGCAGACTGTACCGATTTTAGTGGCAGCCTGGAAATCTTCCCAACTCCGGGCGCCGTTTCTAAAGGCCGTTTCCAGGTCCTTGTCGGTGATGGAAAGGCAGTTGCAGATCGTGACCTCCTCTTCCTTGAAGAGACCCTCCCGCCCGGTTTTTGCGAGGTAATCGTCAATGGCCGCCCTTAGGGCCTTATCACCCAGGACGGAGCAGTGAATTTTATTTTCCGGAAGGCCCCCGAGTTTTTCCACCAGATCCTGAGGTTTGATCCTATAGGCGTCGGCTATGCTCATCCCCTTGATCGTCTCAGAAAGCATACTGGTAGAGGCGATGGCGCTGGCGCAGCCATAGGTTTTCCACCGCACATCAACAATCATATCATTCTCTATCTTGAGGAGCATCAACATCTGGTCGCCGCATCTGATATTACCCGTTTCTCCACGGGCATCGGCGGGAAAGGCCGATTCGTCATCCATGAGGACATTCTTGGGATTTACAAAATGCTCTTTAACCGTATCTGAATATAACCATGTAGTCATACTAAACCTCCATTCAAATCCAATGCCTATACCACCGTTGACATTGAACGCAGCCGGGAAATTATCGGCGGCACCGTTTCTATAATATAATCTACATCGGCCTGTGTAATCCCCATCCCCATGCTGAACCGTATCGACCCATGGGCAAGTTCGGGCCCCGCCCCGGTGGCAATCAGCACATGGGAAGGTTCGAGGCTTCCCGAAGCGCAGGCGGAACCGGTGGAAGCTTCAATCCCGGCAAGGTCCATGGAAAGGAGTATGGACTCACCCTCGGCTCCGGGGAAGGATACATTGAGGGTATTGGGGAGTACATCCTCGGGGTGGCCGTTGATTTTTATGTTTGGGGTGGCGGCAAGCAGTCCGTCCCGGAGCCGTTTCCGGAGTTCCCCCATTTCCCTCCCATAGGAGGCCAGATCCTGTTTTGCCAGTTCCGCCGCCTTACCGAAACCGAGTATCCCTATATTATTGTAGGTACCCGCCCGCATCCCATCTTCCTGGTGGCCCCCGTGGATGAGGGGAAAGAGAGGGGCCTTTTCTCTGATATACAGGGCCCCTATGCCCTTGGGACCGTAAATCTTGTGGGCCGACATCGTAAGATAATCCACCCCAAGGTCAGGGGCGGTGACTGGCACCTTCCCCACCGCCTGGACCGCGTCGGTATGCATCCAAGCCCCTGCCGTCTTGGTCATGGCGGCGATTTCTCTAATGTCCTGGATGGTACCGATTTCATTATTTGCCATCATGACTGACACCAGGAGGGTCTCTTCATTCAAAGCCCGTTTGAGTTCTTCCATGCGGATCTTGCCATATTGATCCACGGACAGAAAGGTAACTTTGAAACCCAGGGACTCCAGGTATTTTGCGGAATTGAGCACACAGGGATGTTCTATGGCGGTGGTTATAAAACCCCGCCTACCCTTGGTAAGGGGCATCCCCTGCTTATCCGATGCCAGACGCCTCATGGTTTCGAATACGGTATTGTTCGATTCCGAACCGCCGGAGGTAAAAATGATCGTTTTAGCGGGTACACCCAGGAGTTCACCCACCCTGCCCCGGGCTGCTTCAACCCGGGCTCGGGCCTCCCGGCCGTCGGCATGCATGCTTGAAGCATTGCCGTATACAACAAGATCTTCTATTATGGCAGCCCGAACCTCTTCCCTGAGAGGAGTTGTGGCATTATAATCCATGTATAGCTTCTTCATTTTAGCTATCCTTACATTACCTATAATATTAGTATACTATCTTTTTAT
>JAITQK010000096.1 GCA_031288975.1 Treponema sp. | reverse complement strand
GCCAACAGCCAACAGCCAACAGCCAACAGCCAACAGCCAACAGCCAACAGCCAACAGCCAACAGCCAACAGAATTTTATAGCCACAACTGATTTTGTCAAGCCCTTTGAGGGCTTTTTTCCCTTTTTTACAAAAATTATTTTTTATTTACTCAGGCAAATAAGCTATATTCCCTGGCACACAACTTATCTGCTCAAGCCGCAGCAAGCGGGTGTACTACGCCGCGTATTGGGAAAACGCCAAGGGGGTCCGTGACCGGACATTGTAAGTGCGATAATCCCGTAAGGGTATCGGCGCCTGCTGGATCAGTGGCAGGCGTTATATATTTTTTTACATTAGGAGGGTAACGATGAAAAAGACATGGGTGTTTCTGGTGTGTTTTGTGTTTTCGGCTTTCGCGCTGTTTGGACAGAATGCGAGTGATTTCAAGACAGAGGTTAAGGACGGGAAGGTAACCATTATCGGTTATACGGGAACCGTGAAGGATGTCCGTATCCCGGACAAGATAAACGGGCTTCCCGTTACTGCCATCGGAGGACATTTCGATGATGGTGTGTTTGAGAGCAAGCAACTGACGAGTGTAACGATTCCAAACAGTATTACCTCCATCGGAGAGTATGCATTTTATTTCAATGACCTGACGAGCGTAACGATTCCAAACAGTGTTACCTCTATTGGAGGGCGTGCGTTTGATAGTGGAGTTAATGTTGTTCAAAATGGGCGGGTAGTTTATGGAACTCAGGAAGGTTTTTCCTACACGCTTATGAATGGAACAATAAGCATTTGGAGTTACACTGGAACCGCAAAGGATGTCCGTATCCCTGATAGAATTATTGGGTTACCCGTTACCAACATCGGAGGATTTAGCATAGAGTATTACGTTGGTGCGTTTTCTGAGGACCAACTAACGAGTGTAACAATTCCCAATAGTGTTACCACCATTGGAAAGGATGCTTTTTCTTGGAATAAACTGACGAGCGTAACGATTCCAAACAGTGTTACCTCCATCGGAGAGAATGCGTTTTCTGAGAACCAACTAACGAGTGTAACGATTTCCAATAGTGTTACCACCATTGGAAATGGAGCTTTTTCTTGGAATAAACTGACGAGTGTAACGATTCCAAACAGTGTGATATCTATCGGATCGTATGCGTTTTTTGACAATCAACTGACGAGCGTAACGATTCCAAACAGTGTTACCTCTATCGGAGGTAGTGCATTTGATAGTGGAGTTAATGTTGTTCAAAATGGGCGGGTAGTTTATGGAACTCAGGAAGGTTTTTCCTACACGCTTATGAATGGGACAATAACCATTTGGGGTTACAGCGGAACCGTGAAGGATGTCCGTATCCCGGACAAGATAAACGGACTTCCCGTTACGACCATCGGAGAGTGGGCGTTTTCTGGCAATCAACTGACGAGCGTAACGATTCCAAACACTGTTACCTCTATCGGAGAGCGAGCGTTTTATGGCAATAAACTAACAAGCGTAACGATTCCAAACAGTGTTACCTCCATCAAAAGCGGTGCGTTTGAGAGCAATCAACTGACGAGCGTAACGATTCCCAAAAGTGTTACATCCATCGACGATGAGGCATTTGATAGCAGTGTTAAGATTATCCGAGAGTGACCGTAACCCTTACCGCTGATAAAGAAAACGCGAAAGAGGTCCATATATCCAGCAGGGTATATGGACTTTCTCTTACCTCAGTATACCTCATAACTATTCAAAGAAAAACTCTCACGAACCACACGAACTTGGTGTTCATGAGGTTCGTGGTTTTCTTCTCTTCGTAGTGCCTAAGTATGCGTTGCTCCGTACTCTCCGGTATTGACTTCCACCGGCTACGGTAGTATGCTGTATAGATATCAGGGAGTACATGATGGAATTGGAATACACCTATTGGGAAAGTAATGTCAACAAGTTAAGCGATATTATAAAGGAAGATTAACCACTAAGTTACACGAAGTCGCACAAAGTATTCCTTTCTCTATCTTACTTTGTGCAACTTTGCGATACTTTGAGGTTGATATTCTTCCTAACCCGTTGACATTGATTGGGAAAGTAAAGACGGGCGGAAATCACCACGCGGATGAAGTGGTGTGCATGATTAAGTAGGCAACAAACAAAGCCCTGAGCAATGGGAAGCGGGAAATGAGCAGGTATTGACCTAATATACTAAAGGGAGTATATTACAAGTAAAGATTTTCAGGGTCGGGTGCGTGTGAACAAATCCCAACCGGCGGTATAGCCCGCGACTTTAGGCCCCTCATAAGGCCCTAAATTGAATCGGTGTAATTCCGGTGCCGACGGTATAGTCCGGATGGAAGAAAATTGAGCTTTCGTGGGTTCTTATGTAAATCGTTAGTGCCGGAAGTTTAGCCTCTCCCATGTATGACCCTGGATAATCTATCCGGGGCTTTTTTGTTCCCGGAATATAAGAACGGGAGCTTTGTATGAAACAGATGAGAGAACGGTGTTGGCCGTTCAGGGCAGTGTGTTTGGGCATCAGTATGATCTGCGTCCTGGGGGGCTTTGCCTTTGCAGGCGGGGAGCGGCAGAAAGCCCCGGCGGATAAGGTAGCGACCACCGCTATTGCCGTGTTCATTCCTGGGGTCATGTCAGGAAGTCCTATCTATGAGATGCTGGCCGCCGGGGTGCGCCAGGCAGCGGCGGAAAAATCTGGCGTGGAAGTTACGGTCATTGAGGGTGGTTTTAACCAGGCTGAGTGGGAGCCTCGGATCACCACCCTTGCCGCATCAGGGCAGTACGATCTTATCGTGTCCTCCAACCCCTCGCTGCCGGCCATCGCCTCTGCTGTATCCGCCAAATTCCCGCAACAACAGTTCCTCCTCCTGGACGGTGAGCTTGCCGGAAACCCCCGGATCTACAGTATGCGCTATAACCAGCAGGAACAGGCGTACATGGCGGGACATATTGCGGCCCTGGTTGCCCAGGACCTGGATACCCGCCCTTCCCGCATCGGCCTGGTGGCAGGTCAGGAATACCCCGCCATGAATGGCGTGATCCTGCCGGGCTACCTTGCAGGCGCCCGTGAGGTGAACCCGGATATGACCGTGGATTTCCGGGTGGTGGGGAATTGGTTTGACGCAGGCAAAGGGGCGGAGCTTGCCGCGGCCATGATACGGGACGGCGCAGGGGTGATCCTCTGTATTGCCGGTGGCGCCAACGAAGGGGTGGTCCAGGCTGCTGCAGAAGCAGGGGCCAAGGTGGTTTGGTTCGATATTAATGGCTATGGGATACGTCCTGGTACGGTGGTGGGAAGTTCCATTCTGCATCAGGACAAGGCGGCTTATGAAAAGACAAAAGCCTTTCTGGAGGGGAGTCTTCCCTTTGGCCAGGCGGATCGTGCAGGAGTCGCCGCAGGGTATGTTGATTTTGTGGAGGATGATCCTGATTATCGTGCTTCTGTAAGCCCTGGGGCCAGGGAAAAACAGGCGGCCTTAACCGCTCGACTCCGTTCCGGGGCCTTGGATTTAAGTGAATAGCCGCTGATGATAACCTTGAGGGGCATACGGAAGTATTTCCCTGGGAACGGCGTGTATGCCCTGGAGCAGGGGGATTTTGAACTTCACCCCGGGGAGATCCACGCCTTGCTTGGAGAAAACGGGGCGGGAAAATCCACCCTCATGCACATTATGGCAGGGTATATTGCGCCCACTGCAGGGCAGGTACTGGTTGACCAGCGGGAACGCCGCTTTGCCGCGCCGGCAGATGCACTCATCGCCGGGATCGGCATGGTCCGCCAGCATCCGAATCTCACCCCAGGCTTCAAAGTCTGGGAAGACTGCATTCTCGGTGCGGAGCCTGGTTCACGTCTGCTCCTGCACCCCCGGCTTGCCCGGAACCGGGTCCGCGCCCTTTCGGAACGCTGGGGCTTCAATCTATCTGTGGAGCATGATACGGGGTCCCTCACCGTAAGTCAGCGTCAGAAGGCTGCGGTGCTTGCCCTGCTCTTCAGGAACACCCGGTACCTCATCTTCGATGAGCCGACCGCGGTCCTGACCCCTGGTGAAACCGAGGGACTCTTTTGCCTCTTCAAAATGCTCAAGGCTGAGGGCAAAGGGGTGGTTCTCATCTCCCATAAACTGGAGGAAACCCTGGCCCTTGTGGACCGGGTCACGGTGTTGCGGAAAGGAAGCACCGTAGCAACGCGGCCTGCAGATTCCCTGAACGGCGAAGCCGTGCGGGACCTCATGTTCGGGCTAGACGAACCTACGGGGACGCCCCCTGATCTGAGGAGCGAGAGGCCGGATACAGGTCCGCAGTTCAGGGAACAAAACCCCAATCCCGTATTGGTGAACGCGGTGTTCTCGATTCGGAACCTCTCGGTGGAACTGCCGGGGAGGCCCTTTGTACGGGGGATCGATCTGGAACTCTTCCCCGGCAGGATTATGGGTATTGCCGGGGTCCGGGACAGCGGCCTTGAAACCCTGGAACACGCGGTTACGGGGTTCCTGCGGTCCTCTACGGGAAGCATCTTCCTGAATGGCCGGGATCTAACCGGAAAAGGGACCAGGGCATTCCGTGAGTCAGGCGGGGCCTACCTCAGCGCCGACAGAACTGGCAATGCCCTGGCAGTTTCCCTGCCCCTTCGGGACAGCATCATCATCCACCAGCACCGGTATTCCCGGAAGGGACTGCTGGGAAAGCTTGGCATCATGGATCGCCGCTTTCTGGATGCCCACATCAGCCTCGTCATGGAGCAGGCAGGGGTTTCCCGTTCTCCCCAGGCGCGGGGAGATTCATTTTCCGGTGGTATGCTCCAGCGCATTATCCTGGCCCGGGAATTTGCGGAAAACGCCGCTCTCCTGGTATTGGCGGAACCAGGCTGGGGCCTGGACCGGCTGGGCCGGGACCGGCTCGCCGGAAAGCTGCGCGCTTACGTCAACGAGGGGAGGTCGGTACTCCTCTTTTCCACTGATGTGGATGAACTAGTATCGGTTTCCGATGAAATTCTGGTCCTTCGGAACGGGGCCTTTTCCGCCCGTATTCTCCTGGATGCCTCCCGGAACGCTGCGAGCATCAAGGACTATAAGGAACGCATAGGGCAGGCAATGGTTGGGCATGAGGAGTGAGGAATGAAGCATAAGAAGCGTTGGCATACCATGAAGGTACTTACTATTATCTCAGGACCTGTTTTCGGAGCGGTTATTACGGTGGGCACGGCGATTCTTTTGACCATGATCCTCATCGTGGTGAATGCGCCGGTTCCGGTAAAAACCATCCGGGCCTTTTTCATTGGTCCCTGGAGTAGTCCCTGGTTTCTGGGGAATACCCTGGACAGTATCGGCCTACTCCTGACCGCGTCCCTGGGGATGGTCATCGCCTTTCGGGGGGGATGTTTCAATCTGGGCGGGGAAGGTCAGATATACCTGGGGGGCCTGGCCGCGTCGGTGGTACTGCTCTGGGGACCAAAGGGGGAAGGGGTGGCCGGCGCTGTCGGGAGCCTCGGTGTTGCAGGGCTTGCCGCCCTCTGCACCGGAGGCGCCCTGGGAGCCTTGACGGGGATCCTCAAGAAGTGGTCCGGGGCAAATGAGATCATCACCTCTTTTCTCCTCTCCGCAGCCCTGTCTCCCTTGGCGGACTATCTCATCTCAGGTCCCCTCCGGGACCATTCGGGGAATCTTTTAGCCATGTCCCCTTTTCCCCAGCACTGGCTCCTCCCCCGGCTCTTGCCGCCGTCGAACCTTTCCATCTCCTTCCTGTTCGCCCTGGTCTTAGTAGCCGGAGGATACCTCTTTATCAACCGGACCCTATGGGGATACCGGTTCAGAATCGCCGGTGCAGCCCCAGCCTTTGCCCGTTATGGGGGGATCGATCCTGCAAGCTGCTGGGTTCCGGCCCTTACCGCATCAGGGGCCTTGGGGGGCCTGGCAGGGTTCTTTGCCGTGGCCGGTACGTACGGACGCTGCCATCTCGGCTTTCCCGGAGGACTTGGCTGGAACGCCATTGCCGTGGCCCTCATTGCCCGGAACCGGCCCCTGGCCCTGTTCCCGGCAGCCCTGATCTACGGCGCACTCAAGGCAGGCTCCGATTCAGCCCTCCTTGGCACAGGACTGAATTTTGAAACCTCAGCGTTTATACAAGCGGTGGTGCTCATATTGGCAACGGTGAATTTCGCAGGCCCCTTGATGCTGAAGCCCTGGGGTATCCGCCGCCGGAAAGGACGGATTCAGACAGAACATCCCAGAGGATCGAACACCGGAGACAAGCCCATGAAGGTACAGGTATGATCCAGAACCTTTTGACCGCCGCAGCTCCCCTCATGCTGGCATCTCTGGGGGCGCTCTTTACAGAACTAGCCGGAACCCTGGGGGTATTCATCGAGGGCTTTATGACCCTGGGATCCTTCTTTGCCTGGATTATCGCTGCCCGAACCGGTTCGGTTTTCTGGGGCTGTGGTATCACCGCCCTGTGCGCGGCCCTTGCCGGCTGGGCCTTGGCCCGTTTTGTCCGGTGTACCGGGGCAAATCCCTTTATCACAGGACTCGCCCTCAATCTCGCTGCCGGGGGGATCACCGATTCCCTTTCAACTGCTTGGTTCGGGACCAAGGGGGTTTTACGGAATCCCGGCATGACCCTACCTGGCCCCCTGCATTTTCCCCTGATTGAAGGGATACCCGTGGTGGGGACTATCCTTTCAGGGCGCAGTCCCTTTGTCTACACCGCCTGGGCCTGTACCTTGATCGGAGCCTTCATCATCGGAAGAACCCGCCTGGGCCTGCGCCTGCGGGCAACCGGGCTTTCCCCAGCGGCTGCAGCAGAACGGGGCATCCATCCCGAGTGGTACCGGGAAGGCGCCTGGGCCATCGCCGCTTTGCTCGCCGCCTTAGCCGGTGCAGCCCTGACCTTCAGGGTAGGAGCCTATACCCCCGGCGGGGTGGCAGGCCGGGGCTGGATAGCCCTCGCCGCAGTGTACCTGGGTTTCCGCCGGGTATGGGGCAGCGCCGCCGCCGCGCTGGTATTTACCCTGGCCGAACATATCGGCTTGGGCCTCCAGGGACTGGGTGCGCTTCCTGCCACAGCACTCCTGGGCATCCCCTCAGCCTTAGCGCTGGTACTGTACACCCTATCCCATTGTGTTGGGAAAAAGCGCTCCCTCACCGGTAGATGAACGGTTCCCGTGGTCCCTGTACCGGCACATCCTAACAGACAAGGTCCTGTACATTGAGGATGCGGAAGCTTTTTTCCTGCACTGGCGGCAGTCCCAGAAGATGAATTTTTATTTTTTTTATTTTTTTCCGTATTTCTATAGACAAACAAAAATAAATGTGCTATATATTAATACAAGGTTATTTCAAGTAACCCGCGTTATCCTAGATAACGC
>JAITQK010000061.1 GCA_031288975.1 Treponema sp. | reverse complement strand
CATGGACCCAGCGATACAGAAGATACAAGAAAAGATAGCCCCATAAAGTGCGAAAGGGCATCATAAATCGTAACCGTTCACGGGGGTGGTTGACAAAATCGTGAGAAGTAACGTAAGATAGCGATATGACAGAAGAAAATTTAGCGGCACTCGTTAAGCGAGAGGCGGCAATCATCAACGAACAGTCTGGCCCCATACAGCACCTTAAAGTACCGGTGGAAGTAACAAAAGCGATACCGCGGAGCGCTGTATGAATGTTGCTGGTCTTAGGTTTCCGCTTTTGAATATCAATATTGAAAAATTGCAGTGCAACCTGAAAATACTGAGTACTGCGCTCCGTGGTGCGGGCTGTTCGATGATGATAGTTACCAAATCTTCTTGTGCGGATTCAAAAATCGTCGAAATGCTCCTTTCGTCGCCTTTTGTGGATTATCTTGCCGATTCGCGTATACAAAACATACAAACATATTCCGGGCGTGGAAAGCCAACTGTGCTGCTGCGTCTGCCGCAGGTCTGCGAGATTGAAGACGTTGTGCGATACGCTGACATAAGCATGAATTCAGAGTTAGATACGTTGCGTCTTTTGAACACGGAAGCGGCGCGGCAGGATAAAACGCATAAAATTGTGCTGATGATTGACTTGGGCGATCTGCGGGAAGGAATTTATTTTGAGGAAGAAAAAAAAATTATAAAAACCATAGAAGAAATTAAAACGATGCAGCATGTCGAATTCTATGGGGTTGGGACTAACCTTACCTGTTACGGCGCAATCATACCTAAAAAAGATAATCTGTCTGTTTTAACAGACTGGGCAGCACGTATTTTCCAAAAATGCGGAATTAAGTGTGCGATTGTTTCTGGCGGCAATTCAAGCTCGTATTATCTGATTGAGAAGGGGGAGCTGCCCTCTGGTATAAACAATTTACGCCTAGGTGAATCGTTTATTCTCGGTACCGAAGCCGCGTATAAAACAAGAATAAAAGATACATTTGATGACGCGGTAACGCTGGACGCGCAGATTGTTGAGCTGCAGACTAAACGCTCAATTCCTGTTGGTGAAAGCGGCGTTGACGCTTTTTCCGAAAAACCGGTCTATGAAGACCGCGGCGAAATATTGCGGGCTATCCTTGCGATAGGCAGGCAGGATGTCGATCCGGCAAGCCTTGTTCCAGAAGACCCCTGTATTGATATACTCGGTGCCAGTTCTGATCATCTTATCATGGATGTAAGCAAATCGGAGCAGGCTTACAGGATTGGCAGTATAGTCCGTTTTAAACTGGGGTATGCTTCTTTTCTGCGGCTCTTCACTTCAGCGTATGTAAACCGCTGTTACGAATGAGATGAGACTTTACATGGTAAAGGATTTTCTGTTTTTTCTTATCGCTTTTGAAATGATATACAGTAAACTAGGCGGTCACAAAATAGCAGCACTGATTCATTTTAACCACTAACCACACGAACACCTTGTTGGTCTCTGTTCGTGTGGCCTGTGGTTAATTAATCAGCGCTTCCTTATGTAATAGTCGCAAGCATTATGGCTTTGATCGTATGCTTGCGGTTTTCGGCTTCGTCCCAGACACGACTCTGTTTGCCGTCAATGACTTCCGCGCTGACATCTTCGCCCCTTATGGCAGGAAGACAGTGCAGGAAGATACAGTCTTTCCTTCCTGTCTTATCCATGAGCGATTGATTGACCTGATAGGGAGTCAACAGTTTTATCCGTTCTTCCCGTATCGATTCTTCTCCCATGGACACCCACACGTCGGTATACAGGGCGTTGGCCCCTTTGACTTCGCCGGTGTCGACGCTAATCTCTATTTTTGATCCGGATTCCGTTGCTATGGGTTTGCATATTTTGACCAGGACCGGATCGGGATTCAGACTGGGCGGCGTAATGATGGTAAAGTTTATCCCCAGTTTCGCGCATATCACCATCAGGGAACGGGCGACATTGTTTCTTCCATCTCCGACAAAGCAGAGCTTCTGTCCCGTGCAGGAACCGAAATTCTCTTCCATCGTGAGTATGTCCGCAAGAACTTGGGTAGGGTGAAAATCATCGGTAAGCCCATTGTAGACGGGCACTCCTGAATATTTGGCCAAGGCCTCGACTGTGGACTGCTTGAAGCCCCTGAATTCAATCGCGCTGTACATACGTCCTAAAACCCGGGCGCTGTCTTCGATAGTCTCTTTAGTCCCGCCAAGATGAATGTCCGCCATTGAGAGGAAAACAGGATGCCCGCCTTCCTCTCCAAAGGAGGTCTCGAAAGAGCTGCGGGTGCGCGTTGAACGCTTTTCAAAAAGCATGGCAAGTGTCTTTCCTGCAAAGCGCTGGTGAATTTCCCCGTGTTGTTTTTCTGCTTTTACCTGTTTGGATAGATCCAAAAAGTACCTGATTTCTTCGCTTGAATAATCAAGCCATGTTAAGAGGGAGCGACCCTTCAGTGTCTTTGTTTCCATAGCAAGCATCATACTTGCAAGGCTAGATTTATGTCAAGGGGCTTGCAGAGTAACAGAGTAATTCCCGTACTTTTCCCGCCACCACAGACCACACCGGTTTCGGCGTACCCTTCTCAAGCTGGCCCGGCCGGTCCGATGTTCCGCATGGCATCCCTGGCCAAAAAACATCCCGGCGCGGCGTTGGCATTATTAAAAAGGAGTTTATGTATATACTATCCTGGTAAGCCTGTTCCGCTGGAGGAGCAGAGAAACAAAAATTCCGCGCGGCAATAGTGCCGCTTTGTATGGAGGTTAGGTATGTTGAATCAAGAAAAAGCCCGAAGAACGCCGAGGGCGCCCAAAATCTGGGAAGCCCTGCTTTCGCTGGCCGTGCTTATCGCCGTCATGGCGGTGGGCATCATCGTGTTCCATGTGGATCCGCACATCCCCATGATCATCGGCACGGCTTTTGCCGCGCTCATGGCATTGTGGCTGGGTTACGATTGGGTCTCCATAGAAAAGGCTATGTTTGACGGCATTCATCAGGCGCTGCAGGCGGTCCTCATTCTGGCGGTCATCGGCGTCCTCATTGGAGTGTGGCTGATAGCCGGCATCGTTCCCACGATGATCTACTATGGCCTCAAAATCATCTCGCCGCCTATCTTCCTAGTGGCCTCACTTCTTGTCTGTTCCATCGTGTCCCTGGCCACGGGAACTTCCTGGGGCACCGCTGGCACCATCGGACTGGCGCTGATGGGCGTGGCCCAGGGGCTGGGTATTCCGCTGCCAATGGCAGCCGGCGCGGTTTTGAGCGGCGCCTACTTCGGCGACAAGATGTCCCCGTTAAGCGATACCACCAACCTTGCTCCGGCCATGGCCGGAACGGATGTATTCACCCATGTCAAATTCATGCTCAAGTCCACTGTACCTGCCTACCTCATCGTCATCGTCATCTTTTTACTGCTGGGCTTCCAGTTTGGCGGCGGCAACGCCGACACCAGCAAGCTCGACATCATTACCAGCGGGCTTCAGGAACAGTTCAACATCAATCCTGTCCTCTTAATCCCACCCATCGTGGTTATCGGCTGTATTGCCCTTAAAATGCCCGCCATCCCCGGCATCTTCCTCGGCGTCTTCGCCGGCGGTCTCTGGGGCGCCATATTCCAGGGCAACAGCTTCGGCGAGCTTTTGAGCGCAGCCCACTATGGCTTCGAGAGTCAGACCGGCATTGCGGAACTCGATAACCTTTTGACTTCGGGCGGCCTGGACAACATGATGTTCTCAATTTCGCTGACCATCCTCGCCATGACCTTCGGTGGCATCATGGAAAAAACCGGCCAGCTTGAGGTTCTGGTCGGCCAGCTTATCCGCCTGGCCAAAGGCACGACCAGTCTTGTCGGCCTTACCCTGGGCACCTGTATCCTCAGCAACATCACCATGCCGGAGCAGTACATCTCCATCGTGGTTCCCGGACGCATGTACGCCCAGAGCTATCGCAAGCGGGGTCTGCATCCCAAGATGCTCAGTAACGCGCTGGAAGCTTCCGGTACAGTATCAAGCGCGCTTATCCCGTGGAATACCTGTGGTGTATTCGTGTCCACTACCTTGGGAGTAAGCACCCTTGCCTACGCGCCCTGGACATTCTTCAACTATATCATGCCGGTTACCGTGCTGGTAATGACGATGCTGGGACTGCTTACGGTAAAGATGAGCGATGAACCGGACACCGTAATAGCGGCGAACGAAACAGATTAGCTCAATTGATACCGCAGGCATAATCGCTTCAAGCATATTGCCTGCGGTGTCAGCAATTTGGTGGTGATCTACAAAGTATGCTGATTGGATATTGTGGCGAATTTAGTGTCATAGTGAAAGCACAAAAATTCAAAAAATTTCACGCAAAAGCGCCAAGACGCCAAGGAATCGGACAGAATAGGGAAATCTGCATATTTCTTTGCACATTGGGGTGCGGAATTGGAATTGCGGCAGCATACTTTGTGGATCATCTCCCAAAATATAAAAATCAACTATGAAAAAGCGTTAAATACCTGTATACTAGGTTATGCTTGATAATTTATCGTTTTTCCTCGCTTTTGCGGCGGGCCTGCTTTCGTTTTTATCCCCCTGTGTGCTGCCCCTTATTCCCTCTTACCTCTGCTTCATAAGTGGTATCAGCCTGAGTACCCTCAGCAGGGAGCCGCAAGAAGATGCGGGGAAGTCTCCCAGAGCGGGCTACAACAGGTATCTCATTGCCAGAACCCTGTGTTTTATCCTCGGCTTCAGCGCGGTTTTCATTTTTCTAAGTATGCTCTTGGCGACCACGTTCTCGTTTATGGGCGACGTGGCCCAGTATATCAAGGGGGCGGCGGGAATTATCATTATCATCTTGGGACTGAACATCATCTTCGATTTTCTTGCTTTTTTGAACTATGAAAAACGCTTCCATTTGAGCAAACGGCCCCGGGGAATAGCCGGCGCTTTCCTCGCCGGTGCCGCCTTTGGCGCGGGGTGGACCCCCTGCGTGGGACCGATCTTGGGGAGCATCTTGCTCCTGGCGGGGCAGAGTGGGAAGACCGGGACCGCCGTGCTCTACTTGGGGGCGTATTCTATGGGACTGGGGCTGCCCTTCCTGGGAGCGGCGCTCTTTTTCAATCATTTTCTGAAGTATGTCCTGAGCCTGGGCCCCCTCCTGCCCCGGATACGGCAGATAAGCGGAATGCTCCTCATTGTCATAGGAACCCTCATCCTCACCAGACGCTTTCAGAGCTTGAATATCCTCATCATAAAGGGCCAATACCACTTTATCCAGTGGGCAGAGGCTGGAACGCCTCTGGTTCGTCTCCTCCTGGCGGGTATACTGCTCCTCGCCGCCCTCCTCCTGCCGCTTATCCGGCTCCTGCAAAAGAAACCGGTCCGGTGCATGAGGATCATCCTCCCCAGCGGGTTGTTCGGCGTCCTCAGCATCCTCCAGTTCACCGGGAGCCTCGACTGCGCCGGACTTCTTGCCCGATGGCTCTTATATCTACAAAACCTTTAATTTTCTTTGTTTTTCCCTCAGAATGAGATATATTTAGATCAAGAGGTAGTATTTTGAGAACGAATTTAAGAAAAAAAATGAACAAGCAGGTGGTCCTCAGTTTTTTAGTACTGGCAATTTTTTTCCCCCGGTCCGTTGCGGCGGCGCCGGATGAGAAAAGCATTCCCCTGGAGGTGAAAAAAGCCTTTGTCGAAGCGGGGGTACCGGTCCTCCGGCAGCGGGTTCCGTCGGTGGATTTTTCAGCGCCCCTGATCAGCGGAAACACCCAGCAGCTTAAAGCCTTGGAGGGCAAGGTGGTGTTCCTCAATTTTTGGGCAAGCTGGTGCGGCCCCTGCCGGTCAGAGATGCCTTCGATGGATGCCCTCTACCGGCGTTTGAACGATCAGGGCTTAGAAATCTTCGCGGTAAATTGTCAAGAAACTCAGAAGGATGTAGCATCCTTTATGAAGAACTACAACCTTTCTTTTCCTGCGGCCCTGGACCTTTCAGGGGAGATTAGCGCTATCTACAGGGTAGACGCCTTTCCCACCACCTACATCATTGACCGGAAAGGGGAGATTATTGCACGGGTAGTGGGGAGCGTCAACTGGAATACACCCAAATTAGTGGCGGCCTTTGAAACCCTGCTGAAAAGCTCGGAATAGGGTATTGTTCAACGCCAAGGATACCAACCCCTTCAAAGACCCCCAGGAGTATCCCCAGGACAGCAGGACTATAGCCCAAGTCCCGGACTAAGAGCGGGAGATAGGGGGAAATGGCGGCGTATTCAATATAGATGAAGAAAAAGGGCAACACCATGTACATACCTAGATTATACCCTATTATGTGGAAACTGAGAAGGCTGGTCAGGTTTGCAGGGACGACTTCATTTCTCCATCTTTTCCTAAAAACACTTGATAAATTAAATAACTTAAGAGTGGCAAATTCTCGAATTTATCATATTTCGGCACTATATATGGTGTTTTAATGATACAAAAATACCCTATATATAGTGTAATCTTGCGAATTTGCGACTCACAAGTTAAATAAAAGTGCTATATTAAATTCATACGGATAGAGACTGGTATATCATACTGTAAGTATGGGAAGTTTATTAAAAGAAGGGTGGACTTGAAGACTTGGGCACTATGGACATGATTCGACAAATGAGCTATCTGTTGGTAGCTACCCAAAGCCCAGGGCAGACCTTGCCACAAACAAACAAACAAACAAACAAACAAACAAACAAACAAACAAACAAACAAACAAACAAACAAACAAACAAAATTATAAGGCCGTTGATCGGCTTTGTCAAGTACCTCATAACCATAATTATCCTTTTTTTTCGTTTTTTTTCGCACAAAAAGCCGGCTGATCAACAGCTGGCTTTTTGCGTATTGGCGCTGCCAATCGCAATGATTCCCGCAGGGGGAACAAACAACAACAGCCGGCCGTTCCTGCAAACGGCCTGGCACAAGGAGCTAATCTTGAAAAAGGCTAGTCAACTAGTACATGGAGTTTGCGGAACAAACTCCCAAGCTAAAACGTGCGGCGTTTTAGCCGGCTTTGCCGTCCTCTTGCTGGCGGCAATGTTCACCTTTACCGGTTGTCCCACCGATACTGACGACGATGACAGCGGCGGAGGTGGCAGCACTGTCACCCTCGTGGAACTCAGCGCCGGAGCAGCGGTTAGCGCGGCGGCCACTGATACCAGCAAGGATGTTACCTTCACCGGCGCAACCGGCCTTACCCTTGCCACTGCCGACTTTGCGGTAAGCGCAGGCGGTACTATTTCTGAGGTTGCCGTGGCCTCTGGTACCGCGACGGTAAGCGTAAGCTTTGCGGCCAACACGGCGGCAGCGGCCAAGACCTACACCGTGTCTATTGCGTCTGGCAGCACGGTAATCAAGGGCAGCGGGACGGTTGTCATTACTCAGGCAGGAATCACCCCCGGTACCGATCCAGGCGCTGACCCGGGCACTGACCCCGGTACCGATCCGGGTACTGACCCTGGCGCTGACCCTGGCACTGACCCAGGTACTGACCCTGGCACCGATCCAGGCGCTGACCCTGGCACTGACCCCGGTACCGATCCGGGTACTGACCCTGGCACCGATCCAGGCGCTGACCCCGGTACTGACCCAGGCACTGACCCGGGTACCGATCCAGGCGCTGACCCCGGTACCGATCCAAGCGTATCGGGTACGACACTCAACCTCACCTTCTGGGTGAACGAGAGCGACGGCGTGTTCTCCGTGTCCGCAGACAGCGTTACCATCACCACGACCCAAAGCTTTACCGCCACCGTAGCCACCGCCTACACCAGTGCGCAATGGTACGTGGACGGCGCTTCAGTATCCGGCGCAACAACGGGTGTCATCACTATCAACGGGTCGAATTACGGTATCGGGAAACATCACCTGGGCGTGACGGTCATCAAAGACGGCGCGTACTATTCCAAAGACATCATCTTTACGGTGACCCAATAAAAGGAGAAGCGAATGAAAAGATTACCTTTAATAGCGCCCCTGGCGGTGCTCTTCCTGATGGCGACCCTTACCGGCTGTTCCAACCTTCTGGACGATAAGCCG
>JAITQK010000055.1 GCA_031288975.1 Treponema sp. | reverse complement strand
CTTTCCCTGGAAGCATCGTTCCGCATAGGCCCGGTGGTTTTTGGCAACGACCAGGATGATCATCTTACCACCAAGACACGATACAACGATTATATGTCTGGTGGCCTCTTTCTTGAACCGAGGCTGGACTTTACCTTTTCACCCTGCCAATGGCTGAGTATATCGCTCCATGGGGCCTACCGGTCTATCAACGGAGTCCGTGGTGCGATGTATCAAAGTAGTTTTAAGTCTACCACACAAGATGCCGGAGTTGGATATGCCGTGTGGGACACCGGCCTTTCCCTCACAATCCGGTTTTAGGAAGCCCCCTTATTTTTTAGCGGACTGTGAAGACAAGCGCCGTGACACCGGTAGCGTTCTATCAAACCCCCATAGAACGCTATTATATATCCCTACGGGAATGTCCTTTGCCTCAATGTAACCTATGGGTATGTCGTTACGGGTTATGATGTAATCGGGCGCGCCGCAGGCTATACGCTTTGGCTCGTTGGTTATGGTTAAGCCGCTAGTAATCGCGCTTACAAGCGTTTCAAAAAGGGTTTTGAGACTAGGGCGATAGCTGTGTTCCATGTCGTTACCCTGCCAGTATATCCGGTCAAGCTCGGCAATATACCGCTGTATCTCGTTTACTTGTGAGTCGCAAATTCGCAAGATCACACTATATATAGGGTATTTTTGTATCATTAAAACACCATATATAGCGCCGAAATATGATAAATTCGAGAATTTGCCACTCTTGAGTCGTTTATAGGTGTGGTCATAAATAATTCAGGGATTGATCCTGCGCATCCTTAATGCTTTTTTATTTGAGTATTGTATCAATATGCGCCTGCACCTCAATCGTCAATGATAATGCGGTGATTATCTTTTGATAATGTGATATATCGTCATAATCTAATTCCCGCTCCTTACGATCCTTGAGCCATTTTTGTGCAGGCTGATAGCCGCCGATATAATATTCCCATACTTCAAGAGGAACATTTTCAAAATATTGGGTTTTGTTGATATATACATTGCCGTTTTTATATACTATTTTGTCTATACAATTATTTCCTTCTATCGGATATAGTGCCATGTCCATAAGAGGCTCAACATTTTCCAGCAGATGCAGGTTCCGCAAAGCGGCGCCATATTTGGATAATTTCTGAAATGGTTCTTTGTTCTCTGGATACGGTACACGGGGGAAGTCTATTTTGAGGAATTCTTTATATTTTGCACGGTAATTATTGCTGTATAAAACAGCGTAGATATAGTCGAGTAAATCTAAAGGAGAAAATGTAGCATCACCATCTTCTTTTTCTTCGGTGAAACGCAAGCCTGTTTGTTGGGCTATTTCATCAACTATATTTTTATTCAGGTTTGGGCGACGCTGGGCGGTGCTGTCCAAATTGTCGGATTCGGGATAGAGGTAGAGGGGGAAAATATATCCACCTCCCCGGTAATAAAGATTAAAATCAATAGCTTGGGACGTTACAAAAGCTAAATTCCATGGCATAGAGCCAACAACTTGCCCCTGCCTTCCTATCACTAAACCATTATTATTGCCAGCAAGAAAATGTCGCATGACTTCACCTCGCGGCATACAATGGAAACCTTTTGAATGACCTGTATAATAGGTATATCGTATATCGAAAGGACGGTAATTGATTTTTACGATATGCGAAAAATCAGCCGGAACTAAATCTTTTCTGGCGCCTGCTACACTCCAATCTCGCACATCCTTGCCTAAATTAAAGCGTTGACGGACTGTTTCGTCATCAAGTGACAAGAATTCCTTAATAATATTTTTTACACTTTGCACTGAATTATGAATAGTAAAATCATCACGGGCGGTTACAATCCCAACCGAATTTACCGGAAACAATTTCTGCACGCTAAATCCTTCTTCATATTCCGCTTGATTGGTAAAATCTTTTTCCACAAAAAAGTACTGCGGGGTGTTTGGTGAAAGTTCAACCCATTTTACAGTGGTAAGCGTATTTTCAAGCAGGTATGTATATTTAGCTTTTCGGCTTCCGTATAAATCGTAATGGTATAGCTTTGCATACTCATCTTGTTTTTTCTTCTTTGTTTTTACAAAGATATTTATACTTACACCCTGTTGTATATTAAAAATATTTTCATCTTTGCTGCCATCTGGCGCGCTTTCCTTCTTTTTTACGTTTCCATGAATATCAAGAATATATATTTTGTCAAAGGTTTGAAGCAAATTCCAGCGCATACCCCGGAAGGTGGGATTGTCCAGAAAACTGTGATTGTTGACATAAGCCAGTATTCCGCTACCGTTCTTTACAACAAGCGATTGTCCGTAACGGATGAATTTGACATAATCGTCGTTAAGCCACTTGGAATTTTTCTCTTGCAGCCTTTCTATTCCGCCCGGTTCTTTTTTGTAGTCTTCCAATAAATCCACCAAACAATTTTTATTAGCGCTCTCCCCACTGTAGGGTGGATTCCCCAGAACAACCATGACGGGGGCATCGCGCTTAACCCTGTTTGCTTCATCGGCCTCATCGGAAAGCCATTTTTCCATAAGCAAAACAGGATTGTTGTCTGCGGCGGTTTCAAGACTGTTCGTAAGATATACGCGGAAGCGGTCTTTTAATTCCGCTGTATTTATCCCCGTCTCTTTAAGTTTCATCTCAAGTTTAAAGTGCGCCATCGCGTAGGGCGCCATGAGGATTTCAAAGCCGTTCAATCGCGGCAGCAGATGTTCTTTGCAATAATCGCGCCACATTCCTTTTTGATTCACAAACCGTTTATAAATATTTTCGATTACTTCAACAAGAAAAGTACCTGTTCCAGTCGCGGGTTCGAGAATGTAAACTTTATGAAACCCCTCGTCTTTTGAGCTGTCGGCCAGCCCTTTGGCTATGTGAAAATCATTTTGTAAAATGGTATCAACCGCCTGGACTATAAATTTGACAATGGGAAGCGGCGTGTAGTAGACTCCCCGTTCTTCGCGCAATTTATGATTGTATTCGGCAAGGAATGTCTCGTAAAAATGTAAATAGGGGTCCTGATTTGCCCTTCCAAATTCTTCAAACAACACTTCTACGGCAACACAGTTAAAAATATCGGCAAGCGCGTCCACAATCCAGCAAATCCGGTCGTCAAGATCCGGTCCGGCAATATAATAAAAAAACCTTCTCAGAAAAGGATTTGACGGGGGGATGAGAGCAGCCGCTTTTAATCGTGAAAATTTATCGTTGGTATGATCATTCAAACGCGCCGCGAACATCCCGTAGACAAGGGTCTGTGCATACATATCGGCAAATGCGGGGATAGAAAGGTCGTGTATCAGGATTTTGCGGAAACCTTCCAACTGTCCTGACAAGGTGTCATTTTCCGCTTCGGTATCGTGCAGGGCTTTCTCAATTATTCCGGCAAGGAGTTTTGCCTTCGCCGCCATCATCTTTGCCAATTGTTCGGACTGGTAGATGCTCTTGCCCCTGAAGTCTGTAAATTGCTGAACCAATTCCATAAATGCATCACATTGTTTTTTGTCAGGAGCGATACCGCCGCCACTCTCTTTAGCTATAGTTATGGTAACAACTTCGGCGCCATCGACAAATAATTGAAATGAAAGGTAATCGGTAATAATGAGGTTGTTAAGGGATTGTTTATATCGGTCAAACTGTTCTTTGTTTGCTTTATTATATATCCCTACGGAAATGTCCTTTGCCTCAATGTATCCTATGGGTATGTCGTTGCGGGTTATGATGTAATCGGGCGCGCCGCAGGCTATACGCTTTGGCTCGTTGGTTATGGTCAAGCCGCTAGTAATCGCTTCAAAAAGGGTTTTGAGCGCGGGACGGTAACTGTGTTCCGTGCCTTTGCCTGAGCGGTATATTTTGTCAATCTCACTAAGGTACGTATCTATTTCATGGTTTTGGTTCATTGCTTTTTTTCCGACTAGCAGCCGATATGTTCCTTTTACTATTCCACCTTGAATTTTGAGATTTCCGCGCTCAGGGTGTCGATATTTCGCTTGTTGGCCCCGCTTATATCGTTAACCTGATTTACCGCAATACTGATCAATTCGGCGCCCACCGACATTTCGTTCATACCGTTTTTAATTTCATCGGTTATTTGCTCAAGATTCGTGCTCTGATGTTTTACCGCTTGTCCTTCGGCGGCGATCCCGGCGGAAGAAGTTTTTACCAGTCCGGTGATATTCTTGAGCTTGGTTATCTCTTCAAGAATACTGCGGCTTCCATTTTCCTGCTCTTCCATTGCGGTACGGATGGAGGCTTCCTGATTGGATACCGTTTTCACTCCTGCCTCAATTGTCTCGAAACCCTTAGTCATTACGCCAGTGGATTTGGTGATCGTATCTATGGAAACCTTGATCTTCTGCAGTATGCTGCTGATGGTTTTTGATTGTTCGCTGGAATTTTCCGCCAGCTTTCTGATTTCGTCGGCTACTACCGCAAAGCCCTTGCCCACTTCTCCCGCGTGAGCAGCTTCAATGGCGGCGTTCATGCTCAATAGATTAGTCTGACTTGCGATGTTCTGTATTACTGCGTTGATCTCCAAAAGCCCCTCGGATTCATGGGCGATTTCCTGAATATCTGCAGAAACGGTTTGCAGATCATGCTTGCCCGCTTCAGAGGCTTCCGATAGGGTAACGACATTCGCCGCGTTCTTGGATAAGGTTTCTGCCACCGCATGAATATTAGCTAACATTTCTTCTATCGCCGCTGATGATTGATTCACGCTTTCCGACTGTACCACGATGTGCTCATTGAGCTTATCAACCTGGGACATAATCCGTTCCATAGCACCGCCGGTTTGATTTACCTCCGATGCCTGGGTAATCACCTGTTCTTTCATGCTTTGTATAGAAGCGGTGATTTCGTTGATTGACGAGGCGGTTTGGTGTGCGTTTGCTGTAAGGGTGGCACCGGTATCAATCAGGGATATAGACATCTGCTTTATGACAAAAAGAAGCTCTTTCATTTTTTCAAAGGTAAGATTAAAAAATGTAGCCAGTTTACCGATTTCATCCTTACTATTGCTGTCAAACTGTTTTGTCATATCCCATTTCGCGGCGATTGCTCCCAAAGTATCCATCATGTTTTGGAAAGGCTTTTTAATGATAAATGACAGAAAAAGCACGAGGATAATCGAAAACAGGATAGCGATAATGACAAATATCTTCAGCTTCACAATGGTTCCGAGCAGAAAATTAACATAGCCATTATAAACATCATTGCCGGCTGTGGCAATGCCCTGAAATACCGCGTCAATATCCAGTGCGATTTTTTCAGAAAGAGCCACCGACCGCGTGAAATCCGCGGTGCCCTCTTGAGCGCCGGCAAGTGCACCAATGAGCGGCACATACTCATTATTCAACGCAGACTTTGCGCTATCCGCCTTTGCCGTGAGAGGACTGATGATAGATTTATCCACCAGGGGGTCTGCGTTAAGCGCCCGCAGTACCGTATCAAGTGAAGCGGTAAGAGCCTGGGCGTCTGCGTTAAATTTTCGCGTGAGTTCGGCGCCTTTCGCGGAATCACCGGCATGAACGTAGAGCAGGGACTGATTCGCGGTTTCGGTAAGCGCGTAGAACGAGGTTTGCGCGCTCTGCGCCAGCGACTTTGTCGTAACGGCTCCGCCTATAAGCATACCGCAGGCATGATGGCAGTTTTCTATCGTGTTTATACTCTGCCAACAAATAATTGTCAGAACCCCGACAATAAGCAGAGAACTGCACAAGAATTTCATGCCAATAGACAGATTGTTAAAAAACTTCATACTATAACTCCTTAAAATTGTCCTCTACTATTTTATTTTTATTTGACCGAAGTACATCGTTGATTATTGCTTTAATAAAGTGTCTCCATTATACCCAATTTGTTATTTTCTGTCAATGGCAAATACTTGGCAAAACACGAAAAATTTACCACGAAGACTCCTCATCAAAAACAGCGCGCTACATTTTCAGCTTATCGAGGAGCAGGACCTTGAATTTCCGGGCCGGTTCAGCATTGGGGTCCAATGCCAGCGCCGCTTCGCAGTCCGCCAGGGCCTGGGGATAATCATCAATATGGTAATAGATCAATCCCCGGCGATACCGGCAGAAGGCTTGATAGGGGTTGATGTCCAGGGAACTGGTAAAATCATCGATGGCTTGGGTGAAGCATTGCAGTACCGCCTGGACCACCCCCCGATAATAGAACGCCTTATAGGATTTGGGGTCCAGTTCAAGGGATTGGGTAAAATCATCAATGGCCGCTTCATAGTGGGATCGGGCAAAATGAGCCATACCCCGGTGTTTATAGATAAGGGATTTGATGGTATTATCCGGATCCATTGCCAGAATATGGGTATAAAAAGCGATGGCCTCATTGAATTGACCCCGGTTATGAGCATACAGGGCATTAAGCAGTTGGTCATCAATGGATTTACGGGCTGAAACCGGTGGAAGCAACGGAACCGCCGGGAGTTCCAGGGGGGCGTTTTCTGGTGTATCATCGGTAAACAGGAGGGCATCAGTGGATTCTTCTATCTTCTTGAAAAAGGAATCCCGCCGCTTCCCCAGTTCTGCATTAAGCTGCCGCTGATAGGTCCGGATCTCCTGAAAAATAGTGTCCGCCAGGGAAAGGCTGGCATTAATTGCCGCGAGTTTACGCTTCATAGGTTCATCAAAGGGGGTAAATTCAGCCTTATACACCAGTTCATGTTCCACCTCTGCCCAGGCATCCTGCAGTATGGTACGAATTTGAATTTCAGCGACCTCACAGCCGCAGGGTCCCCACTTTTCGGTCATGTCCTCGGGGATACCGATCAGCAAATGGGTCGATTCATACCCAAATTCTTTAAAGGAATGACTTGAACCTTTGCGTTCAACCTCAATAACCTCAAAAGCTTTTTTAATCAGCCCTTCAACCGTGGTTAGATCATCAAAAAAAGGACATACGATCCGGATGCCGATTAAATCGGTAATAAGCGGGGGGTTGGATCCAGCGACATGATGATTAAGGAGTTTGATGTATTTTTTATAATAGCTCTCAAAATTCTTCACCCTGCCTTTAACGGTTGGACGAGAGGCAAGGACCGCCACGGTCTTCTCGATGCGGGTCTCTATATCCTTAACGATAAAAGCCCTCACCGAAGCGTACTGTTCATAGTGATTTCGGAGGGTATTCTGATCAGGCAACTTGATATGACTCATCCTCACGACCTTATTGATAAAAATATAAAAAAAGCTGTCTGAACATCACCAATGGCTTATTCAGACAGCTTTTCGTTTACCCTACGGGGTACGTAGCCAGTTTATTCCTCGCCACCTTCTTCAGAAGCCGGTGTGGGGGTAAAATCTCGTTCAGTAGCCTGACGCGCACCATCCAGATACCGCTGAACCTGGTTAAAGCCAAACTGCTCCATTTCATTGGTCTTCCGGGTGGTTTCCCGATCTTTGACGATATTCCACAGGGATTCATCCTGGATGTCCCGGTCAGTCTCAAGGACTGCCTGATCATAAATGACCTTGACATCTTTAAAATACCCAATGAAATCGCCGCCCTTATGTTCAGCGTTCCGGTGAATAATGAAACCACCGAACTTCACAAAGGGAGTTGAATCAGGATAGATGGGGTAGATCCGTAACTCACGGTTCCGAACCTCAGAGACATACGCGGGATTATCCCAGCGGAGTTCTCCCCAACCATCATAGTTGACATACCCCATGAATACGCGGCGCTCTTTTCCCTGGTCATCGATGAGGATAACGGAAAGGCCGTGGGGGAAATTAAGGCCATAAACATTCACCGCGATGGACTTAATCGTCCCCACGTTCTTTATGACCCCATAACCACCAGTCGGTTTTCCAGTTTCCTCATCAGCGGGACCTTCAAAGCGGCTCGGACCGGTGATTCCATTGGAAGCACCTTCCTCGGGTTCCGCAATGTTTCCGTCGTCATCAACCTCTGCAGGAGGTTCAAACGCAGGAATATCAAAGGGCGGCTTAATAATAGCCGAGGAATTAAAAGATTCCACCGGGAAATGAACCCGGACACCCATGACTTTTTCCCACTGAGCGGAGGGGGCTTCTTTGGTATAACTCAAGCCCTTGGTCGTCACATTCCGTGACGAGGACGAAAGCACCACATCCCAGTTGGTTATAGCAAGAGAGGTTTTCATCGTCGATTTTTGGTCGTCGGTGAAATTGCGAGCGGCCCTACTATTGGAAAAATCCATAAAGGTCGCACGATTCTGAGTAGGCTCGTCATTATCATTAGGCATGATATCGGCCGTCAGTTTGGAGAAATCGATAAGCACCTTTTCCTCAGCAAACAACGAGCCCATTACCAATAATGTAATGGCGACAAGAATGAAGATTCGTTTCATTCACAGCTCCTTTCGAATTCACAATAATCCTAAAAACTAGCTAATAAGAAAGTATACGAAATATATTTAGTTTGTCAACCGCTTTTATCGTATTTTCTCAAACTTTACTGACAAATATCTCAGAAAAATTTTCCCGAAAAATTTGACGACCAATAATAAAAAATCTAACCTCCTTTACTACGGCAAAATTCCGCCGAATTCCCTCATTGAGGGTATAGATATTCGAAAAAACACCCGTTCCTCGGGGGGATCCGTCCAGCAGGGGCAAGGCCGCCGCTTCCGACAGGTCCACGTACAGAACCCCGTCCCGGAACAACAGGGACCGGAGCCTGGTTTCCCCAGGGAACAGAGGCGCCGAATCCGGTGAAATCGGCCCTAACAAGACCTCTTCCACATAGCGCCGTATTTCAGACTCCAGGGAAGGCGGCTGTGCACGCTTAAGCATCCGCTCTTCCACCACCGTCGCCCCATCGGCACGGGCATAAAACACAAAGGTCCGCCGGACCAGCTCCGAATGCCTGAAATCAATCAAGGCCAGGGCACCCAGGACCAGGAGATATAAAAAACGGCGAACAATGCCCCACCGAAAGCGCCTTCGGGCGGGAATCTCCTGTACGAGGCCCCTCATGCGGCCTTCATTCGATAGCAATGAATCCTCCGGTCTGTTCAAATAGGGTAATAAAATCCCTTATACCTTTATATAACGCTTCGGAGAAATTTTTCAAGTACTCATCATCGGTCATGAACAGGGCATCCGCTTCATTGGTAACAAAACCCAGCTCCACCAGAACCGAGGGCATCCGGGTGTTCCGTACCACGAACCATTCCTCCGGCTTGATCCCCCGTGAGGGAATGGACTTGCCGATGGTTTCATCAAACCGCTTCAGGATGGACCGGGCAATGATGATGCTTTCAGTGGTAAACTCCTCTTCCAGCATAGCGTTATGTATGGCCATGACATCCGCAGGCTCATCGTATTTATCCGTATCTATGACGGTTCTGCGGATTTCCGGGCTGAGGTACCAGATCTCATACCCCCGGGCGGTTTTATTGAACGAGGCATTAGCATGGATGGAAATGAAGATGATGGCCTCATTATCCTTGAGGGGAACGGAATTGGCGTTGGCTACCCGGTTCTCCAGAGAGGGATAGGTATCATCCTTCCGGGTGAGTATAATCCGTTTATCCGGGAAGCCCTGGACCAGCCGGGCATGAAGCCCCTGTGAAACCTTGAGGGTAATGTCCTTTTCGACCACTCTAAGGGTCTTCCCGTTGATCTTGTGGGTTCCGATGGCCCCTGCATCTTTACCGCCGTGGCCGGGATCCACAATAATCGCGGCAATACGGAAGGGAGCATAGTCCTCCTGCATACGGGGGATTAAGACCTGCTTAACCGACGTGAGAAAGGCTTCAGGGAACATGAGGATGCCCTTTTCAATATACGGTGAAGGGATATTGAGTATTTCTTTGCCGTCAATTATGGCAATGCCCGGTTCCCCCGGAGTTCCTGCACGGAATACGACCGAATGTCCTGAAGCGGAAAATACCCCTGACTGGAAGAAGGGGTCCCACCGGAATTCCGCATTGGCATCTGCCCGGAACGCATCCATGCCCTTGAGGGCTTCCTCCAGGGAAAGGTTCTTTTCGGCGCTCTGCCCTGTGGTTTCGGCAAAGACCAGCGGGGTAACCCATAAGAAGAACAGATAAAGATATATCATACTATAAAAACAGCTTACCTCACTCCTCACGTTTTTTGCACAAACCTGTCTACTATGTAAGCGGCGCCTTGATAGCCTCCCCGAATCAGGGCAGCCCAGAAGCGGCGGCCCAGGATCAGGGTGCCGGTGTTCCGGGCATCGGACGCTTCCCGATAGGGAACTTCCCGATAGGGAAGGGCACGGCCTGTAACCAGGCGGACCGCCTCAATGCTTTCTTCCACGGTCCTGCCCATATAATCCTTAAGCCCGGAACCAGTCAATTCCGGGAACGGAAGGAGCGCCACCTCCACCACTTCTGGCTGCAGGCCCGGATTACCTGAGACTTCCGGTTCCGGGAACTTGGAGAGAAGCGCCCGGAGCTGTGCCGGCAGGGTAAAGGCATCTGGAGGGTAGCCCGTGTCAGACAGCGAGAGGAATCTCTCAGTTGCATCATTTGGGGCTTCGAGGCGTATCAGGACCGAACGGGCCGCCTGTTCTGCCCCGTCCACAGCCTGTTCCCGCGAAGGGGCTGCGCTGATGACGTTGCCGCACTTGGTAACGTTGTTTTCGGGGAATTGGACCTGGGTTCCCGGCTCAATGCGGAGGAAAAGGTCCTTCACCTGGGCCTTGGCGCGTTCAATACCCTGAATGGAACGGACCTTCCCCGGTATGGAGATAAAGGCCCGCTCGGCACTGGTCCAGAAGCGGGTGGGTTCCAGCCCTTCGGGGCGTTTCCCCAGGGCAACGAGGATGGCGCCCCTGGTGGGTTCCACCCCAGAGGAATAGGGGTAGGTCCAGCCCGACATGTAGCCCCCGGAAAGCCGGGCCGCAATTTCCCCTATCATGGGACCTCTGGGGGTGAGCTTGATATCCCCCTTGGCCGCTCCCACGGCAGTAGGATCGCCAAGCCCCAATGCCCTGATCCCCTGGATAAAGGTTTCAAGGAGCGCCGTAACAGTGCCGGCATCCACATTCGTGGGCATGGTATGGCCCATTTCAATAAAATAAGGGGGGAAAAAGATGTGCCGATCCCCAAGGCCGCATATAATAAGCTCCCCCTTATACACGATGGCATCCACCGAGAATTCAGGCCCCTCCATGTAGGCTTCCACAATGACCCTGCCTGACCGGGAGAAGCTCAGGGCATCGGAAACCGCGACGGGCAGCGCTTCCGGGGTATCCACCCGGCGGCAGCCTCTGGCCCCCATGTTGTCCACAGGCTTCACCACCACAGGATACGGAAGCGGCACATTCAGGTCCTTGTCGCCAGTCAGCACAACGAATTCCGGGGAAGGAACCCCTGCGGCCTTGAAGCATTGCCGCATCCGTTCCTTGTCCGAGGCGTTGAGACTTGCCTCGTAAGGAATACCCGGAAGCCCCAGCTTTTCCGCAGCCCAGGCTACGGTGGCGGAGAAATCGGTCCCTGCGGTCATGATGCCGGCGAGTCCCCCTGCCGCCTTCAGTTCCTGGCCCAGGGCCACGACCCCGGCCTTGTCTTTCAAATCAACCTGTTCAAAGCGGTCCGCCAGGGAAACACAAGGCGCCTGGGGGTCCGCATCCACTACCACTGTTTCAAGGCCCAAAGTTTTGGCGATGTTGATGGCAGGTCCTTGCATTACCCCTGCTCCCAGGATCAACAGCCGTTCACGAATTGCCGCCATATCGATCTCTCCTGTATATGTTTACATTATCGGAATTCCCCGTCTGTCTCTGAAAAGCCCAGGGCATTAATGTAACAAAAAACAATTTTATGGTATAACAAAGAGCAGGAGGAATGATCACTGTTGTTGTACATCGCAAAGTACCCGATTGTTTGTATTACCTTATGTATTTCGGGCCTTAATGGTGGTTTCGCCCTGGGGAGCGGACAGTGGCAGAAGGGCCAGGTATCACCGGGCCAGCCATCGGCGCTCACCGAAGCGGAAGTGAGTCCCCAGGGCATTGATCCCTTTGCCCAGGGTGGCAAGCTTGAAACCGCTGCAGGCTCGTTCCAGGGGTCCCCTCTGGAATCGCCCAACAGGGCCGAAGTCGTCATGAAGGCCCTAGCAACCGCATACCCCGACCGGATATCCCCGGCAGTATACCGGGACGGGGATTGGGCTGTGGCGATTCAAGGGGTCTTTTTCTATTATGCCGGGGGTAGGCTCCTGCCAGAGGAATTGCGGAAGCAGGACACGGACTATGATCCCCAGCCCTTCTATACCTACCCGGCAGAATTGCCCCCTTGGAAGGCGCCAAGCCCGGAAGAGGCCGACCGGTTACGGCGTCAGATGGAACGCCGAAACCGGCAGTCATCGAGACGCTCTCAGCGCTTCTTTGACACCCTCTGGCGTGCCCATACCAAGGAGGAAGCCTATAACCGGGTCAAGACCATCCGCTTTCTGGGGCGGGATATGCTCGTCCATTATGCGATTATGGAAGAACTCGCCCTGGTGGAAGAGCGGATCCAAAGGGAAGCCCAGACCAGTGTCCAGGTGCGGCAGTGGATCAACGAGCTGAACACCATTAGCGCCTGGAACTGGCGAGACATCGCCGATACCCAAAATAGGAGTTTTCACGCCTATGGCGCGGCCCTTGATCTGCTGCCCAAATCCCAGCGGGGCTTTCAGACCTACTGGCTCTGGACCTCCCAGGCCTATCCTGAATGGTGGGCAGTTCCCTACGAAAAGCGGCTCCATCCCCCGGAGGCGGTCATCAAAGCATTCGAGGCGTATGGTTTTGTGTGGGGCGGGAAATGGCTTTTTTTTGACACCATGCACTTTGAATACCGCCCGGAAATCCTGATCCTCAGCGGCCTCTCCCTCTCGGATCAGCATTGACCAGCAGGCACTCCTTCACTGTACCTGCCGCCGCCGCCGCACGTTCTCAATATCATAACTGAACAGTTCCCGCAGATCGTTAAGCCCCAGGGCCATGAGGGCCATGCGGTCAATGCCGATGCCCCAGGCCGCTACCGGTACGTTCACCCCCAGGGAGGCTGTTACTTCAGGCCGGAAAATCCCGGAGCCTCCCAGCTCAAACCAGCCAAGCACCGGGTGTTTGATGTGGACCTCCACCGAAGGCTCGGTAAAGGGGAAATACCCGGGAACGTACTTCACTTCCTTGGCGCCGGCCACTTCTAGGGCGAACATCTCCAGGAAGCCCAGCAAGGTTCTGAGGTTCACCTCTTCGCCAAGGACAATACCCTCGGTCTGGTAGAAGTCCGAGAGGTGGGTGGCATCCACCCGGTCGTAGCGGAAACAGCGGACTATGCCGAAGTACTTGCCGGGGATTTTCGCTGTGGGGAGCTGTTTGGCAGAGAGCACGGTACCCTGGCTCCGCAGAATGAGCCGCCGTGTGAACTCCTGGTCAAAGGGGTAGTTCCAGCCCCGGCTGCCGGTCTTTCCGCCGTTTTCATGGGCGGCAGCCACCTGACTCAGCCAGGGTTCCTCGATGGCCTTGGCCTGCTTTGGTTCCCCAACATGGTACACATCGTGGATGTCCCGGGCAGAATGAAACTGGGGCATGAAGAGGGCGTCGGAATTCCAGAATTCCGTCTCCACCAGGGGACCGTCGAATTCCTCAAAACCCAGGGATACGAGTTTATCCTTCACATCCTCCAGAAATTTCGCGTAGGGATTGGTCCGGCCCACGGTGAGCCGCGTGGGGGGAACCTGCACATTATAGGAACGGAACCGCTTCCCCTTCCAGGTTCCCGTGGCCAGCATCTCCGGGGTGAGAGCACCGATTTCTTCCCCGGTGATCCCCGCCGCTTGCAGAGCCTGGGCCACTGCGTCTCCGTCAGGGGTAACGCCGAAAACGACCGTCTCTCGATCCACCGCCCGGAATGCGGAACCAGCAGCCCCCCGCTTCTTGGCAATGCCCCCCATACTGGCCCGCTCCGCTTCGGATAATGCATCCTGGGCGAGGAGGCCCCCTTCCGCTGCGACCGCCTTGTCTAAAAGCCCCCGGAGCAGGGCAAGGTGTTCGGCGGCATGTCCTTTCGCAGGCCGGCCATTCTTTACCTGATCCTGAGGCAGGGTAGCGCTTACCCGCTTATCCCCGTCCAGGGCAAAGGCCCCCAGCTTGGAGAGGGCGCCAAAAGCGCTTCCTACATCCTTATTATCAAGCCCCAGGGTTTGGGCAATATCCGGGAGCCGAAGCCCCGGTTTAATGCGGACCAGCTCGATGATCCGCTCCTCTGGGGTACCCTTTTCCTTCCACTCCCGGCCCAAATTGGTCAATTCAAAAAAAACCTTCGTCTCCCGGCGCACCTCGCTGACCAGACCCTTACCAGCCAGCCAAGACAGGGCCTGGTTGCCATTTCCCGGCTTAAAACTCAGATCAGCTTCAACCTTCTCAATAGTAAGTTCATCCCCGCGCCGGTACGACCGGAGGACCCGGACCTCCAGGGGATGCAGATGCTTCACCACACTTTGAATATCCATAGTATTTGCCTTAAAAAAGATAAATCAAACATACGTTCAATATTGCGTATTACTCTGGATGATTATAACCGGGACCCACCTGGAAAAACAAGGCGATCATAGTCCAGCCGCATTTACTGCCTTTTTGTCTTGTGCACCTTCACGATAAAAAAAATGGGAGGTGATCCAGAAAGTATGCTGGACTAGTAGATGACAAAAAAGGCAGAAAGAGAGTATAGAAAAATGACTATTAGCATAAAACTCTACTGCCCCCATTGTCATAGTATGAAAAACGCAATGGGAAACAAAATTATCGATGCAAGGATTGCGGACGTCAGTTTATCGATGAGCGGGAACTGACGTATAGGCCGGTCTGATATACTCACCCTCGTGAAACGCATGGTGGTACGTGGTTGTGGCGTCCAAGCGCCATCCTCTGTATCAGTATAACCAAAGTCTTAAAAATACTCAAATCTCTTAAATATAAAATAAAACCAAAGAAAAAACACTATGATGTCCTTGAAATCGACGAATTTTGGACATATCTTGGAAAAAAGTCGAATAAAATATGGCTTATTTATGCCTATCATCGTGCTTCCGGGGAGATTGTGGCGTATGCTTGGGGGAAACGGGACTTAAAAACAGCACAAAAATTAAAAAAGAAACTCAAACGTTTAGGCATTACTTATGATCGCATTGCGACTGATGATTGGCAGAGTTTTGAAGACATGTTGTTTTTCAAAAAAGCGAATCATCCATCGGAAGGTATTTGATGCGATATTCTTTTACATCAATGAAGGTCGGATGCCTCAGCATACTTTGTGGATCACCACCCGCCGGTTATCTCTCATGCCTTCTTTTGTATCATGGTTCTCCTTTATCCCTCTTGTTGGCAATATTTATTTGGGGATAAGCTCTTTATGGCCCGATTATACCTTTTTTCCATTTTTTTTCTTGATTTTTTTTATTCAAAGAGGTTTGATCGCTTGATTTTCTTTTTTTTCCAGTCTAATATGATGGTTGTACTGAGGAGGATTACGTGAAAAAGCGTATTTTTGTTTTGGTTGCCGGTATCCTGGGGATGGCCCTGATGGCCGGCTGTAGTTCCAGTCCCAAGGTCACCCGGGTTGATGCGGATACCCAGGTTGATTTAAGCGGCCGTTGGAATGACACGGATGTGCGGCAAGTCTCTGAGAGCCTCATCAACGCGTGTCTTACGTCTCAACGGGTGTCTCAATACATCCAGGAGTATGCTTCTGAGCACAATGGTGAGATTCCGACGGTGTTGGTCGGTTCCTTCAAAAACACCAGCAGTGAGCATATTGATACCTCCATTATTTCTAAGATGATGGAAAACGCCATCATTAATAGTGGTAAGTTGGATTTTGTCGCCGGCGGCGATACCCGGTCAGAGATCCGGACGGAGCGGCAGGATCAGCAGGGTAATGCCAGTGAAGAAACTGCTGCGGCCATAGGGAATGAGACAGGGGCGAATTTCCTCCTGACCGGTTCGGTCAAGGCTATTGTGGAGAAGCAGGGGAATACCTCGGTGCGTTCTTATTTTGTGGATGCCCAATTAACCAATATTGGAACTAACCGGATATTGTGGTCAGATCAGAATAGCGACATCAAGAAGGTTATTCAGCAGGCCAAGGCTAAACTGTAGGGTAACGAGTGGTTTTTAATTGATTTTTTTAAGGAGAAAAGGAGAAAAAAATAAAAATGTTTAAAAGAGTTGGGTTGATTGTAATCGCTGGATTTCTCTTTTTCTCCTGTGCCACTAACCCGGATGTGTACCGGGAGGTGGATGCTGGGGTAGGGGAAGGGTCTTTTGAACAGGCGGTTGTGGTTATTGAAAAACAGCAGGAGACCAGAAAGCCTATTTACCCGAAAAAAAATGCGGTCATGCTGTACCTTGATAAAGGGGTTATTGAACATTATGCCGGGCAATACGATGATTCTTCCCAGGATTTAGAGGAAGGGGAACGCTTAATCCAGGAAGCCTATACGAAAAGTATCATCCAGGAAGCTGCTTCCTATATTGCCAATGATAATACTAGGGACTATGGGGGTGAAGATTATGAGGATCTGTACATCAATGTCTTCAACGCCTTGAATTATTATCACCAGGGAGACCTGGAAGGGGCTTTGGTCGAAATCCGCAAGGTCAATGAAAAACTACAGGGCTTATCGGATAAGTACGAGGCGGCTCGTGCTAAAGCCCAGAGTGCCCGGCAGGTTGATACAGGTGAGGTTCCCAGCGGCAAGGTGAATTTTTCAAATTCCGCTTTGGCCCGGTATCTGGGGGTGCTTTTTTATCGCGGTAATGGTGACGCCGATGATGCCCGTATCGACTTTGCAGAGATACAGAAAGCCTATAATGAAGCCCCTTCGGTCTATACAAATCCCTTGCCTCGGTCCCTGGTTCCCCAAGGGGAAGAAGGGTATGAAACCGGTGAGGAATTGGCCATTCCTCCGGGGAAGGCGCGGCTCAATGTTATCAGCTTTGCAGGTTTGTCTCCGGTAAAACAGGAACTGGCGATCCAGATACCCCTTCCGGGCTTGCCCTTCCCGAACAATCTGGCTAAATTGGCGCTTCCCCAAATGGTTTCCCGCCCCTCCATGGTTGAGCGGGTGGTGGTGCGTATTGACGGAGGAGAACAATTTGAGCTTGATTTACTGGAAGATATGGGTTCAGTCGCCTTTGAGACCTTTAAGGCGAAGTATTCATTGATCTTTCTTAAAACCTTTCTCCGTACTTTTATAAAGGCCATTGGCAGTTCAGTGGCGACCAATGCCGCTGAGGAGCAAGGTGGCAGCGGGATGGGCCTCCTGGTGGGTATCCTCTCTAAGGTGGCCTCTGATGTTAGTGAGCAGGCGGATATTCGTATGTCCCGGTATTTTCCCCAGTATGCATTTGTGGGGGGTATCAATCTTGATCCAGGCACTTATTCCTTTACGGTGAATTACTATGGAAACGGCGGTATTGTCGCTTCCTATCGGTACGATCAGGTAAAGGTTGAGGCAAATAAACTTAATTTAACGGAGACGGTATGTTTAAAGTAGTGTCTTTAGTCCTCGTGGCCGGTATTATGGGAACCTTGGTGGGGTGTGGAAGTACGCCCTCTTCTCATGCCGATGCAGAGGCGGAAGCTGCGGCACGGGACGCGGTTGCCGAAATGACCGGGGAACCGAGGCCCCCGGCTACTCCTAGCGGTTCATCAGCCCAGAAGCCACCGGTTCGCGGGGGAAAGGAACCCGCTTGGGTTGCGGACCCCTATACGGCGTATAGTAAAAATGACTATGTCGCTGCTGTTGGGTATGGATCCGACCGGAGCATAGCGGAAAAAAGTGCCCTGGTGGCGCTTACCTCGTTTTTTGGTCAAAACATAAAATCCCAGCTCGATACCTTGTCTGGTTACTCGGAATCGGTAACCAAGGGAGGAACTGAGGTATCAAAAAACAGCTCGGTTCAAAACGCGATCAACATCATCGTGGAGATGCAGTCCCTCGTGGGAGCCGAGATCGGGGAGGTATGGTACGACAATAAGCGCACGTATTACGCCGTCGCGATCCTGGAAAAGGCCAATACCTCAACCATTTACCCTGATATGATACGGTCAAATCAGCGGATGATCGATGAGCTGCTTGCCATGTCTGCGCTGGATAAGAACGGTCTTGAGGGGTATTCCCGGTATCAACTGGCCGCCATCATCGCCGATGCAAACGAGGTCTATGGCAAGGTTCTCTCTCTGGTGGGTAATACCTCCAATATTGTGCCTGGGGACCTCAAAACCGGTAATAGCTATCGCCTGGAAGCGGCAAATATCGTTAAAAACCTCCCGATTGGGGTAGTCGTAACGAATGACCAGTCGAGCCGGATTGAAGGGGCCTTTGCCGAGGTGATTTACAAGGCAGGGTTCAAGAGTGGCGGAACCAATTCCCGGTATATGCTGAGGGTAAAAGTGACGCTCGATCCGGTGGAATATCCCAATAATACCAATAAATTTGCCCGATGGGTGGTTGATGCGAATCTGACGGATACGATGGATAATAGCATACTGCTGCCCTTCAATATTAACGGCAGGGAGGGGCATGTTACGCTTTCTGAAGCGATGAACCGGGCTGTTGCGACGGCAGAAAAGAAGATCAGCGATTCTTATGGAGGGGTATTATCCGGGTATTTTTCAGCTTTATTGAAATAGTGCCTGATCCCTTTGGATGCCAATGAACAAGACGGTTTTTACCAGGTTTTTTATCCTCCTCATGGTAGCAGGGATGGTGTGTCTCAAGGCCCAAACAGCGGTCTCCTTTCCCACCCTTGAGGCGGATCCAAAAGCCTATGAATATGCCCGCCAAGAACAGGCTGGGTATTCCTGGCAGACCCTGACTGAATTAAGCCTCTGGGCATCCGGGGCAGATGCCTCTGCCGCGGGAAAGCGGCAGCCTTTCTTCGAGGGACTCATCCGGGGGGCGGTTGATGAGCTGCGGATGTCTCCCTCTCTGCCCTTGTATCCCCGGGAGAAGGGGGCCTTTGTGTTGGCCTTCATGCATAAGAAATTCCTCAAGACCTATGCTCCCTACCAGGCCAAACTCGACACCCTTTTGACTTCTGGAACCTATAATTGCGTCTCTTCAGCAGTGCTGTACATGATCCTCGCCGTTTCCGTGGGACTTGATGTGAAGGGGATGATGACCAGGGATCATGCTTTTGTAATGGTCAATGCTGGCGGTTCCCTTATCCTTGATGTGGAGACCTCTAATCCCCTGGGCTTTGATCCCGGAACCCGCCGGGAATTCCACGATAATTTCCGCACCGTTACGGGGTTTACCTATGTACCGGCCCGGAATTCCCGGGATCGGGCTTCCATAAGTCAACTAGAACTGGTCTCCCTCATGCTCACCAACCGGATTACCGAATTGGAATCCCGAAACCGGTTTAATGAAGCCGTGCCCTTGGCAGTGAACCGGGTGGCCCTGCTTTCCCAGCGCCGGAATCCTGCGGCATCATTGTTTTTCTCAGACCCCCGCAAGGACCTGATGGATGTGCTGCTCAACTTCGGGAATTCCTTGGTCAAGGCGGGGAAGGAAGAAGCGGCCCTCCGCTGGGCAGGCCTGGCGGAAGCCCGGTATCCTGATGAGGAGTGGCAGGACTTTATATACACCGTCGTGAATACCCGCCTGGTGCAGCTGCTGCAAAATCAGCGGATTTCCGAAGCCCAGGACCTGCTCAACGCGAATCTGTCCCGTCTCAGTCCTGGAAATATTGCTGCCTTTAGGATCATGATTGTGGATGCTGATTTAGTACAGCAGAGTTCCCGGATCAGAAGTTCAGACGACGCAGAAGCGGTGCTGAAGCTTCTTGATGAGGTAAAAATACTCCCGGCTGGCCGGATCGAGGAACTGCGAACCTTTGTTTTGCTCAAAGCGGCAGAGCTTTTAGCCCTGGAAAAAAGCTCCCTTGAAGCCCTCAAATTCATCGAGGCTGCCATAACCCGGTATGGCAAAAATTCCCAGCTTGAGAATAGCCTCCAGGTATTCCGTACTAACCGGGTTGTGGAGCTTCACAATACCTTTGTGGATTTATTTAACCACAGGAATTACGAAGGCGCCCATCAGTTTATCCTCGACGCACTGAAAGAGTTTCCCGGTAACCGCCATCTGAGCGCAGACTTGGAACTGATAGAAAAGGCGATTAAAAAAAAGTAAGCGAGGTAATTATGTATGCAACCAGACTCAGCGGACGGCATCTCATCGAACCGGGGGATTTTACCCTTGATGAAATGGATAGACTCTTTACCCTGGCGGAAGAAATCGAGGATGACCCGGTGTATCTGCGGGAAAGCTGCCGGGGGAAACTACTGGCCACCCTGTTCTTTGAACCGAGCACCCGGACCCGGCTGAGTTTTGAGGCGGCCATGCTGCGTTTGGGGGGGAACTGCCTGGGCTTCGCGGAACCCAGTTCTAGTTCAGCGGCAAAAGGGGAGAGTCTTGCGGACACGATACGGACCGTAGCCTGCTATACCGACGCCATTGTCATGCGGAACCCCAAGGAGGGGGCGGCACTGCTGGCTTCCCGTTATGCCCAGGTACCGGTGATAAACGCCGGGGACGGCGGCCACCACCATCCCACCCAGACCCTGACAGACCTCATGACCATCCGGCAGATCTGGGGAGCCATCGGTGATTTCACCGTGGGCTTCTGCGGGGACCTCAAATTTGGCCGTACTGTCCATTCCCTGGCAAAGGCCCTGTCCCGCTATCCCCATATCAGAATGGTGTTTATCTCCCCACCGGAACTGAGGGTGCCTGCATACATCAAAACGGGGATTCTTGACAAAGAGGCCATTGAATACCAGGAAGTCGATTGTCTTGAAAAGGTAATCGGCGATCTTGATGTCCTGTACATGACCCGTGTACAGCGGGAACGGTTTTTCAACGAGGAAGATTATATCCGTCTCAAGGACAGCTACATCCTCAACATGGAAAAGATGAAACCAGCCCGGAAAACCCTGATCATCCTCCATCCCCTGCCGCGGGTGAATGAGATCGCCCCGGAAGTGGACATAGACTCCCGTGCGAGTTACTTCAAACAGGCCCAATATGGTATGTACATCAGAATGGCGCTGTTGGCGTCAATCTTAGGGGTACTAGACTGATATAGTTTGACAAACTTGAAAAATACCTCGTTACAAGGTATATTTGCACTATACATGAATGATCCAGACCTTATTAATGCCCCAATTGGGGCCACAAAAATAAAAACAGTGAACTCTTGTCCGACCTGTGGCGCTCAACATCCTGCGGAACTTATAAATCAGGCCCTCAAAACCTGCCCTTCCTGTGGCTATCATTACCGTATGGAACCGGCAGAACGTATCAGCTACCTCACGGATCCAGGCAGCTTCACGGAATTCTCCGGGAACCTCATGTCCCTCAATCCCATCGACCTTTCAGGGTATGAGGAAAAACTGTCTGAAGCTGAAGCCAAGGCCCAGATGAAGGACGCGATCATCACCGGTGTCTGTCTTATTGAGGGAAAACCCCTCATTTTAGGGCTTATGTCCTTTGAATTTATGGGTGGGTCCATGGGTTCCGTTGTTGGAGAGAAGGTCAGCCGGGCTTTGCTCAAGGGGGCTGAAGAAAAGCTGCCGGTAGTGCTCTACACCACCTCTGGAGGCGCCCGGATGCAGGAGGGGATCTTCTCCCTCATGCAGATGGCCAAGACTGCCAGCGCCGCGGCGGAACTGCATAAGGCGGGGATACCCTTCTTTATCGTCCTCTGCGATCCCACCACCGGAGGGGTGACCGCGTCGTTCGCCATGTTGGCGGACATCACTATGGCCGAACCAAGGGCACTTATCGGTTTTGCAGGGCCACGGGTGATTGAAGGGACGATACGGCAGTCCCTGCCCGAGGGTTTCCAGCGGGCGGAATTTCAACAGGACAAGGGCTTTGTAGACCTCATTGCCCCTCGAAAAGAGCAGCGGCGGATTATCTCGGCGCTGATAGACCTCCACAAAAGCGGCGTTCGTGCCGGTGATACCCAAGATGAGGAGCGCTCGGTATGAATACCCCGCTACATTCCAATGATCTTCAGGAAAAAATTGAAGAACTGAAAAAACTCATCCGAGAATCGGGGATTGATGCTTCCGAAGAACTGGAGCATCTGGAAGAAAAGATACAGGCCCGGTCTAAGACTGAATCGACCTGGAAGCGGGTTGAACTTGCCCGTCATCCTGACCGGCCTTACGCGCTGGACTACATACACCGCATCTTTGACGGTTTTATCGAACTCCACGGGGACCGCTCTTTTGGGGATGATCCGGCCCTTATCGGGGGGCTTGGTTTTTTTGAAGGCCGGCCTGTTACCATCCTGGCGAATCAGAAGGGTCGTACCTTAAAAGAAAATATGCACCGCAACCACGGCATGGCCAACCCCGAAGGGTACCGTAAGGCCCTGCGCCTCGCGAAGCAGGCTGAGAAGTTCAGACGGCCCATTGTTACCTTTGTGGATACTGCCGGGGCCTACCCTGGACTCGGGGCTGAGGAACGGGGCATTGGAGAAGCCATTGCCCGGAATCTCAGGGATTTCAGTCAGCTTAAAACCCCGATAATCTGCATCATCATTGGTGAAGGTGGCTCAGGCGGCGCCCTGGGGCTTTGTGTGGGGGATAAGATTTATATGCTGGAGAATGCCATCTATTCGGTCATCAGCCCTGAAGGGTGCGCCTCAATACTGCTGCGGGATGCCAGCAGGGCAAAGGACGCGGCGGCCATGCTCAGGATCACCAGCGCGGATCTCCTGGACTTCAAGGTGATCAACGGCATCATATCTGAGCCTCCAGGAGGCGCCCAGACAGACCCGGAGGCTGCTGCGGTGAGCATCAAGCAGGTCCTGACAAAGGAATTACATGATCTGTGCGGACGCAACCCCTCGGTACTGGTTCGTTACCGGAATCAAAAGATCCTCAAGATAGGTCACTGGAACGAGGGGGGCCTCGGAACATAATTCCCTCAATATGGTCCGCTTATAAGCCGATAGGTAAATTGGAGGCATGGTATGAAAGCGAATGTACAGGATCCTATTGTGCGAAATACCTCAGGGGAACGAGAGGACACCCTTAATGCAAGGAATCTGGTTATTTTAAATCTGGAAGCCGAACTCCTGGGAGAGATTGCCGCGATTCAGGAATCGGTGCGGGATGCGGTTATCTATCGGGAGTGGACTGATTTTGAGGTACTCCTCGGTTCCATGAAAGCATATAGCGAGCGGTTTGAGGCACTGGAAGCAGAACGGGTGGCGCTTTTCGCCCGTTTTTATGCTGAACAGGAATATGCTGAACGCAAGGGCGCTGAAAAGAAGGGGGAAAGCGAGGCTGGCTTTTATACCCTTGTCTCCAGGCTTCCGGAACCAGATCGGAAAGAACTCACCGAAATGTACCGGAACGTAAAACTGAGAACCCTCAAGCTGCGGATGACTAATGATTCCCTTATGACCTACCTTAACGAAGCGAGAACCACGGTGGATACCTTCCTTGAGGCTGCGCTTCCTGAGCGTAAGGGACGGATGTATTCCCGGCTGGGAACGCAGATCCCCACGGATGTGCGGAGCATGGTGCTGAATCAAAGTTTCTGAGTGGAGTATTGGCATGACATCGACTTTTTTAGGCATAGAAATTGGAAAACGGGCGGTTGCCGCCCATGAACAGGCGCTGAATACCACGGGGCACAATCTTTCAAATGCTTCGACTGAAGGGTATTCCCGGCAGCGGGTGGAATTCTCCGCGTTTGAACCGATTTTTCTGCCCGGCCTCAACCGGGCGGAGACACCAGGACAAATCGGACAGGGGACGGTGGTGGAGCGGATAGAACGCCAGCGGGATCAGTTGCTGGACCAGCGTATCGTTGCCCAGGCCGGGGGTGAGGGGTATTGGGGAACCAAGGACCCGTATATCCGTATGATGGAACAGGTGTACCTGGAACCAGGGGGTGATTCCATTCGGGGGAAGATGGATGCCTTCTGGGATGCGTGGCAGGAACTTTCAATATATCCTGCGGATGGTGCTCCCCGGACCTCGGTCATCGAACGGGGACAAACCCTGATTGACGGTATCCATGACCGGTATAACCAGCTCAAAGGCTTTCAGAACATGACCGAGGAGGATATCCGCCTCACGGTGAACCGGGTGAATGAGCTTTCCCGGCAAATCGCCGGGTTAAACGCCGATATTCAGCGGATCAAGGCCCAAGGGGATAATCCCAATGACCTGCTGGACCGCCGGGACCTCTTGGTCGATAAGCTGTCGTCGATAGTTGACGTCACGGTGAATAGCCGGGACCCCGATGAATTCATGGTGCACACCGCCGGTATGATCCTGGTCCAAGGGGCTATCGGACGGCACTTGAACCTGGAACGGGGCATTGAAACCGAGGGCTATTCCCGGATCGTCTGGGCAGAAACCGGTGAGGATATCCAGTTCCGTAACGGCAGCCTCGCGGCCCTAGTGGATCTGCGGGATAAGGTCATTCAATCAGAAATCCGGGAACTCGATACCATGACCATGAATTTCATCGATCTGGTGAACGAAGCACACCGGGCTGGTTACGGCATCAACGGTACCACAGGGCAGGATTTCTTCACGGAACATCATTTTGTGACCAATGTGAATGGAAACTACGACCGGGACGGGGATGGGGCCTATGATTCCAGTTTTATTTTCCGCATCACCGGTACGAATGCCCTGGAAGAACGGGCACAGGTAGGACTTGCGGGGACGATTACCCTTGCATCTTCAGACGGGGATGTGGCGGTGCCCTATTATCCCACAGATACGGTGGCGGATATCATAGCTCGGATCAACAATTCTGGCGCCGATGTAGCGGCCCGGCTCAACCGGGAAGGGCATCTCTCCCTCAAGGGTATCCCCTCGGCGGATTGGGATAAGCCGGACTTTGTTATCCGCCATATTGAGGATTCAGGCCGCTTCCTTGAGGGCTATGCGGGTGTGCTGAATGGCTCAGGACCTGATGGGGCATACGACTGGGCCAGGCCCGATGCGGTCGCGTCTCTCCAGGGGAGTGTGGCGGATTTCTCCACCGCGCCAGTGGCTCATCCTGCAGGTTGGATCGAGGTGAATCCGGCGCTCATCAAGGACCCAGGCTCGGTGGTTGCAGGGTTTGGGGAAAACGGCCGGCCTGCCAATCCAGGGAATGGTGAGGCTGCCATGGCCATCGCGGCCATACGAAACACACCGGTCATGGTGGGAAGGCTCGAAACCTTTGACGATTACTTTGCCGATGCCGTAGGTCGGGTCGGACTTTTGGGGGAACAGAGTAATCGGGCCCTTGAAACCCAGAACCTCGTGATGAAGCAGCTCAAAGACATGCGGCAGTCGGTTTCCGGGGTCAATATGGACGAAGAGCTGTCCAACATGATCAAGTATCAGCACGGCTATGCAGCGGCGGCACGGTTTATCACCACCGTGAATTCCATGCTGGATACGATTATTAACCGAATGGGAGTGTAAATAGATTATGAGACGAATTTCCACGGATATGCCGAATAACGATATGCAGTACTACCTCAGAAGACAGGAGGAAGGACTTGCAAACATCCAGGCGAAGATCGCGGGGCAGACCAAGATCAAGGAACTGCGGGACGATCCCCTGGCCGCGTCTCATGCAGTGCGGTATGAATCATACCTGGCGCGGCTTGAACGGTTTGAACAAAACACCCTCTATGCGCGGGATCATTTTAACCAGACCGACACGTACCTCAAGCAGGTGAACGATGTGCTGCAGCGGATCCGGGAACTTTCGGTTCAGGGGGCTAATGGTACCATGGTCCCGGAGGATATGAAATACATGGCCGTGGAGGTCAACGAACTCCTCAAGGATATCGTTGCAGTGGCCAATGCGGTGGGACCTGACGGCAGGCAGCTTTTCGCCGGGGATAAAGCCTTTACCGAGCCTTTCCGTATTGTGGAAGGCATGGTCGAGGGCGGTGGGGAGAACATGGTGGTCCGGGTGGAATACCGGGGCGCTGGCGCTTCCCGGAAAACCGAAGTTACCGATGGGACTTATTCGACCCTGGATATAGGCGGCGGCGAGGCATTCTGGGCGGAAAAAATGCAGATCTTTTCCGGTTTTGATGCTTCAGCGTATCGGGTTACCGCTCAGGCGGCCTTTTATGTGGATGGAGAAGAGATTAGCCTCAACCCAGGGGATACGCTTCAAACGATTGTGGCAAAAATAAACGAGTCTCCGGCACCGGTTAAGGCCTTTATCGATCCTGAAACCAATGGCCTTGCCCTGGAAGGGACCAACCCGCATCTTATCCGCATGGAAGATCAGCAGGGTTCCCAGGTACTCCAGGATTTGGGGCTTATCAGGGCGAACGCCGATGCTGGTGCGCCGAACTGGAATACGGCGGCATCCCGGGTTTCCGGAGGCTCTGCCTTCGATATGGTAATACGTCTCAGAGACGCTTTGTTCCGAGGGGATTACGATTTTGTGGGCACCCAGGGAATCGGAGGAATTGATCTGGCGCTGAACAATGTCCAGAGCCGTCTCGCTGAAATAGGCAGCCGCCAGGAACGGGCGGAAATGACCTGGAAGCGGATCAATGCGGAGATTCCCAATGTTACTGCCGCGTTGAGCAGGGAATCGTCTCTGGACTTTGCCAAGGCTGCCACGGATTTGGGGATGTTGGAATTTGCCCACAAGGCGAGTCTCCAGACCGCCGCCAAGGTCCTGTCGCCGACTTTACTGGATTTCCTGCGTTAGAGCAGGGTAGTCAACACAAAAGGAGCAGTATGTGAAGGTTGCGACCAAGGCGTATGGCCTCATCGACGTGGATGAGCATCAAAAGATCAGCTTTCCCCAGGGACTCTTTGGATTTGAATCCTATAAGGACTATCTGCTCCTCGATGCGGAACAGCAGCCTTTCTACTGGCTCCAATCAGCGGATCGTCAAGGGTTGGCCTTTATTGTGATCAATCCTTTTACGTTCAGACCTGATTATGAACTTACCATTGATAATGAAGAACTCCAGGAGATAGATCTGTCCGGGCCGGAAAAAGCCCTGATTTTTTCAATCGTTACGATCCCCCCTGATGGCGGGCCTATGACCGCTAATTTACAGGGGCCGCTTATCATCAACCGGAACACCCGGTTCGGCAAACAACTGATAGTATCCGACCCTCGCTGGAAAACCAAACACGACATCATGGCAGAGTTGGGGGCCGGGAGCATTGTCCCATGCTGATATTATCCAGAAAGGTCAATGAAAAAATAATGATAGGAGATGATATTTCCATCTCAATCATAGAAATCCAGGGGGATCATATTCGAATCGGTGTGGATGCGCCTAAGGCGATAAAGGTGTTCAGGCAGGAAGTGTTTGACACAATCAAGGCTGAGAATAAAGCCGCCGCAGAATCTATCCCGATATTGCCCGAATTTAACCTGCCCGTCCGCCGAGAATTGTTATAAGTTTTGGACAGGGATTGACCGGTGATTTCATCCTAATGGTTTTGCTCACTCCTTTTAGCCAGATCATCATGCTACCCCCACAATTCAATCAGCATGAATAGGTATACGGTGAGATGAAAAATTTATATAATAAGGAGCGTGGATAAGAAAAGCGATGAAGGCAGATTTTTTACAATTAAAAATCTAACGTACTGTGAACAGGACGTACCCTTTTCATCATTGTGGATCTTTCACCCCCAGTTCACCCAAAGCTTGTGCTAAAATGCGAGCATCATCTCTATTAAGACAAGTAGCCGTAACCGAGAATTTCGTCGTGCCGTCCTTACGCATATAGGCCCCCACATAATCAACCCCAAGGGTAACCCGCTTGTCCCCTAATACCAACTGTAATGATACATCCTGCCTCATACCATTTTCTCCTTAATAATTCAGTATAATGATAGTATTTAACATCTGTGGCGTCAAATTGTCAATACCCTTATTTGTTTCAATCCACGCACTCATAGGGAGCGCGACTCAGCGCCTTCACAGTGGGGTTTAATACCTCAAGGGAATAAGTGGACATTCGGGAAAAAACCTCGTGGTGGCTTTGATCCAGGGCAGAATCGAACTGCCGACCTGCCGCTTAGGAGGCGGCCGCTCTATCCCCTGAGCTACTGGACCTTTCTCTTAATATACCCTACTATATATTTTTATGTTGTACAATAGGTTACTGAACATTAGGTTAAAAAAACGGATAATGTGGGGATTGCATTGTGTCCTGGGGATCTGGGTGTTAGGCATGATTCCCGTCCTGCCGCTTACTGGGCAAGAGGGTTCCCCGGGGATGGCTTGGCTTATCTCCATCCGGGGAGATATTGAGCCTTCTATGACCGCTTTTGTACGCCGGGAAGCCCGGAAGGCCCTTGCCGGTGGGGCGGCGTTCATCGTTTTTGAGATCGATACCTTTGGAGGACGGGTGGATTCGGCCTTGCAGATAACCTCTTTTATCATATCAATTAAAAATATGGCCCCCCAGCATCCCCGGACCATTGCCTGGGTGCATAATAGTGAGGAATCCATGGGGGTAAGCTGGTCTGCTGGGGCCTTGATTGCCTTTGCCTGCGACGCTATTTACATGGCTGGCGGGACCTCTATGGGAGCTGCCGCGCCAGTTACCATGGGGGCCGATGGTTCGACTACCGCTACCGGCGAAAAGACCGTTGCGGCGGTCCGCTCCCAAATGGCAGCACTGGCAGAACGCAACGGGCATCCCACGGGGCTTGCCCTGGCTATGGTTGATTATGATGTGGAGTTATGGGATGTGTTGGTCGATGGAACGTCCCGGGTCATGGCCCTCGCCGAACTGGAAGGGCTTGAAAAGGCTGCAGCCCAATCCGGCGCTCCCCAGGTTGAACGCCGGGAACTCATCTCCCCCAAAGGAAAGCTCCTCTCCCTCACCGCAGGGGAAGCCTACCGGTATGGGCTTGCCACGGGGCTTGCCGATGATCGGAAGGCCATCCTTGAGGCCCTCGGCGCCTCTGGGGAATTCACCGAAAGTACCCCCAGTGTTGCAGATGGGATCATCGCGGTATTAAGCTCAGGTCCGGTGCAGGCCCTCTTGATAATCCTGGGCCTGGTGATGCTGTTCCTGGAAATCAACACCCCAGGCTTTGGCATACCGGGAACCGTGGCGGTGATCTGCTTTCTGGTGGTCTTTGGTTCCGGCGCCCTCCTGGGGCGGGTGGGGTCCCTGGAACTCATCCTCTTTCTGGGGGGTATCGGCCTGTTGGCAGTGGAACTGTTCGTCATCCCCGGTTTCGGGGTGATGGGCATTGCAGGTATTATCCTGATAGGCCTTTCCCTGGTGCTTTCCATGCAGGATTTTGTGGTACCCCAGTTTGACTGGGAATGGAAGCTCCTGGGCCGGAATGTGCAGGTGGTCTGTATCGGTATCCTCGTGGCCATTACAGGGATTGCGGTCATTGCCCTCCTGGGTCCCAGGATACGGCTCTTTGATCGCCTTACCCTCAAGACCAAGATCACCGGTACTGCCGGCGGTCCCGACCCGGACTACACGCCTGAAGGGGATTATGCAGGACTGGTGGGCAAGACCGGGACTGCCACTTCAACGCTCAGACCTGCTGGAAAAGCCCTCATTGAAGGGCAGCTTTATTCGGTAGAAGCGGATAACCTGTTTATCGAACCGGGGAGGAGTGTTCAGGTTATTCGGGTATGGGGAAACAGAATTCTGGTACGGTCAGTATGATCGTCAAATTTGTATAGTCAGGAGTGGTAGGTATGGGAACGCTGATTTTAATGATTGTGGTTGGATTATGTGCCTTTGGGTTCTTGATCCTGTTTTTCCGGTTCTTCGGGCTGTGGTTCCGGGCCTTGCTTTCCGGGTCCTACGTGGGTATGGGGAAACTCGTGGGGATGTGGCTGCGCCATGTGAACTCTGGAATTATTGTGGATTCCCGGATCATGCTCTCCACGGCGGGCATTGATGTGGATTCGGATATGCTGGAAACCCATTTTCTTGCACGTGGAGATGTGATGAAGGTGAGCCGCGCCCTGGTGGCGGCAAATAAGGCCAACATTCCCCTGCCCTTCCAGCGGGCCGCCGCCATTGACCTGGCAGGCCGGGATGTGCTTGAGGCGGTGCGGACCAGTGTCAATCCCAAGGTCATCGACTGCCCTGATGCGACCAAGGGGAAGCATACCATTGATGCAGTGGCCAAAGACGGTATCCAGCTCCAGGTGAAGGCCCGTGTAACGGTGCGGGCAAACATCGAACGTCTCGTGGGAGGGGCCACCGAGGAAACCATCATTGCCCGTGTGGGTGAGGGGATCGTAACCACCATCGGGTCTTCGGAGAGCTATAAGACCGTGCTGGAAAACCCAGACACCATTTCCAAGCGGGTCCTGGAAAAGGGACTGGACGCGGGCACGGCTTTTGAGATTCTTTCTATTGATATAGCGGATATCGATGTAGGGGCCAACGTGGGGGCTAAACTCCAGGCCGACCAGGCAGAGGCGGATAAGTGGCGTTTCCAGGCAGAGGCAGAGAAGCGGCGGGCCGCGGCTCAGGCCCGGGAACAGGAGATGATTGCCCTGGTCCAGGAGAACCGGGCCAAAGTGGTTCTCGCAGAATCTGAAATACCCCTGGCCATTGCGGAAGCCTTTAGGAGCGGACACCTGGGCATCATGGACTACTACCGGCTCAAGAACATCCAGGCCGATACGGATATGCGAGCCGCCATTGGCAAGGATGCGTAGCGAGGAGGGTGTACCGTGTTCAATATTGAAAGCCTTATTCCGTTTGTTCCGGTGCTGCTTATCATTGGGCTTCGTATCTTCATGGAACGGAAAAAACGGGCAGCAGCAGCGGAACAGCAGGTGCTGGCGTCTATGCTGGAGGCTTCAGCAACAGAGGAGCCAGAACCATCCACCACGCCTCAAAAGCGGCTTTTCCGTAGGGAGCAGTCAGATCTAAACGGGAAAGTCCTGGCGACTGCGCCGGAACCGGCTCCCCTCAAGGACATGAGGAAGCCGGTACCTGGTAAAGAAAAAAAACGAGCCACGCGCCTTGCGTCCCTGCCGCCCCTCAAGGGCGGGGTGGTATGGGCGGAAATTTTAGGACCTCCCAAGGGCTTATAAGTAACCGTGACCTGCAGGAAACGGATCATCGCCGAGTAGTAACCAGAGCCTTCATTTTTTGCAATGTTTCTTCAGAAAGGAGATGTTCCATTTTACACGCGTCTTTTTCCGCTGTATCAGGGCTAACTTTGACTATATTTTGAAGAAATGCCGTAAGGAAGCTGTGACGTTCCCTGATTTCCGCTGCCTGGATTGCGCCCTTTTTGGTTAATGAGACGGTACGGTACCGTTCATGTTCCAAAAGGCCCTGTTCTTCCAGCACTCTCAGGGCGGTTAGTACCGAAGGCTTTGAAACCCCCAACCGGGCTGCAATATCGGTAACCCGGACCACCCCTTCATCGGACAGGAAACTCACCATTTCAAGATAATCTTCTAACGATTGAGTCATATCTTTATTATTCTGAAGGATGGCTCCTATTTTGTCAAATGATTTTTTGATTGGTACCTGGCGCAGCTCCCCTCGTAACATTGCACATTTGAAAAAAAGGGTGTAAATTTACGGTATCATTACATAAAGGATGAGCCATGCAATTCAAGTCTACCCATTCAAGTAAGTCTTCGGTTTCCTTCAAAGACGCGGTACTCCGCTGTTTGCCCCCAGAGGGCGGGTTATATGTCCCGGCCTCTGTGATGGATATGCGGCAGTTTTTTCTGTATATGGATTCCGGTACCGCCTATCATGAATTAGTAGCCACGGTTGCGCCAGTGCTGCTCCAAGGTGAATTGAACCCTTTTTCTGCCTCCCAGGTTGCCGAAAGTGCCTTTAATTTTGAACCCGAACTCATACAACTGGACGAGCGTGTTTCCGTACTCAACCTCTTCCATGGGCCAACCGGTATTTTTAAGGACTTTGGCATCGCCTTTCTCGCCGCGGTCATGGAACAACTGCTGAAAAACAGTGGACGGGCCATGGTGCTCTCTGCCACGCAGACGGATACCGGGGTCAGTATGACCAGGGCGTTTTATGGGCGCACGCATATCACCTCGGTCATGCTCTATCCCTCTGGGCCTATTCGGGGACTTGATCCCGCAACGTTTGTCACCCAAGGGGGTAATATCATTCCCATTCAGGTTCGAGGAACCTTCGATGATTGTCAGCGCTTGGTTACGGAAATCATAAGGGACCGGCCCTTTGCTGAACGGTACAGCATCACCTCTGCTAATGCCCTCAATGTCGGACGCCTCTTACCCCAGGCGCTGTATTATCTTTTTGCCTTTGTAAAGATCAAGAAATACCTAAAAGGAGATCTGGTGTTCAGTGTGCCCTCAGGCAATTTCGGCAACCTAATAGCCGGGCTGTATGCCTGGAAATTCGGTATGCCTGTAAACGGCTTTATCGCGGCGATGAACGCCAATAACGCCTTCGGCGATTTTATCCAGGGCAAGGCATTTAAACCCCGGCGCCTGATCAGCACCAATTCGCCGGCCCTGGATGTGAGTTTCCCTGCCAACTATGAACGGCTGGCCGCTTTTTATGAAGAAGCCCCGGCAGTGATGCGGAACATGGTATTCCCCGCCTCCATTGACGATAGGGCGACTGAGCATGCCATGGAACGATTCTGGAAAAAGTACGGCATCCTCCTGGATCCCCACGGAGGGGTCGCCTTTGCCGCAGCGGAACGCTTTGCCGCGTCCCCTGAGTTTAACGGCCATCTGGTTATACTTGCCACAGGGCATCCGGCAAAAGCGGCAGACCTGGTGGAAAAAACAACCGGCCAATCCGTGGAAATCCCTGCACAATTCATGCGCTTACGGAAAAAAACCGACCCTATCGCTATCATTGATCCTCAGCTCGCAGCCTTGGAGGGGGCTATTGCAAGCTGTTATTGACTCATGGTACCCACGGGAAGAGGATCGTCCGCGGATTACGCGGATTAACGCGGATTTCCGTTCAGTAATAAAGGAACAGTAACCACTAAGTTACACGAAGTAACACAAAGTATTTCTGTCGCCCTCTTACTTTGTGCACCTTTGTGATACTTGCCGGGTAGAACCGGGCAGTTACCCACCCGGAGCCCCCACAGACCCGGACGTGCCCAATTAAGGCAGTAATGGCTAATACGCATAATATTAACAATCAAAAAGATGATTATTACTATAGAAGATATTTGATAAAAATAAATATGTCAACCACTATACTATTAACAATGTTAATGGCAGTTTTACAATCCACGCACCCACGGGAAACCTTCGGGATAGGTTCCGCCGATACCCTTCACTTCACCGTCTCAACCAGTCGTTTCTTTATTGATACCTATTTGAGGGGGCATATATTCTCTATCTCATGCAGGATAGATAAATCGCCATGAATCACAAAGTTCTTGCACTCTTTTTCATAAAAATGATTTTTATCTTTCATCGCGATATAGGCAAAGAGGTTCGCGGTATTTTCACTATCAGCGCCTTCGAGCAATTCCTTATTAATAATGTGTCCCAATTCATGGGCTATCAGTATGCGTATCTGTTTATCTTCATAGCTTGAATTATAATAAACAGTCGCCCCGAACTCATGACACCGCGTTGTTGCTCTACGCTTTATATTTGTCGGTTCAAGCAAGATAGAGTAAAGACGAACATTCCGGTGTTGCATGAGATTTACCATTTGCGCGGTATTGTTATCTATATTCTTGATACCTTCAAGTCGATTCTTTAAGCGGCGGTCGTTAATCAGGTCTTCAATGGTTGTTATCAAGTGTGAGAGAAACCGCCGTTTTATCTTTGGTTTTATAATATCCTGATAAAGCTTATTGTAACGCTCAATGGTATCTTGTGATACCTGAAAACTGTTCGAGATTTCCGCATCTATACCGTTACTCATCAGATGAGGAATCTCCATGAAGCTTTAACGAATATCTCAATCTCATCGTTGTACTCGTCTTCAATAGTTAGCTCATCCATCGTGTTTGAAAGATGGATAACCTTCATGCACTTTCTGAGCAGATTGACCCGTTCTCGATGGTCGTCAACTTCATGACGTCTGAATACTGATTCAACCTGACTTTTGTCCAGAGAAAGAAACAGATCATTCACAATAGTATCAACTTTATATGAGACATCAGTCATGTTCATAACTTCCTCCTTATGCCCAACGGACGCGAACTATAGTACATCCTTCTCTAAACTGAGAACCACTTAAATTCATTATATGTATATTTACATTTTTTTGTCAACATATTTCTCGTAAAAAATCAAAAAATCGTCTTTTAAGCCCTTTTATTCGGTTTAAACCTACACATGCCTATACCAGGCAATAATGGTTAATACGCATAATATTAACAATCAGTTTCAATTCATGCGCCCGATAACGGCCGTCAAGACCACCAGTCCGGGGTTAGTGAGTAACCCCTTTCCAGGCCGTCAGCGTCTCGGCTTTCCCCGCCCTCACGCATCCACGGGCGGCATTATGCGGAGACCTTCTGCTCAATCTTGAGTCAGACTACCTCAAGCGGTGGTAGACACATATGAATGGACCCACTTTGAAACCTGATTAAACGCAAGCTTGTACGGTACGCATTTTGCTTTTGAGACAGTTTCTATAGATTTTACCAATAACTGGACAGCCGTTTTCAAATTTTGCGTATCTTTCGTTTCCACGAGACGTTTGAATTCGGCTTGTTTTACTGGCGTAAAATCAGTCTCAAACAAATCTTTTGAAAACATGAAATGATAAAAGAGAATATTATAATCGGGAGTATCGCCTTCAACATCTAATCTAAAATGCCTATCGGTCAATTCATCAAGCAATGGGTATTCATCAGACGCTTTATTCGCAAGAAGATTATAAAGGTTTATCAGTGTTTCTTTGGGAAGTTTATCTATTCGCCCATTTAGCCGATGAAGTATGCTTTCCTTCAAAGCCTCAATACTGACCACAGTAGCGGCATAGAGAATCGCAATAAAATGACAAAACTCATGAACACCGACTATTTTTAGTTGATTCTCGGCCACTGGTCCAGAACTATTAAGGAGCGACTTATTGAGAATAATGTAATTTCGCAATAAGCCGCTTTTGGTGTACGAAGAAATAAGCATTCCGGTACATTCATTAAGATCGGCGATGAGGATTTCAATAGAACAAAAATCCAGATCAAGCAGGTGGAGATGATCAAATCCCGCCAGAAAAACAGTTCGACCATGCATCGGATATCTCATCTTAAGCGCGATCAATACCGGCCTAAAAATTTTTACCGCCGCTATTACATCTTTCCGATATTTGTGAGACTTAATCACTTAGAGTACCTTGCATCCGTTGTGTCTTCTGCGCTTGCAACTCTTTGATATGTTCCCATTCGCTCTCCTCACTTCTTCGGCTATTACTCTCCTTAATGGCATCAAGGGCAGAGAATACCGATTTTTCCGTAAGCAGACCACTCCCCTCAATCGAGAAAATACCAAGCTCTTTGATTTCATCTCGAAGATTGCGGTCTTTAGCCATGTCTTAACCTCCCCATAGTTTACTTGCTTGATTCAATCCACACGTCCAACGGACGCGAGCTGTAGTCTAGTCTCCCCTTCCCTACCAAACCAGTCTCAGCTAGCCGTCCCCAACGGCAACGCCCTGGGAACCACCGAAATTCATTATATGCGTATTTACATTTTTTTATCAAGAGATTTCTCGTAAAAAATCAAAAAATCGTCTTTTAAGCCCTTTTATTCGGTTTAAACCTACACGTGCCTATACCAGGCAATAATGGTTAATACGCATAATATTAACAATCAAAAAGATGATTATTATTTATAGAGTATACTTGATAGAAATGAATAAGTCAACTGATATAATATTAACAATGTTACCGGCAGTTTTAATTCATGCGCCCGATAACGGCCGTCAAGACCACCAGTCCAGGGTTAGTGAGTAACCCCTTTCCAGGCCGGCAACGTCTCGGCTTCCCC
>JAITQK010000033.1 GCA_031288975.1 Treponema sp. | reverse complement strand
TGCCGGTCTCGATGCCGGGAGTACCGTCGCCGTCGTCCTCAGTGTCGGTGGGACAAGCGGTAAAGGTGAACAGTGCCGCCAGTAAAAGGACGGCAAAGCCGAATAAAACACTGCGCGTTTTAGCTTTGGAGTTTGTGCTGCAAACTCCATGTACTAGTTCGCTAGGCTTTTTCAAGATGAACTCCTGGTGTTTGGCCGTTGGCAGGAACGGCCGGATGTGGGTCTGTTCCCCCTGCGGGAATTCTCGCGATTGGCAGCGCCAATACGCAAGAAGCCGGCTGTTCCACGATGGGAGCAGCCGGCTTCTTGTGCGAAAAGAAAAAAGAAGAAAGAATGATTAGATGCTGATGAGGTACTTGACAAAGCTGATCAGCTGTATATAATTTTGTTTGTTTGTGGCTCTGGGGGGCTTATGTGCCGAATCATGTCTATAGTGCTCAAGTCTTTAATGCCGCCCTTCTTTTAATAAACTTCCCATACTTAGAGTATGAGGTTCCAGTCTCTATGCGTATGAATTCATAATAGCACGTTTATCTGATTTATCAAGCGTTTTTATCATATTTTGCGGTATGGGGCGTCTTTTTCCCTTTATTTCCAGGATGGTCCCGGCGTTTTGCCGTCTTTGAAAGGGGACCTGGCTAAAAAAATCGCCAGGTCCGCCGTATTGAGGATAATCAGGAAGGCTTTATAGTCCGGCCTACGCTCGATAGTGAAGGGTTTAGGTATACCGGGCAATCGCTGTAGTAAGCCGCCCGGCACCGGAAAAATCGGCGGTACGGACGGACAATCCATGCTCGGCAATATAAGCCTTACATTCGGCGCGAAGACGAGCATCAAATTCTCCTGGCTTCATCGTTTGCCGCTGATCGTTCATCTGTAATCGTATGGCATGAACCCGTCGCACCGGCTCTAGTTCAGTGGGATCGATTCGTGGATCATTCATGTATTCCTCTAATGTCTTCATCTCAAAACTTCCTCCGGCTTATTCTGATTGGTCGAATGGCGGTATATCTTGGTTGTCTTGAAGCTGGAATAACCCCAACAGGTAGCCCGGATGCCGTATTAAGGATACTATAAAACAAGAGCTTGCTGCATATTGCTATGCAGCAAGCTCTTACCAATGAGCCGCGCGGGATTCGAACCCCCGACCCACGCCTTAAAAGGGCGTTGCTCTACCTACTGAGCTAGCGGCCCGGATATTGATAATATACCGGAATATACCTGAATATGTCAAGCGATCTCAGAGGATCCGCTCAAAAATTTCTGAAATTATTGAAGCTCCTCATATATTGAGCTAAACCTTACTATAAGGATGGTCTTTTCTTAATAAAAGGTATATTATCAATACAGTTAGTAAAAAAAATCATATATACTCAAATAGGGAGGAAGTAGTGATTTTTAACCCTGAATACGAAGCAATGGACGGGGAAGCGCGGAAAAAGCTGCAATTTGCCCGTCTTAAAAATCTGGTAGAAAAACTCTATGCTGATGTCCCCTTCTACCGGCAGCGCATGGATGAAATGAAGATCAAGCCCCGGGATATCCATGGACTTGAGGATATTGCCCGGCTGCCCTTTACCACCAAGGACGATCTGCGGGAGACCTATCCTTATGGCCTCCTGGCTTGTCCCCGGTCGCATCTTGAGGAGATCCACATGTCTTCGGGAACCACCGGGGTTCCGGTGGTGGATGCTTACACCAAAAAGGACATCGAGATTTGGGGTGAGGCCATGGCCCGGACCCTTGCGGGAGCCGGGGGCTCCAGGGACGATACGGTGCAGAACTGTTATGGCTATGGTCTCTTTACCGGAGGGCTGGGTGTCCATTATGGGGCAAAGACCCTGGGGGCCAATGTCATTCCCATGTCATCGGGGAATACCCAGCGGCAGCTCATGGTGATGCAGTCCTTTGGTTCCACTATCCTCACCTGCACCCCTTCTTATGCCCTGTACATAGCGGAAGAAGCGGAAGAGGCTGGTATTGACCTCAAAAGCCTCCCCCTCAACAAGGGCTGCTTTGGCGCTGAACCCTGGAGCGAGAATATGCGCCGGGAAATCGAGGAACGCTACAATATGCACGCCTACGATATCTACGGTCTAACCGAGATCATCGGGCCGGGGGTGGCCTTTGAATGTGAGGCTCAGGATGGGCTTCACATCAACGAGGACCTCTTTTACCCTGAGATCATCGATCCCGCAAGCGGTAGGGTCTTGCCTGATGGTGAAAAGGGGGAACTGGTCTTTACTACCCTGACTAAGGAAGGTACGCCCCTTCTCCGCTACCGGACCAGGGATGTTACCTTCTTCCGGCGGGAGCCTTGTTCTTGCGGACGCACCACCGTGAGGATGAACCGGCTCTTTGGCCGTACCGACGATATGCTCATCATCCGGGGGGTGAACGTGTTCCCCAGCCAGATTGAGCAAGCTCTCATCGAGATTGAAGGCACGGACCCCCATTACCTCATCGTGGTGAACCGGGGGGCCACCCATCTGGATGAAGTGGAACTCCAGGTTGAGGTGAAGAAGGAGTTCTTCAGCGATGAAACCAAAGGGCTTGAAGGCCTGCGGACTAAAATCGAAAATGTCATGAAATCAAAACTCATGATCGGCGTCAAGGTCAAACTGGTGGAACCGAAAACCATAGAACGGTCCATGGGTAAGTCAAAACGGGTGATCGATAACCGTACCATATAAGGAGCTAATCATGCAGCTACGACAAATATCCGTATTTCTAGAAAACAATGCAGGCCGCCTTGGAGATGTTACGCGGGTACTCGCCCAGGCGGGGATCAATCTGCGGGCCATCAGTATCGCCGATACCGCGGATTTCGGCATCTTACGCCTCATTGTGAACAACAATGAGGTGGCCATAAAAGCGCTGAACGACGCGGGGTTCACCACCAGGGAGACTCCGGTGGCTGCGCTGGAAATTGAGGATTCCCCTGGCAGCCTTGCCCAGGTGATGGAGCTGTTTCAGAACTCCAAGGTCAACATCGAGTACCTCTATGCCTCTTTGTCAACCAAGGCTGGGAAGGCGGTGGTCATCTTTAAACTTGAGGATCATGAACAGGGTCTTCAAATTGTCAGGGCAAACGGCCTTTCCACCATAATTGAGACCTTTTAAACCCAGCGCTAGTGAAGAACGGTACTTGGTCGCGCTCCATGGGAGTACGTGGATTGAAACAAAGAAAAAAAGAAGAAAAAAATAAGGTGAGATACTATGAAAATTTTAATGGTCGCCAGTGAGGCAGTTCCCTTTGCCAAAACCGGCGGTTTAGCAGACATGGTTTCAGCCCTGTCCCTAGTCTTGGCCAGGCTTGGGCATGAAGTCCGTATGGTTATACCCCGGTATTACGGCATCAACAAGACGGAGCTGGAGCAGCTTGAAGGCCCCCTGGGGGTTCCTGTTGGGGGGCATGAGGAATGGAGCGCCGTCTATACAACGAACCTGCGCGGTTCCCCTCCAGAAAATCCCATCACTGTGTACTTTATCGATCATGAGCAGTTTTTCGGAAGGGACGGTATATACGGAGTCCCCTCAGAACCGGATTTTCTCGATAATCCCCGGCGCTTTACCTTTTTCTCCCGTGCGGCGTTCCAGCTCTGCCGAAAACTCAGTTGGTACCCGGATGTGCTCCACGCCCATGACTGGCCAACCGCCCTGGTGCCGGTGTTCCTGAAATACGGAGAACGGACCGGGGGCTTCGCCAAGACCATTTCGGTCTTAACCATTCATAATCTGGGGTACCAGGGCATTTACAGCAAGGATAATTACTATTATGCCAATCTGGGGTGGGATGTGTTTTATTGGGCAGGCTTCGATGACTGGAACATGATGAACATCCTCAAGGCGGGAATTAACAGCGCGGATAAACTCAACACCGTGTCCCCGACCTATGCAGCAGAAACTCAAACCCAGGCCCACGGCTTCCGTTTAGACGGGGTACTACGGTTTCGTTCCGAGGATTACATCGGTATTCTCAATGGGATCGATACCACCGTCTGGAACCCCCAAAACGATACCTACCTGTGGGACCCGAAACAGCAGATCGCGATTGCCCCGCCCTATAGCCGGCAGGACATGAAGGGAAAGTGGAAGGCCAAGGAAGCGCTCCAGCGGGAGTTCAATTTACCGGTTGACCCGGACACCCCCGTCATCGGCATGGTAACCCGCCTTACCGAGCAGAAAGGGGTAGGGGAACTCTTTGGCCCGGCCTATGGTTCCGCCTGGTCTATCTGCAATGATATGAAGCTCCAGTTGGTACTCATTGGTTCCGGTGACGCCTGGTGTGAAAACGAAATAAAAAGCCTTGCGTACCGGCTTTCCAACTTTAAGGCCCACGTCGGCTACTCTGAAAAGGAAAGCCACCTCATTGAGGCAGGAAGCGACTTTTTCCTCATGCCCAGCCGGTACGAACCGAGTGGACTTAACCAGATGTATTCCCTGACTTACGGAACCCTGCCCATTGTACGGAATACCGGGGGCCTTGCGGACACGGTGGTCAAGTTCAACCAGGATACCGGGGAAGGCACAGGATTCATGTTTGACGACCTTACCCCCCGTGCCATATACGATACCGTGGGCTGGGCAGTATGGGCCTACTACGAACGCCGTTCCCAGATTGAAAAGATGCGCCTTACCGGTATGGAGCAGGATTTTTCCTGGGAAAAGTCGGCACAGCAGTACCTTGAGCTGTATAAAAAGGGCCTCACGTCAGTGTAGTTTTTTTCCTGCTAATTCCTTGGGTGATAAGGGGTTAGCAGGTATGTAACATTTCTAAAGCATGAGAAGGTAGTATGATGAAGTATAGTCCACGTTTTTTCTATTTTTTCTATATACCAGTATTGGTATTAGTAATAATGAGCTTGATTGCATGTGCAACAACGATTCCCGTAAGAGTTACCAAACTGCCCACCATGGACACCAGTGGTATTAAGCGGCTGGCAGTTATGCCTTTTGAGACCTCTGATACTTCGGACCTGCAAAAACAGGTTGCCCAACTGTTAACCAGTACGGTTAATGAGATTATCGTGGGTACCAACCACTTTACCCCGGTGGCAGCTTCCGAGGTTTCACGGCTGGAGCGGGCAGGGCAAAGTTACGCCGCTATGGTGGACGCCCTTTTTACCGGTACACTTATCGCGGTTTCGGTAACAAACAGTTCCCACACAGAGAAGTACACCGACTATTCGGGTGAGGAGCCTGTTGATCGGACACGAACCATGTATGATCGGGAGGTAAAGCTCGATTTTACCTATCGCCTTGTACGGGCGTGGGACGGCAGTATCATCAGTCAGGTTAATAAGTCAGGAATCGCCAGTGATCATAAAGAAAAGTCAGCAGAACTCAGCACGCCCTTTGATCTGGCACAAGTCATAGTAGAGAGAACATTACGCTTACTGAACCGCGATGTCGCGCCGTGGAGGGCAACGGAAAGGCGGACCCTGGCAAAAGAAACGTCAAAAGACAAAGAGGTGAAACGCCGCATGAAAGAGGCGGACGCCCAGGTAAAGTTGGGAAGCCACAAGATCGCCCTCAAGTTGTACCTCCAGATATATGAAGATACCGGCAGTTTTGCCGCTGCCTACAATGCAGCCATTCTTACCGAAGTATTGGGGAACCTGCCTGGGGCAATAGTACTGATGCAGCAGCTTGAGGACGAAACAGGGAATCTCAAGGCGGGAACCGAATTGGCCCGTATGGAACAGACCCTAGCCGACAGCAGGACCTTGGAGGAACAGTATTTCAGTTCCGATACCCTGGTTGACCGCGCCATCAAACAAGCAGTGGCGAATATCATCGCCAAACTTCCCTGGGAATCAAGAATTTCGATTTTGAACATTTCCACGCTTGAGCCTCAGCTTATGGAATATATTATTGGAGAAATGACCACTGCCCTGGTTAATACGGTAACCATTGTAGAGCGTCAAAATCTTCAGTTACTAGAAGCGGAAAAGCAGTTTCAGGCCTCTGGTGAGGTCAGTGATACCTCCGCAGTTTCAATAGGTCAGATGCTTGGGGTGAATACCCTTATCACCTGCACGATTACCGGTTCCAGCAACCTGCGCCGCCTGAGAATTCGGGCCATCAGCGTTGAAACCGGTACCATCGTATACGAGGATTCTTTAGAAATTTAGGCTCTTTTTCCCGAGGCTATTAAAGCCCAGTGAGTGGGGGCAACCAACCACCGCTTAGGAAGGGCATGGGAAATGCCAGGGGCGCTGCCCCTGGACCCCGCTGGGAGGCCGGGGCCTCCCAGACCCACCATTCTTGCAACGCTACGATGTTGGGAGGTGATCCAGACTACTACCTGAAATTAAATGATTGCTCGGTTTTACTCTGAAAACCTGTGTTATACATAACGATCACCATATCGGGCTTTGTTTGTTCAATATAGCTTCGTACACTTCCGGTAAAATTGCGTAAATCAATTGAGTCTATATTTTCTACACCACAGGCAAAAAAAGGAATAAACGTCCAGCCAAAAGAATCGTTAATAAAAAGTATTTTTTTCCCGGATTGCAATACATTGTTATGTATTGAAGCAACGGCATTGAATGAATGAAAATAGGCATAATACGGACTTAGATTGTAATAATCAACCTTACTGACCTGCTCCTTCCAGTAGAATACATCAAAGGTTCCCCTGGTATCTATGCCCCAGGAGGGCATTTGTATTGAAAAGTCCGTATCAAATTCCGGGTAGATCAACGTGAAATCTTCCGGCGCGGCCCGCGCCAGGGTAAGTTTTCTAGCGTAACCACCCAGATACCAATTCGCGTAAACATCATAGCGGTAACTATCAGGATCGAATACCGAAAGGTCGATCATAAAACCATTGCGGGTATTGAGATATTCCGCCAGTTTTCCTGCTGCCCATAACCCTGTTTCGGATTTCCAGTGATTGTCTGTCCGGTACAAGAGGCTATGATGATCAAAGCCTCCGGCATGAATGGCTTCCCGTAAATCAAGATAGGGAATCTGGTATGATGATAGCCCGGCGAGGAATTCATCGGCGTTTTGATTGAAAAAGTTCGCTATTCCCGCAGGTATCGTATCATACCGGCATATTTTATTGGGGCATTGCACATACAATAGATCAATTTGCAAACCGGCAAGAAAATTGTTGAATTCGGCAAATTTCCTGACAGACGGCATGGCGTCAAATTTGCCCACCGGTTCGACAAGATAGCCGCCACCCAGATCAACAATGGTCTCATGAAGATTCCACCCCAGCAGCCATTCAATTTTTGACGCTTTCTCGGCAAATTGGGTGTACGCTATTAACACATCAGTAGTATACGCATTAATCTTTTCTTCAAGTGTAATAATTACATCGTTAAACCTGTCAAGCGTATTTGTATTGCCCTCCGGATCATCCCTTTGTTTTGCTCCCTTAAACGGATACATTTCCGCCCAATCCAGAATCACCATGCCTTGCTGATAGGATGGCCGGTCAAAATAGAGGATTGCCCGGACAAACCCATTATCCATGTGCAGCCTTTCCAACAAAACGTTCTGGGTAAAGAACCGCGCAAAAATGGTAAGCATAAAAAACACTAAAACGCCAAAGCCGCAGCGGGTTATTATTGTTCTCATAATTCAGCCCCTTAAATTAGAAATTGAAATAGATAAAAGGATTATAGGTTGCCTTGACGCAGGCCAGCAGGGATAGTATCAGGACAATTCCCA
>JAITQK010000206.1 GCA_031288975.1 Treponema sp. | reverse complement strand
ATCGCTCGTATTCATTGTAAGAGACTCCTTTTAGTTCATATTTTCAATTAAGTATATCATATCTATTCTACAGTTTGCAATACCTTTTTTGATAAATTCGCTCCTGAAGGAGTATAATTTGCCGGTAATAGTTGCTAATTTCAAAATAGGAAAACACGAGGTAACCAATGATCTCTGGTTCAGTGTGTACCAATGGGCAACCAGCCCAGACCGGGGTGCTACCATCTACACCTTTGACAACAAGGGTACAACAGAAGGCGCGATGCATAGCGGTGCGGGCGCTACAATTCCCTGGCTCGGTGCGTCTGAGGCGGATAAGGACAAGCCCGTGGCCTATGTAGACTGGCGGGATTCGGTGGTATGGTGCAATGCGTATAGCGAGATGACCGGAAAAACACCGGTGTATAAAAAGGTCAATGGTGATATTTTGCGGCATAGTGATAAGTTTGATACCCAAGCCCCCGGCGGAGAGGCGGAAAACGCCGTCCAGGATCCGGCTGCGACAGGATACCGCTTGCCTACGGAAGCGGAATGGGAATTCGCGGCCCGCGGGGGCAACACTGGTGCTGCGGAATGGAATTATCGATGGCCGGGAACCAATACCGCATCCGAGGTCGTGGATTATGCATGGATACCTGGTGATAGCTCTGATAATTGGGCTGTAGTGGGGACTAAACTCCCCAACAGCGCCGGTATTTATGATATGAGCGGAAATGTAATGGAGTGGACCAGTTTTAACACCGGGGGCTATCGTTATGCCGCTCGGGGCGGCGCTTTTTACCGGGATGATCCGGCCCGCGCCGGCTTTGACCGGAGGGATGATAATGGCATCGGCAGCCAGCGCGATCTTACTGGTTTCCGGGTGGTGTCCAAGTAGGCCCGGTTAGGAAAAAAACCGTGAAGGTGAAGAGCACCTTTGCGGTTAAAAATGAACCACAGAACAGGAGAAACTATGAAAAAGATTGCCCTGCCGTTTCTTGTTTTAACATTGGTTTTTATCAGTTGTGATGATCTTCCCACCGGATCTGATATGGGTTCATCAAATAGTAATGACACAGACGAGTTTGGAACCAATAGATACTCAAGCCGGGAAATAGAGACCGCTTTAGGCGACATGATCTGTGACGCCGCGGTTTGGTACATCGAAAATCAAATCGAGGCACGGTACAAACAAGATGTTGACTTCGCCTGCTTCAACGGCGGGATCTTTGACAGCGGACTTCCCGAAGGCCCTGTTACCCCCGCGATGATTCCCGGCCTCATCAAATCAGACACCCTTGCTATTGTTGCGCTGCCCGGTTCAAAGGTTACGGAACTCTTTGCCTATTTTGCTTCCCTCCCCCAGAGTGATAACGGCTGGGCGCAGGTTTCCAAAGAAGCCCGGTTTACCATCGACTATACCCAGGGGCAAAGTGCGGGGCAGCTTAAAGGGCTTACCATCAAGGGTGAGGCGATTGACCCGGAGGAAACCTATTATGTGTGTACCAGCGATATCCTTGTTCAGGGAAAACACGGGGGGCATAATTATCCGGCTTTAAGCGCGGCAGAAAGCCAGGTATTTACCGGTGTGCTTGTTTCGGAGGCGATTAGCGCCTATGTTTCCGCGCAAACCCAGCCTTTCGAGCCTGAAACCGATGGCCGTATCACGATTATAGGCGGCTATTGAACATGGTAATGGTATTGATTCGTAAAACAATTTTTAAGGAGGACACTATGATGTTCAGAAAGAATCAAACGGGCATTGCTTTTCTTTGTGGAGTGGCGCTTATAACAGCGGCATTTGTTCTTGTTGGGTGCGATAACGGCACTACGGGCCCGAACCCGGAAGATCAACTTGATTCTGATCCAGGCACAATTGATTGGGGTACAATTGATTTTAACGCAGTTTCCGATTGGGGTAGTACCACTGATACTACTGTTATTGGAACAGCTCGTGGGGATTTTGTACCTCCAACAGATAAAATTTCGGAAACCGTGATAGGAAACTTCTACGCCGACGCCGCACTTGAATACGCAAAACAAACATGGGGGGAACCGGTGGATTTTGCGTTAACCAATGGCGGTTATACCGGTGTCCAGCATGAAGGCAGGGGTGGGGGAATTCCCGCAGGCGATATTGCTCTTAACACGGTGAATAGCGCGGTCAAGAGTGATGGCCTTTATCTTATCTCGGTAAGCGGTGCGGATATTAAATATGGTTTTGAGCGATTTTTTCATCACTTTGGCACAAATTCTCCAACGGAAATAGCCAATGTATCCAAAGCGGTTTCTTATACCATCAGCGCCGATAAGACCGGCATTACAGAGTTTAAGCTGAACGGCGTTGCCATTGACCTGACCGACACAACCAAGAAATACCGTGTCTGTACCCTTAGCTTTCTTGCCAATGTCTCAGGCGATAGAACGCCTTTCTATCAAAGGGATATAGACCCGGTGGATAAAGGTATCGCGTTCAGTGCGGCTGTGGCCATGTATATTAAAGCCTATGGTACGATAGATCCGGCAGACCATGGCCTTGGCCGCGTTAGTGGAAGTCTTGACTAGGAGGAAAAGTGCATCCAGGATTATTTAGAGTTACTATCCTTCTCTTTGTCGCTGCCCTTGTTTACCCTCAAACAGATACGGGATCGTCCTACCAGGCTGATCCCGGTTACATAGCCGGGGAACACACCGAAGAGGAGGATGTGGTGCGCCTTCCCGATGTGGAGGTGAGCGCAAAAAAAGAAACCACCGAGTATATCACTCAGGAGCAGATGGAGCGGGAAGGCTCGGAAGATCTCTGGGAAGCGCTGCGCCATATACCGGGAGTGATCCGGGATGGCGGCGGGGGTATGCGCAACGAATCAAACTTTACGGTCCGGGGCTTTGATGAAATGCTGATGCCCGTGTTTATCGATGGGGTGCCCATGACCATGCCCTACCGGGGAGACGGGGACCATGCGCGGTTTCTCACCGGCGACCTTGAGGGGATAGAGGTTCAGAAAGGCTACAGTTCCATGCTGCTTGGGGCAAACACCATGGGAGGCGCCATAATCATGCGCATCGCCCGGCCTAAAAAGCCCTTTGAGGCGTCTTTCAAAACCAGCTTTGATATTGATAACATCGGGAAGATCGGCGGGAGTACCCATACATTGAGCCTCGGTACCAGGCAGGAGCTCTTCTACGGGAAGGCCACCTTCCAATACCGCGACATTGACCACTACCGGCTCTCCGAAAAGTTCGAGCCGGTTCCAAACGCCCTCCAGGGAACCGGGGAACGGCTTTTTTCCGATTCCACGGACCTGAAGCTCACCCTGCTTGCAGGATGGACCCCTTGGGAGGCGCTGGATATAAACCTTACCTACGTGTATCAGGACAGTAACAAAGGGGTTTCACCTCCGGAAATAACGAACAAGGCGCCTTCATTCGATGTATGGCCCACCTGGAAACGGCAGAGTGTCAGTTTAAACGGCGCCTATATCATGAATACCTACTATGTTAAAGCCCTTGCCTACTTCGACAAGTATGATAACACCCTGTCCAGATACAGTAGTTGGGAAAATCTTGCCAAGGGTAATGAAACCCATGACAGAGATTATCCTTCAGACTACGATGACTATGGCGCCGGAGGGCGTCTTGAAGGGGGCTACAATTTTAACGCCTGGAACTCGCTGGAAGCAGCCCTGACCTTCAAGCAGGAAG
>JAITQK010000204.1 GCA_031288975.1 Treponema sp. | reverse complement strand
AACTTTGATAGAGGTAAAAGATTCCAAAGAGCCGTGGTCAGAGTATACTCTTGAAGATGGGACGAAAATTCGTCTCAAACAGACTTTGGTGAGTATCGTAAAGATAGACGGCAAGACCGCTCCCAATGGCGATCCGGTTTATGTCGTTCAATCTCAACAGGCAATGTCCGTGATTCCCAAGATTTAAGATAAGGGAGAAAATAGATTGAATACTTTTACCGCAATTTCTTCCATGTCTTATGGAACACTTGATGCTTTCCATCCAAGGGAAGTTACAAAGGATAATTTATCGCCGCTAAACACTGTTACAAACAGTGGGGCTTCACTGTATCAGCCTGTAGGTGGCGGGGAATTCCCTTTTTCTGGGTTCAGTGTAATTTTCTGGAGTGATGGCGTTTTTGCACCAGTCCCCCAGAATGTTCTTGGGAGATTATATTTTAACTCATTCAGGGAAAAAATTGCTCCTGTTTTCAATAAATCAGTTGGAAATTTGCTGAACATACGCAATCATCTTCTCTTGCAACTGGACCTTGAGTGCGGCAATATTTCAGAAGAATACTTTGACAAGGAAGAGACAAAGTATTTGACTGATATAGAGGAAATTCCGCTTGAAGCCTTAAAGAAGCAGGTAAGGATTCTATTTGACTTCACTAATTTGGCCCTTGATTCCGAGGACATTTCTGAAATTCTGAATTGTCCCGTTGACGATGCTGAAAAAGCATTAAAAAGTTATCTTAACGAGGTTTGATTATGCCAGCACACCAGCCGGGTGAGTCTATTGGCGGGCTTGGTCTTCCGTTCGCCTAGGTCATTCGCTACACTCCTTCCCACGGCTCACTCCACCCACATTTTTCCGCCCTGCAAAGACGAACGCCTCATCGGTGCTCACGGCGACAAGCCCTTGTGCAAAATAGGGAAAAAAAGTAACATCATGGCCGTTATCATATTGATAGGCCCTTGACACTTTTTGAGGTTCTGATAAAGTGTAGGGGTGTTTAAGGTCGGGGACATGATCGCGAAAAACGGCGGCGAAGCGGAAATTGAACGGTTCTTCGGTCCCTCAAAATGAAAGATAAGCATCTATTCAGCCCCTCCGGTTTGCGGGGGCGCCGGGATTCCGGGGGATTACTCAGGATTCTCGCGTTCCTCCTGGCTTTCGTTACCCTGACCATGCTTATCCCCCTGGCAATGGCGGCCTTGTACCAGGAACGGGAGATGATCCGGGTCTTTGGGCTGACCATCATTCCAGCGCTTCTGATTACCCTTCCGGCCCTTGTGGGGTACCGGAAACAAAAGGCCCAATTCTCGGTTTCCGGGGGCTTTCTTCTGGTATGTCTGGCCTGGGTTTTTACCTGCTTGCTGGGAACCTTCCCCTATTACCTTTCCGGTGTCCTGCCCCGTTTTATCGACGCCTTTTTTGAAAGTGTTTCAGGATTTTCCACCACTGGCGCTACGATTATCGCCGATGTGGAAAGCATGCCCCGGTCTCTGCTTTTCTGGCGGGCCATGACCCATTGGCTTGGGGGTATGGGTATCGTAGTCCTCACCGTGGCAATTCTCCCCCTGCTGGGGGTCACCGGTTTCCAGCTCGTCAAGGCCGAAACCACAGGACCTGAAAGCGACAAGATCGCCCCCCGGATCACCACCACCGCCAAAATTCTCTGGTTCCTCTATATGGGCCTTACGGTCCTGCAAGCCATGCTTCTGATGATCTGCGGGATGGACTGGTTCGACGCGGTGTACCATGCCTTTTCCACCATAGCCACCGGGGGCTTCAGTTCCCGGAACACCAGTATTGCCGCCTGGAATTCCCCCTGGATCGACTGGGTCTGCATCGTCTTCATGATCCTGGCGGGATTCAACTTTAACCTCCTTTGGCAGCTCCTCCGGGGGAAATATCGGGATGTCCTGTATAACAGCGAAGCCCGGGCTTATGCACTGGTTATCCTCGTCGGGGCGGGTATATGCGCCTTTACCCTGTACAGCTCCGGCAACACCGTACCGGGTGAGCCTCTTTCTCTGGAACTCAGTATACGGCAGGGCTTATTTCAAAGTGTATCCTTCCTGTCCAGTACCGGCTTTGGCATAGCGGATCATACCCTCTGGCCTCCCCTTGCCCAGGTAGTCCTCTTCCTCATCATGTTCACCGGCGGTTGCTCCGGTTCTACCGCCGGGGGGATTAAGCTGATCCGCCATGTAATCCTTTTCAAACAGATGGGTAATGAAATGAAAAAACTGCTCAATCCCCGGGGGGTGTTCAGTATCCGTTTTAACGGTAAAGTGGGCCGCAGGAATGTGGTCTATGGGGTTGCGGGTTTTGTGTTCCTCTATATGGCCCTGGTGTTTACCTCGGTCCTGTTCCTCTGCGCCGCTGATCTGGATATTTTCACTTCCATCAACCTGGCGCTCCAGGCCCAGGGAAATATCGGCCTGGGCCTGGGGCAAAGCAATTTCTGTGCGGTGGTTTATGGATTACCAGCGGCAGCCAAGGGGTGGCTCTGTTTTATCATGATCGCCGGGCGGCTGGAATTGTGGACGGTCTTTGCCCTGTTCTCCCGGATTTTCAGGAGGCGCTGACCTGATATGCAACGATTGGTGTTCTTCCGTCTGCTGCTGATTATCCTGGGGGTAGTGGCCTTCCTCATGACCCCCGCGCTGATCATGGCCCTGGTTCTGGGAGAAGCAGCCCGGTCCTTCATCCTTCCCATGGGAATCATGGCGGTCCTGATGCTGCCTGCGGTATTGATCCACACCGGTCCCTTCCGCCTCAGCCCCCGGGAAGGGTTCCTCCTGGTATTTTTAACCTGGGTATGCTCAAGCCTTTTGGGGAGCCTCCCCTATTATCTTTCCCCTTGGCATATCAGTTTTACCGATGCGGTTTTTGAAAGCACCTGCGCCTTTGCCACGACCGGGGGAACCACCATTGATGCTATAGAAGCCCTGCCCCGTTCCCTCCTCCTCTGGCGGAGCCTGTCCCACTGGTTCGGCGGCATGGGGATCATCCTCCTTACCGTGGCCTTGATGCCCCTCTTTGGGGTCGGGGGCTTCCAGCTTATCAAGGCGGAAACCCCGGGGCCGGAAAAGGACAAACTCACCCCCCGGATCACCGCAGCCGCCAAGATCCTCTGGTTCGCCTATTTTATCCTGACCCTGGCCCTGATCCTGCTCTACCGCCTGGGAGGTATGGAATGGTTCGACGCGGTCTGCCACGGCTTAACCACCATGGCTACCGGCGGCGTAAGTACCAAAAACGCCGGTGTCGCTTTTTATAACTCCCCGTTTATTGAGGGGGTTTCCACGGTTTTCATGCTGCTTTCTGCCCTGAACTTTACCATGTACTACCGGCTTTTCAAGGGAAAATTCCGGGATATCATCCAAAATACCGAAGGCCGGGTCTATTTCGGCATCTTCATCATTGCCGCCGCGGTCATCACCTGCACCCTTATCCCGGTGTACGGTTCCTTCGGAGAAGCCCTGCGCCACGCCTCCTTTCAGACCGCCTCGATCCTTTCCACCACCGGAAGCGCCGCCGCGGATTACGAAACCTGGCCCCTCCTGGCTCAGGGGGTTCTCTTTTGTCTCATGTTCATCGGCGGCTGCTCCGGTTCTACTGCCGGGGGTATCAAGGTGATCCGCCACGCAGTGCTTTTCAAGCAGGCCGGCAACGAAATACGCCGTACCCTCTATCCCCTGGGGGTCTTCAGCATCCGGCTTAACAAGAAACTGGGCCGCAAGGATGTGGTCTACGGCGTGGCGGGCTTTGTATTTCTGTATATGCTGGTCGCGGCAATCACTACCCTCATCACCGCCGCTTCGGGGGTGGACCCTTTCTCGGCCTTCAGCGCATCCCTCTCGATTTTAGGCAACGTGGGCCTGGGCTTCGGCGCCGTGGGTCCTTCCCATAACTACGGTGCCTTCCAGGATCATATCAAGTGGCTCTTTTCCCTGGTGATGATCGCAGGCCGGCTTGAACTGTGGACCGTGTTTGTGCTGTTTACTCCGGGATACTGGCAGCGCTAGGCAAATGGTTTGAGCAGGGCGACGGCATTTACTCCCCGAATAAAGCCCTGGAGAGAAAGCCGTTATCCAGCATGGCGCGCATCATTTTGAGATTGGCGCTATACCGTTTCTTCTCCACGTTCAGTGCCCGGAGCCGTTTGAGCGCCAGTTTTCTCATAATGTTCAAATTGAGCGCCGCATTCCCGGTCCGCGCCCGACTACTGTCCTCTCGAAATATCACGTCAAGGCACCAATGCAGATTATTTTCAATACGAATCAGGTACGCAAAAAAGTAAATGCCATTGCCCTGCGTCCAGTACAACAATTCTCATTTACAGGAGAAAATGCCCTAGATCAACAAAAACTATATAAAAAAAGTAGACAGTTTATGAGGTAAAATGACTCAAATAGGAAACTGTTCTTGTACAGAGTATGATGTTTTTCAGCACCCCAGCACCGTGATGTCGCCTTCTTTTTTCCAGGTGATGCGCTTTGACCATGACCAGCGTTTTACGGTTGGCCGGCGGTCAAAGATGATCAGGTACGCGAGTGCGGTGGGAGCTTTGGTATCGCGGTAGTTCCTTATCTGCTCAAGACCCTGGGCTTTTATTTCTTTCGCTCCCTTTTTCGGGTGTATCAATCTTATTTCAATAATATAGCCGTGCTGTTTATACTCAATGTATAAATCCATCCGGCCACGGCCTGCGGCATATTCGCGGTCAATACGCCCGCCACCGTTTAATACTCGCTGTAAGAAGGCCATGAGCAGGAGGTGGGGGAAGGCTTCGGTATAGTCTGATTGTCCCTCCCATACACCTGAGTTTTCCCGCCAGAAGCGCTGGAAGGCTTGTAAAAGCGTGTCCATGTCCAGAGACCCGTCGGCGTTTTCCCAGTGAAAGGTTGGCTTGGGAATGGCAAGCTGAACATCGTAGGTCATCTGCCGGGCCAGGACTTCACGGTATATTGGATTTGCCACCGTAGGCTCACCGTCTTCAATAGCGACCAGTCCCAGGTCGAGACAGAGGCGAAAGCCTTCGCTTTTAGACAGACGCATATCCACATTGCCGGTCAATAAGGTCTCCATAACGCTCCGTACTTCGGGGTTTTCCATGCGGAAAGCCAAAGCGTCAAGGTGTGTTTCCCGCGCCAGTATCATCTGCTCACGGGCCTGCCTGATGTGGTCTATCGTTACCGTTTCACGGCTGTTCTCATCCAGTATCCGCATGGTAGCGCGCATAAACAGGGAGTTGACTATCCACGGCTGACCTTTGGACTGCTCGTACACATAGTCTAAGGCTTCCTCCGTTATCTGCTGTCCGGTCTCCACTGGCCGCTGGGCAAAGAGGCGCGCAATGTCCTTTTGGGTAAAATTGGAAAGTTCCGCGGAATCCACTTTGATATTGAACGGCGAACCCTGATTAACCGGCTTTCCATCTTTGGCGCTGACCAAGTAATCTTTGAGGTCGCGCATACCTACCAGCGCGAGGGACACGGGGAATATGCCAACTCCACGCACACTGAACCCGCTTCTCAGTTGCCTTAAAAAGCTTATCATGGTCGCGTCCTGGAGTACATCAACTTCATCAAACAACACAATCAGGGATTTTGGCGCTACCAAGCGTGCCCAATTACTCAGTATGTTATTGAGCATGGCGCCGGGTGGAACATTACCTGGTAGCTCAGGAGCTGGTATACTCTGCCATTCCGCCTGTGTTCTCAGCGTGGAGCAGAGCGTTGGCATGGCGTCTTCAATAAGCATACCCTGACAGGATTCAATGTTGACATAACAGGCAACAGCGTCTTCTCCGCTGAACGCGCCGCTGTTTATCTCCTGGGTCCAGCTTTGCAGAAAGGTGGTCTTGCCGGTTTGCCGGGGGGCGTGGAGTACCCA
>JAITQK010000166.1 GCA_031288975.1 Treponema sp. | reverse complement strand
CCTCCTCCAGGGGGTCTATGCCTCCTGTATGCAGCGGGAGGATATCGATACCGCCCTGAGTATCTTAAAGCTCATCCTCCGCTATGATGAAAAGGATATCCAGGCGCGGCGGGATATTGTCGAGTGTTTCAGGAAGAAATACGCTGCCCACAGCCAACTGGACGAATATATCCGTGTCTCCAACCTTTCCCAGGCTTACCGCAATGTCCATGAGGCCATCACGGACTTTGAAAAACACATCGCCTTTGATAAGGGCAACTTCGTGTATCACCGGACCTGGGGGGTCGGGCGCATCGCCGGGGTCCAGGGGGATGAGATCGTCATTGACTTTTCCAAGAAGCGTGCCCATTCCATGTCCCTTAAAATGGCGGTGAATGCCCTCCAGACCCTGTCGAAGGATCATATCTGGGTGTTAAAGGCGGTCTGGAAGAAGGAGAAGCTCCACGAGCAGGTCAAAACCGATTTTGTCTGGGCCTTAAAAACGACTATCAAGAGCTTTGATAATGCCTGCGACCTGAAGCGGATCAAGGCGGAACTGGTGCCCTCGGTGCTGTCCACCGGGGAATGGACCACCTGGAGTACCAAGGCGCGGGAGGTTCTCAAGTCGGATCCTTCCTTTGGGGTCAGCCCTGAAAATATCGATATCTTTACGGTCCGGGAACGACCCATTAGTATGGAAGAAAAACTCTACAATGAGTTTAAGGCGGAGCGGAACTTCTTTGACCGGGCCGAGACCATAAGGGCCTATGTAGCCCAACAGGATGTGGAGCTGGATTCGGAGTACTTTACCGAAATGTTCGCCTATTTTTCTGGGTACCTGCGGTCCTACAGCCAGGTGAATGAGCAGGTGGTCGCCTCTTACCTCCTGGTGAAGGACCTGGTGGGCCGTTATCCCCATCTGGGGACGGGGCTGCATTTGAATTTCCTCGAAATTTTTGAGGCCATCGAGGATGTACCGGCCCTGTTTTCCAATATCAAGGACAATAAACTCAAGGAAGATCTGCTCCACCATATCAAGCTCTTTGTTCCCAAGTGGACGGAGATATACGTCACCCTCTTCCCCTACTCCCTCTCTGAAACCATCATCTTAAATCTGGAAAAAGAAGGCTACGAAGACCAGCTCATTTCCATGACCCAGAGTGCCTTTGAAAATTACCGGGAATACCGGGAGGTGGTGGTGTGGCTCTTCAAGAATGAGCGGGAGGAACCGTGGTTTAAAAAGGCGGGGATTCCCTTTGAAAAGCAGCTCATCACCTTGGTCCATGTCCTGGACCTTACCTACCGGGAAATTGAGAATCATCGGGAAACTGCCGAGAACCGGAAGATCAACAAACAGGTCTATGCGGTCCTGTTTAAAGACAGTCTGGTCAATGCCTTTATTGATGAGGCTGATACGGATACGATCATCCGGCTCTATACCCTGATTCAGGATGTCAAGGACCTGGATCCCTCGGATAAGCTCAAGCTTCGCAGCCGTATTCTGGACAAGCGACCGGACTTCAAATTCTTTGGGGCTGTGGAAAAGACGGTGGTCACGCGGGGGCTTATCGTTACCCTTGCCATGTACGAGGAAAAGCAACGGCAAATGGCCCATATTATGGAGGTTGAGGTGCCAGCCAATTCCAAGGAAATCGCCTTTGCCCTGTCCCTGGGGGATTTACGGGAAAACGCGGAGTACAAGGCTGCCAAGGAAAAACAGGAGATCCTCAACGCCACGGTGGCAAAGCTGAAAGCGGAAATTGAACGGGCACAGCTCTTTGATCCTGCCACGGTCAATACGAGCCGCGTATCCTTTGGGACCAAGGTTACCCTGTTAAACCAAGGCACCGGTCAGCAGGAGGAATACACCATCCTCGGTCCCTGGGAATCGGACCCGGAGAACCGGATCATCTCCTATCTTTCCCCCTTCGGCGGCACCATCTTGAATAAGATCCTCGGGGAAGGCTTTGATTTTTCAATCAATAATGAAAAAATGAGCTATATAGTCGAGGGGATCTCAGCGGTAACGATTTAAAGCTCCCCAGCTCAGACAGGCACTCCCAGTTCCTTTGAGCGCCGGTAGGCCGCATCGACCGCGGCCATCACCGTACCCCGGAAGGCTCCGGATTCCAGGGCCGCTACCCCGGCAATGGTAGTCCCTGCCGGGGAGCTTACCATGTCCTTGAGTTCCCCAGGATGCTTGCCGGTTTCCTTGACCATGGCCGCTGCGCCGAGGACCGTCTGGGCCGCATAGCGCAGGGCCTTGTCCCGGGGGAGACCGGAACGGACGCCGCCGTCGGCCAGGGCCTCGATGAAGAGGTAGACAAAGGCGGGGCCTGAACCGGAAAGTCCGGTAACCGCGTCCAGATACCCTTCATCAACAGGGTCCACGAGCCCTGCGGCGGCGAGGATTTTTTGCAGTTCCGTAGCCTGTTCCTTTGGGACCTCCGGGGAGGCGGTGAGGGCAATGACCCCCTGGGATATGAGGGCCGGGGTATTGGGCATGATACGGACTATGGGCTGAGAAGGGCTTCCCAGTGCTGTCCGGATTCGTGCAATGGACCAGCCTGCGGCCATAGAGACCAGTACCGTGGGCTTTCCCGTGTCAAGGCGTTTCTGTACCGCAGGGGCTATTTCCTCAAGGACCGTCTTGAGTACCTGGGGCTTTACCGCAAGAAAGACAAAATCCCCTTGTGTAACTGCCTCGGTATTTGAAGCGTAGACCGAAGCGCCAAGCCCCGCGGCAACGGCCTGCACCTTGGTTGCATCCGTATCGGTGAAGCCGATGTGGCCCCTTCCTATAATACCGGCGGCCCCCTTCATGAGGGCCGCACCCATGTTTCCGCTGCCTATACAGGCGATAATGGTGTTCATAATACCAGCATACTCGATTCCCGGGATTTAGGATACGTATAAAATGCTCAGTTCTTGTTTTATACTCTTGACCCTTCGTTTCTCTCTGTGTTACTGTAAATGATATTCTAATAAAAGGAAATGATTATATGACTTCATTGGTATTTTCCCTGCTTGCAGCAACCCCTGATGCCTCCGCCGCAGGCGGTGGTCCAGCTTCTCTTGTTTCGACATTTGTTCCCTTGATTTTGATTTTCGGTATCTTCTATTTTCTTATTATCCGGCCTCAGAATAAAAAGCAAAAAGACACCCAGCGTATGCTCGAATCCCTCAAAAAGGGGGATAAGGTGGTTACCATCGGCGGCGTTCATGGGGTGATCCAGGGTGTTAAGGATGGTTCGGTTATTGTGAAAGTTGACGATTTCACCAAGATCGAATTCAACCGGAGCGCAATTGCCGGCGTTGAGAACCTGGTAAAGGACGATAAAACTGGAAAACGGGGTGACAAGACCGGCAAGCTCGATGATAAAACCGAGGAAAAAACAGAAACGGCAGCCATCAAGACTGGTGAGCCGGTGGAAGAAGCCAAGAATAAGGCGTCTCTACATCTATAGTACATTGGAGCGAGTATATGAGTAAACGGTATCGGTTCTTCATCGTTTTGGCGGTGATTGGGGTTTGTTTTATTTTTCTGTTTCCGACCATACGCTGGTACTTTCTGGTACCTAAGGAAGAACAGACCTTGGCCTTAGGTTCCCGGGAACAGATTAAAATGTACGCCTCCCAGACGGCCCGGGGGGATGTACAGGAATTGATCGAAGCCGCCCGGTTGGAGGGACCAGTACCGGAACGCCTGTCGTTTCTGGTTCCCCTGGCTAAAAAGATCGCCACAGAAGCGAAGCAGTCAAATCCCCCCAAATGGGATGCCCAAGGGGTGCTTTCCGTATTTTTCAGTGAGCAAGAGGCCTTGGATGTCCTTGAGACTGAGTACCGGGAGCGGATCTTTGTCCTCAAGGACCTACAAAAAAATGCGGTCCAGTTAGGGCTTGATCTTTCCGGGGGCTTGAGCATTGTGCTCCAGGCCGACATGGAAGCCCTGCGGGAAAAGCTGGGCCGGGATTTGAATGACGCCGACCGGGAAGATGCGGTAAACCGGGCCTTGGAAGTCCTCAACAGCCGTATCGACCGTTTCGGCCTGACCGAACCGGTTATCCGGCGCCAGGGGGCAGACCAGATCTACGTGGAAATCCCCGGCACCGCAGACCCTGAGCGGATCAATTCTATTATTATGGGTAAGGGAGGGCTTGCCTTCCACATCGTAGACCAGGAAGCGCTCCAGACCTTTAACACGTATTACCGTGCCCATCCGACTTCTACCTTCGACGGCCAGGGGAAGCTCCTGGACCCGACCATTGTACCGGCGGATGTGATGATCCTCGGGGTTTATGCCAAAGACCGGTATGGGCTGGATGAGTTTACCGGCTATACGGCGGTCAAGAAGGAAGTAGGGCTTGATGGAAACCATATCCAAAGCGCCCTGGTGGAACGGAATAACCTGGACGGTAAGCCGGAAGTTACCTTTATGCTGGATGCCGAAGGAGGGGAGTTGTTCTATAGACTCACCTCCGCCAATGTGGGAAAGCCCTTGGCCATTGTACTGGATGACCGGGTCAAGTCCCAGGCCACCATCCAGAGCGCCATCAGGGATGCGGTACGCCTAACCGGGTTCGCCGCTGAGGAGGCTAACAACATTGCCCTCACCTTGCGGACCGCGGCCCTACCCGTGGAACTGGAAGTGGTAACCCAGCAGACCATAGGCGCATCCATGGGAGAGGATACCATACGCCAAGGGCTGTATGCCCTCGTAGGCGGTCTCGTTGCGGTTATGATTTTCATGCTCTGTTATTATCGAGGTTCCGGCATTAATGCGGTGATTGCCCAGGTGTTGAACCTGTATTTCATGTTCAGCGTGCTTTCGGCCTTTAACTTCACCCTGACCTTGCCGAGTATCGCGGGGTTCATCCTTACCATTGGTATGGCGGTAGACGCGAATGTCATCATCTTTGAACGGATGAAGGAGGAACTCCGCCTTGGGAAGTCTCGAAAAGCCGCGATTGACGCGGGGTTCAACAAGGCTTTCTGGGCCATCATGGACTCCAACATTACCACCTTTATCGCCGCCCTGTTCCTCTCTCAGCTCGGTTCCGGGCCTATCCAGGGTTTTGCGGTGAGCCTCGCTATCGGGGTATTCTCCTCGGTATTTACCGCCCTCTTCGTTTCCCGGCTTATCTTTGACTTTAGTACCGATGTGATGGGAAGCAAGAAGCTCTCTGTGAGCTGGAGGATCAAATAATGAAACGTATTATCACCTTTTCAAAGTATTTTTTACCTGCTGCGATTTTTTCCAGCGGGTTGATTATCCTGGGCCTCATCGGGTATGGGGTAAAGGGCGGATTCAATCTGGGGGTTGACTTCCAGGCCGGTCTTATCCAGGAAGTTCAGTTCGCCCCCACCGCTTTCAGGCTGACCTATAGCGGCAGGGGGAATGCGTCGATTTCCTTTGACCGGAATAACCTCTATATCGTTATTTCCGGTGCCGGGGTGGAGGGGGTAACCTATCCCTTCCCCTTTACCGCCTACGGAACCCTTGATGCCTTAGTGACCGGTCTTGCCTCAGTGGAAGGGCTACAAGCTGCTGCGGTAGCGTCCGGTACTATCCAGACCCCGTGGCTGGTTTACAGTGCCCAGGGCAATCCCCAACTTGGTTCCGAACCCTACATCGTTCACTACCTGCCCCCTGGTGCGGAGCTTATCCCCATTGAAAATGTGCGGGAAAGCCTGGCGTCTCTGGGCACGGTTTCCGTGCAGGTCCTGGGAACCCCGGAGGAGCGCCGTTTCATGATCCGCATGGAGGATAGTGAATTAAACGACAGCGGGGTTCCTGCAGAGCAGATCATCAAGGCATTGGAAGCAAACAGCGCCCTTGGTGTTGGCGTGGGTGGTGTGGCGGTAACCCGGTCTGACTATGTGGGTTCCCGGTTTTCAAAACAATTAACCGACCAGGCCGGCATCCTCATGGTTTTAACCCTGCTCCTCATCCTGATCTATGCCTCCATACGGTTTAAGTCCCAATACGCCATTGGTGCGGTCCTGGCCATAGCCCATGACGCCCTTATTATGGTCACCTTCATTGCGTGGACCCGGATGGAGTTTAACACCACCACCATTGCGGCGATCCTCACCATTCTGGGGTATTCGATTAACGACACCATCGTTATATTTGACCGCATCCGGGAGACGAGGCGTATGTACCCCGAGGACAGCTTGGTGAACATCCTTAACCGGGCGATTTCAGAGACCCTGGGCCGTACCGTCATCACTACCGTAACGACCATGCTGGCGGTACTGTCCCTCTTTATCTTTACCTCCGGTTCCATGCAGGATTTTGCCTTGGCCCTCTTAGTGGGTATGGTTTCCGGGGTGTATTCGACCATCTTCATTGCCTGTGGGTTTGTTAATTTCTGGGATATCCAGGCAACAAAACGGGGAAAGAAGAAACTCATGGGCGTCCCTGCCCCTTCCAAGGCCTAGGGGAGATCTAGGAACCATCCGTTTACGGGTTGAGGGGGTGAAAGCAACCGTTTATAGGTTGCGTCCACCCCGAGGGCGCCTAAAGGCGCGGTAATTAAGATGGCAAGTACCGCCACGGTGAGAATAGTGGCGCCTGCGGGAATCCCCTGAGCCAGGGGAATACCGCCGATTGCCGCCTGTACCGTTGCCTTGGGCAGATAGGCGATGGCACAGAACAAGCGTTCCTTCAGGGTTAAGGGTGTTTTAATAAGACAGACATAAACACCGCATACCCGAATCAGCAGGGCGAGGCATATCAGGGCAAGGGCTGCCAAACCTGCTTTCACCGCATAGCTCGTATCGACCGTAGCGCCGACCAAGGTGAATAAGAGCAATTCCGCCCCTACCCAGAGTTTTGAGTATTTCCCGGAAAGCCGTTTTGCCAACACCTCGGAGCGCTTTACTATGGTGGCACCCAAAGCCATTACTGCCAATAAACCGGAGAGCGGCAGGTGCTGTTTCAGGGCCTGTTCTAGGGAGACCAGGAGAAACGCGGCGCTTAACAAAACCAGGGTCTTTACCGTATCCCGGAGATGGATACTTTGAAATACCTTCACCAGGACCAGCCCCAGGAGGATCCCCGCTCCCAGACCGGTGATGATAGCCAGGGGAACCCTGCCCAGGACAGCTATATCAAAAAAATTAAACCCCTTGCCCCCATACATGCTGAGAAAGGACGTAAACAAGACAATCACATAAATATCATCCACTGCAGCTCCGGCCATGATGAGCTGGGGAATGCTTTTATCCTTGCCATAGCCCCTCTCCATGAGCTTTAACATTTTGGGCACCACCACCGCCGGGGACACGGCGCCGAGTACCCCTCCCATGATCGCAGCTTCCAACCGGGAAATGGGGAAAAACAAGGGGGCAAAAATGGTGGTTGCGGCTATTTCAAACGTTGCCGGTACAAAGCACAACAGGATGGCGGACCTGCCGACTTTTTTCAAGTCATTGATGTCCAGCGCCAGTCCTGCCCTGGTGAGGATGATGATCAAGGCGATCTGCCGCAGCTCCGCGGAAATGGCCAGTAACTCCGGGGCTATCAGGTTTAAGCCATGAGGCCCCAGGATGATACCCGTCAAAAGCATACCCACCAGGCCGGGCAGTTTACATCGCTGCATGACCCCACTCAGGATAAGGCAGCACAGGATGATAAGGGCGATACTGAAAAGCATCAGGTTACCTCAGTATGAAATATGGATATAGTATGAGTAGGCAGATGGAATGTCAATAAGCGGAGCACAAAGCATTCGGTAATTTACAATCTTCCATAAACTAGCTATAATAAAAATATGAAAAGAAATTTCAAGTCCCTTATACATGGTTGGTATAATTCCCCTTTAATGGTAATTTTTGAGAGTATCATCATAGGTATTATGGTAGGGCTTGTGGTGGCCCTTTTCAGATATCTGTTGAACAGGATGGCTGACCTCAGGCAGTGGATATACGAAACCCTGCCCCAGGTTCCTTTCTATTGGATAGCCGTATGGGCCGCGGCACTGACGCTGGCCGGGCTTTTTCTCGGCTGGACCAATAAGCGATGGCCCATGATCAAAGGAGGCGGTGTGTCCCAGGTCAAGGGCGTGCTCCTCGGTAAACTATCCACGCATTGGGCGGTGGAACTGCCCATGAAAATGATCACCAGCATTCTGGGTTTAGGTGCCGGCCTTTCCATGGGCCGGGAAGGACCGGCCATACAGATCGGGGCATACGTGGGAGATGGAATACTTTCGGTTTTTCAGCGGCCCCCTCCTGAGCGGAAGATCCTGCTGATCGCCGCTTCTGCCGCCGGAATGTCCGCAGCTTTTAACGCTCCTCTGGGGGGCGTGCTTTTTGCCTTGGAAGAGTTATTGCCATCATTTTCACCCCTGTTTATCGCCTGTGCCCTGGGGGCCTCGGTGGCGGCGGATATGACCGTCGGTTCTTTTTGGGGCTTAGTCCCCCTCTTTGATTTTGGGCATATTGAGATACTGTCAGTGCGGAATTTCCCTTGGATTATCCTTTTGGGTATGGTCTCTGCCTTTCTGGGGGATATCTACAAACGATCTCTGTATGTGGCCGGCGACATCTACACCACCGTGCGCATCCCCGAAATAATCCGCCCAATCATACCCTTGCTCGTCACCATCCCTCTCGGCTTTGTTTTTTTTGATCTCTTGGGGGACGGTCATGGACTGATCAAAGCCGCTGCCCTGCACGAGCTGACCCTGGGTATAGTTGTACTGCTCTTGGGGGGGAAGATACTTTTTACCGCCTTCTGCTCCGGTTCGGGAACCTCCGGTGGAATTTTCGGTCCCCTCCTTGCCTGCGGCGCCTTGACTGGAAACGGGGTGGGGCAACTCCTCTGCATGGCCGGATTCCTGGGGGAAGGACAGATACTCAACTTTGTCATCCTGGGGATGGCAGCTTTTTTCACTGCTGTGATCAAAGCGCCGATAACCGGAATCGTGCTGATCCTGGAAGTAAGCGGTAATATTAATCATCTGACCGGTCTGGTACTGGTGTGTCTTTCCGCCTTGGTTACCACCGAGCTTATGGGGTCAAGGCCGGTGTACGAGGTACTGCTGGAGCGGCTACTCCCCCGGAGCTTGAAATAACGCTAGGGGCGTTGCTCTATATGCGTACCGCTAAGAAAGAGTATAAATACCGTTGCCCTGCCTTGTACTGATTTGCATATTTCTTTTCCACTGTTCATGCCACGTATGCCAAAAAAGGCGGCTCCTGTATGGGAGTCGCCTCTGTTACCGGTATCCGTACATTCAAGCAAGCATAAAGATACCGTTTGTACTACTGCCTGGAAAACTTACAGGAAGTGAGTACTTCATTCGGGCACATCAGGTTCCCATGCACCGCACGGGAACCGCCACGCTAAAGATTACTCTTGCGCGTACTTGATGGCATAGGTACCGGTGTCACCAAGAGACCACCCTTGAACTAAGAGATACACCGTACCGCTAACACCAGAAAATGTTTCCGGTGAAGTCCAGCCTGAGTCTATCTCATGGAAGATGTAGCTACCGTCGGCCTGAAATGCTGAGACGTTTGCATAAAGCGTTTTAGTCCCATCGCCATAGAATCTGGCATTCCACTGTACCTGATAGCTAGTTCCTTCGCTGGCGATGAATGAGTACCACTTAATATCCCCGGAGGTGGCAATCTCGTCGTGTAGCCACTCGCCGTCGGTCAATGCTATTATTGCGCTGGAATCGGGCGGTGTACCAGACATGGCCGAAGATAGTTCCCCTTCACCGTTTGCGTTATACGCGGCAACCTTATAGTAGTAAGTAGTACCTGCAGAAACGCCGGTATCGGTATAGGATGTATAATAGCCTGTTATATCAGCGATTTCCGTATAGCCACTGTCGAGATTGGTTGAACGGTACAGACGATATCCTGTTACACCGTTAACATAATTCCAACTGATAACACACGCCGGAACCGGAGTCGCGACTACCGATGAAATGGTCATAGACCCTTGTGGGGGCAGTGACGTCGAGTCGTAATACTTGATGGCATAGGGGCCAGAGTCGTAACCTCCATCATACTCAACTCTGACGATGATATTGCCTGAGTTTGAGCCGGTATTAAAGGTCTTCGGTGCTTCATACCCATAACCATAGGTAAATATGCTTGTGTTGTCCGCTTCCCAATAGGCGTCGACTCTCAGAACCACATATGGGTAGTCATTTTTGGTTCCATAATAGTCATCCCAGGTGATGGTATAATCCGTTTCCGTAGCCGCAGTAAACCGGTAGTAAAGCTCATCCCCAGACGATATGGTACCGTCCTGCCACTCACCGGCAACAAGATTCACTATCTCGCTAAAATCATGCCCAGTAAACCTATACTCCACCGATGTAGTCATGTCCGAGTAAATATGCACCGCTTCAGTTCTACCTGCGGCTTTTCCATCCAGCGTCAAGCGTACACTCATCAGGTACTGCCCAGAGGAAAGGCTAAGGTTATCGACGTTAGGTCCTTCCGTCAGAGTGAAGGGGCTACCGCTCACCGCCACGCCCTCTGCCGTTACGACGACAAGGGTACCTGTCACGCCTGTGGGAGCGTCGATGGAATAACTGAACGTCCCTGTGCCTCCGCTAACCGGTGTGAGAATGATATTCGCCGGAGTATTTGATCCAGTGTGTACCGTAACCGTGACGCTTCCTTGTGCGACAGCGGTCTCATCTGTATAGGCAGTGGCCGTAATCGTCCACTCCCCAACGGCAAGCTCAAGCGAGGCGCTGGTACCGAAGGTAATATCTACCGCCTCGTGCTCCTCCGGGCCACTGAAGGTCAGGGTATACCTTAGAAACTCGGGCGGCGCCACAGGCGCCAGCGTTCTGGCGACGTCTTCAAATTGCCCTTCCACCGTGCCGATCCGTACCGAAACCGCGCCGGTTCCGGTACGCGCCGATGTTTCAATCTGCTCAAGCGCCGGATTTGAACAACCGGCAAGGATCAAGATGCCCAAAAGCAGATTCAGGCAACGTGTTTTGATAATGTTTTTCATACCTGTTCCTCCTTACTCCAATACCCTAAACGGTATCACTTGTGAATACAGATTCCCGTTTCGTCTCCCGGTAAAGGTAACGGAGTGAATCCGTACCGTATAATCGGAAGCGGAGAGTGTAATCCCCGTACCGGTGTCAGCAATCCCGGCTGTATCACCATCCACATACCAGACCACATTGGTATAGCCACTCGCGCTCAGGGTAAGACTCCCATTCGCGGCGATGACATTGCTTCCGTCGCTACCTGTGATGGCGATTGCCCCGTAGTTAAAGCCAACGTTTATAGAAATTTGCTTCTCTGTTCCATCCGCCGGGGCGTTCACGGTGATAGAATAGTCTTGGGTGTAAGCCGTGCTTGCCGTCGCGCCGTTGGCGATGGTGGCTGTTACAACTACCGTGCCTGCCGCTGTGGTGTTGAGTACACTACCGCTGATAGTCGCGCCAGTGGTCCCCGCCGTTTTCACCGACCAGACAATTGCCTTGTTGGTGGCATTGGTAGGCGCTACTGTCCCGGTTAAGGTGAGCCCTGTCCCCACCGTCATGGTAGTGGGTACGCCGGTAATGCCCGTTACGGCCACAAAGTTAGAGGCTGGAGGGGTCACGGGGTCATCGGGCGGAGGGGTCACGGGGTCATCAGGTGGAGGGGTCACGGGGTCATCAGGTGGAGGGGTCACGGGGTCATCAG
>JAITQK010000137.1 GCA_031288975.1 Treponema sp. | reverse complement strand
ATTAGGGACGCCACTGAAAAGGAACAGCAGTACCGCAAGGACCTGCAGCGGGTGGAACGGCTGTTATCAGACCTGGATGAGCAGATGAAACAGAGCGCTGCCCTGATTGAGCAGCAAGAACAGGACCTGGAGGAGCGGCGTTCAGGTATCAAAGCCGAGGTAGCGGAAAAGCAAAGGGAGGTTGAGCAGCTCATAGCCGAGGAGCACCAGCTCAGTCCCGGTATTGATCCTGAGATCCTGTTTAAATTTGAACGGATCATCCGCAATAAGGGGGGCAAGGGCATTGTTGCCATCAAAGGCGGGGTCTGTATGGGCTGTCACATGATCCTTCCCGTCCAGTTCGCCAACGAGGTCCGCATGGGGGAGAAGATCGTCTTCTGCCCGTATTGTTCCCGTATTCTCTTCTATGAGGAATCCGAGCAGGGTGAGGAGGACTTCTTTGATACTGAAGACTCAGGGAGCCTCTCGGACCTTGATGATATGGACGAAGAAGACTACGATATCGAAGAAGAGGAAGAAGAAGAAAAAATAAACATTGATTTCGACGAATAGGCGATGAACCAGGCTGCCGCGCCGTGACCATAGTCGCGGTGAGGAAAGTCCGGGCTCCGCAGGGCATGATGCCGGGTAATACCCGGGCGGAAGGGTGTTTCCAACACCCCTCCGACAGAGAGCGCAACAGAAAGCAAACCGCCAGAGGGTGGTAAAGGGAAGGTAAACGACCCGCTATCTCTCCTCTGGTAAGGGTGAAAGGGTAGGGTAAGAGCCTACCGCGGGACCGGTAACGGTTCTGGCACGGCAAGCCTCATCAGGAGCAAAGTCAAACAGCGGCAGAACGGCCCGTTTATGCCGCGGGTAGACTGCGTAGATGCTATCCGCAAGGATAGCACAAGATAAATGGCAGCTATGGCGTAAAACGCCTAAACAGAACCCGGCTTATGGTTCATCGTTTTTTTTATCAGCCTTTTGTACTGCCTCTTCCAGGGTCTGAACAAGGTATTCCGTGCCAAGAGTGTTGATAAACCCCGCTTTTTCAAGGGCCTTTTTCGGTTGCCCGTGGATTTCGGTGATAATCAGGCGGATTTTCCGCCGGCGGCACTGGATAAGGAAGGATTCCAGAGCGGCAATGCCGGTGGAATCAATGGCAGGCACCTCATGCATACGGAGGATGAGTGCCTGTGGGGTCTTCGCTATGTGGCGCAAGGTGTTTTGGAGCATATCCGCCACCCCAAAGAAGAAGGGGCCTGTAATCTCGAAGACCTCAATGTCTTTTGAGTACAGCGCTTTACTCGAACCTGTCGCAGTTCCCCGGTTTTTCAGGTCTCCATAGGCGAGTTTCTTGATGAGTTCGTCATTCGCGGATTTAATACCCCCCACCTCAATCATCCGTTTGAGGAAGAGGAAGATGGCCAGGACTACCCCGACTTCAACGGCAAAGGTCAAATTAATCACGATGGTCAGGACAAAGGTGGTGATGAGAACGCTCACATCACTTTTAGGGGCAGTACGGATGATCCGGATAAACCGGGAAACATTGCTCATATCCCAGGAAACTACCATCAGGACTGCGGAAAGGCTTGCCAAGGGAATGGCAGAAGCCGCAGGGGCAAGAAAGAGGATGAACAGCACCAGGGTGAGGGAATGTATCATACCTGCCACGGGGCTGGTTGCGCCGGCCTTAATATTGGTAGCGGTTCGTGCGATGGCGCCGGTTGCGGGGATGCCGCCGAGAATAGCCGCCACAATGTTACCGATCCCCTGGGCCACGAGTTCGGTGTTTGAGTTATGCCGGTCCCCGGTCATGCCGTCGGCAACCACTGCCGACAACAAGGACTCAATCGCCGCAAGGAGGGCAATGGTAAAGGCATCGGGAAACACGTCCCGCACAATGGCCCAGCTCAATGCGGGCAGATGAGGAACCGGCAGGACAGAAGGAATGCCACCGAAACGGCTTCCCACGGTTTCAACGGGCAGGGAAAGCACCCAGCTTATGACCGTGAGGACCAGCACCCCGGCAACCGCGCCAGGAATGCGGGGGTAAAAGCGCCGCACCAGGATGATAATCACCAGGGTTCCGCAGCCGATACCCAGGGTAATCGGATCGAGGGTCGAAAAGGCCCTGAAATATTCACTCCATTCTTCAAAAAACGCAGGAGAACTGGCTGCTATGGATAGGCCAAAGAAATCCTTCACTTGCTGGGAAAAGATGAGCACCCCGATACCTGCGGTGAAACCAGTGGTAACCGGATAGGGGATGTACTTGATAAAGCGTCCCAACCCACTGAGGCCCATGATCACGAGCATGATACCTGCAAGCACACTGGCGGTGATCAGCCCTGCCATACCATGTTTGGCAATCACCCCAAAGATGATGACTACAAAGGCCCCAGTAGGCCCGCCGACTTGGAATTTGCTTCCCCCCAAGAGACTGATACAGAAACCAGCTATGATGGCGGTATACAAGCCCTGGGCTGGACTTCCCCCTGCGGCAATGCTAAAGGCCATAGCAAGGGGAAGAGCCACAATTCCGACGATGATACCGGCAATACAGTCTTTACCAAAGGCAGCCCAGGAATATCCTGTTCCATCCTTTGCAAACAATTCCCCTGTCCGGGGAACCAGATCACGAAGTACCGTAAAAAAGTTGAAAGAAACCATGTACATAGCTTATTTTGTTCACCCCCTGCTGGTCAATGCGGGCCTCATCGGTCAGGGCGCAAAATCTCGGCCCCATTGCGGTATACATGGCAAGGACAGGCAGCTCCGTCAAGGTACGCATGGATGAGGACCCGGATGGTCCGTTCCAAGCCCCCTGGTATGTACGCCTCCTGTACCGTGAAGAGGGCGAGGTCCTGTGCTCTGCCGGAATGCCGCAAAGCTGAGGCCGGGTTTTGAGCGTCCAGGTCCCGGGTTACGGAAAAGACCAGGGACACTATATCCGCCTCATTGAGCTGGTTTCGGAGCAGCAGTTCATCGTATAATAGGGCAACTTGTTGGGTTATAGCATCCCCTTCGTTCTCGCACTGAGTCGCGCCCCGCAGGGCCTTGAGTCGTTTTTCCCCCATCAAGCTGCGTTTCCTCCTGCCACCACTACCAGAAATACCGATACAGCAGCCACCGCCATACCAAAGAGACCCAGCATCATATACACTCCTATACCGCCAATATAACGGACTTTTCCACGAAACAGCAGCCTGCAATTCACCAGCATCCCATACAGGGAACCAGCCCCTAAAAAAAGCCCCAGGATACTGGTTAAACGCAGGAGTATCAACTGGGTTTTGTCCATAAACCCCTGAGCCGTTCCTATTCCATAGAGGAACAGGGTTAAGACACACATCCCAAAGCAAAAAGAAACCGCTCGTTTGATCAGAATGGCGCTCATCGTTTTTTTTTCAGGCCGAGCGATTTTCATATTGGTTGCTCAATCCGTTTCTTTTAGATTATGATATCACTATAAAGTATACATACAAATGGGGGAAGGTACTATGAAAAAAATTTTATTGCTCTTCACCATACTCATCATCCTCGGTGGTGTGGCCTTCTTTCTCGGTTGGGCGCAGTTGACGGTTCCCCTGGGTACCTATGGGGTCCTGCGTTCTAAAACCCACGGGATCGATCCCCAGGTCATCAGAGAAGGGAAATTCCAATGGGTGTGGTATAAACTCATTCCCACCAACGTGGTGATTCAGACCTTTACCCTGGACCGGATAAGCCGTTCCCTCCTTGCCCGGGATGCCCTCCCCTCAGGCAGTGAATACGCCTCCTTTGCGGGGCTTCGGCTTAATTTTTCTTATGAGGTATCCGCGGTGTTCTCCTGCACGATCAAGCCCGATTCCCTGACCTCCCTGGTTGTTACCTATAATATCAGCAATCAGACTGATCTCAATGCGTTTGAGGCAGACCTGGCAGATCAAATCGAGGCTTTTGCGCTGCAGCGCCTGCGGCTGTATATGGGGGATGAAGAAAAAATAACGGAGATCCTCTCCTCTGGCAGGCTTATCCAATGGGAGGATGATATACAGCAGGCCTTTCCTGACATAGAAAACCTCTCCTGTAACATCCATACGCCCCATTTCCCGGATATACAGCTCTACCATACAGTCCGTTCCATTTATGAGGATTATGTTGCAAAACAGCGGGAATATATCCAGACCGACCGCCTGTTGCAGCCAGAGGCCCGCATTGGTTCCCAGATCCGTTTTGAGGAACTGGCAAAATACGGTGAACTCCTGACCAAATACCCCATCCTGCTGCAGTACCTGACCATTGAAAAGGGTCGTTAGGTTACCCCTCAAACACGCTTGCCAGGGCTATCTCCAGCCCCGGCAGCACCGTGGAAGTGATGACACCCTCACGGTAGCGCTGCATACCGAACTGACCATCTGAGAGCCGGTAGGCACAGGTGTCTTTGTTCTTAGGGTCAACCACCCAATATTCCCGTACCCCTGCCTCCTCGTACAAGGCCAATTTTCTTTCCATCTCCAGAGTCGTGTTAGACGGGGAGAGCACCTCCACCACCAGGTCCGGCGCGCCCCGGCAGCCCTCCTCGCCCCGCTTCTGCTCATCGCAGATAACCGTCAGGTCCGGCTGTACCACCGTATCATCGCTTTCGTCTTCTTCATAGAAAAGCCGCACATCCAGGGGCGCAACATACACCTTCCAGGGTTTACCCTGCAAAAAGGTATAAAACTGCGCTCCCAAGGCCGTCACAATACCCTGATGCTTCAGGCCCGGTGCCGCCATTGCGTAAGCATTCCCGTCAATCAGCTCAAACCGCTCCCCCGGTGCAAGCTCCCACGCCACATAGTCCTTATAGGTGAAACGCTGGTCTTCTTGAGCAACAATCATCCTGGCCGTATTCGGCATATCGTCCTCCATTCCGGCAGTATAGTACCGATCCCGCCCCTTGTCAAAAACCTGCCCCCAGGCATTGAAAAGAATAAGCGCATCGAGTATAGTAACGGAATCGTATTGAGTTTGTTTGAAAGATAAGTATGACCAACAGGAGTGATGGGCATGGCAAAGGCACGGGCCTTTTTTTCTATTTTTTTTCTTTTTTTCCTTTTTTGTATGGGGTCGCCAGTAATGGCCCAGGAAGCGGATGAACCAGATAATGGGGAAGAGGTCCCCATAGAGTCGGATTGGTCCGGTCTTATGACGTCCCGTTATACCAAGGGGGACCAGATATTTACCATAAGCGCTGGGGTGGTCATGCCCATGATGTTCTGGGGTGATGCGGGGAGGCTGCCTAATAAGGTAAACCCGGTTGGTGGTACCGGTTTCCTGGCCTATAATTACTTTCTGGGTCCTCACCTTTTTGTAGGGGGCGAGGTAGGGATTATGTTTATCG
>JAITQK010000130.1 GCA_031288975.1 Treponema sp. | reverse complement strand
TCATGTATGCTCTTGCGAAACTACAGTATCTACGTGAAAAACACCTACCCTTATGGCGGTGAACGTGCACAAAGTATATGTGTATAGGGGGGGGGGGGGGGGGGGGAAGTGAATATTTTACCTTTATACAAAAAACGAGGAAAAAAAACCAAAAAACAACACCACCTTTTCCCAAAGGTTTTAAATTCGGAACTTATACAAGTATCCGCGATTATCCATAACTAAAATATGATAATTATAAAAGAAAAAGTCAAGGGCAATGATCGTAAAATATAGTTTTTTATCAAAAAGCCGCCGAATTTGAATCCGGCCAGGCAAAGGCTCCGCCGCAGAGAGCCTTTGCCCTGTCCTTCCCATGTACATAACGAACGCAGAGCATAAAAATAAAGTGGTTAAAAAAACGCCTCGATTCCCTGTGCTTCAAATACGGTCTTATAGGCTTCAAGGTCCTCTGGGTGGAGGGCCTTGATTGCGGTAAGCCCATAGTCCCGTCCAAGGAGTGCGTATTTGTTGTGACCAAATTGATGGAAGGGGAGGAGTTGGACGGCCCCGGCACCCAGGGACCGGAGCAGGCCCGCAAAGGCCGCGGCATCGTCAAGGCCGTCGTTGAAACCGGGAATCACCGGGATACGGGGTAGGATCCGCTGGCCCCGGGCAAGGGCGGTCCTCAGATTTTCGATGATACCGTCGTTATACACCCCGGTTCCCTCAAAATGCCGCTCCCGGTGGTGGTGTTTCAGGTCAAAAAGGATGAGATCCGCCTTATCCGTAATCCGCTGAAATAGTTCCGGCGCCGTGTATGCGCTGGTCTCAATGGCCCGGTGAATACCGGCTTCACCTAAGAGGATGAGCAGCTCCTCGGCAAAATCCGGCTGGGCCAGTACCTCCCCGCCGGAAAGGGTAACCCCACCGCCGGATTCTTCGTAGAAGACCTGATCCGCCCGGCATACCTGTAGGACCTCGGCAGTGGTGAAAACCCTTCCCGTCCAGGACAGCGCCTCACTGGGACAGGCTGCCACACAATCCCCGCAGCCTGTGCAGGCGTGCTGCTCACAGCGGATTCGGTCTGATTCCTGGCTCAGGGCCTTGTGGGGACAGACCCCGACACAGGTCAAACAACGGACACAGCGAGCCGTATCCCACAGAAGCTCTGGCTGAGGCCGCTGGGATTCTGGATTGGAACACCAGCGGCACCTGAGTGGACAGCCCTTAAAAAACACCACGGTCCTGATGCCCGGACCATCATGGATGCTAAATTTCTGAATATTGAAAATAATCCCCTGTTGCATGGTTCATCTCCTTATATATTTTAAATATACTGTTTTTTGCACGTTTTGAAAATAATTTACTTACGAATGAAACAATTTACTTGACTTATGAAACCATCCTGAGTATATTTGTCATGAAAGCAGACAAGATTGCATGAAGGAGGTAGACTTATGACAAATAGGCATACCAGGATTCTTGAAGCGCTTACTAAAAAACAGCGTATTGAGGTGGCCACTCTAGCGGCGATGCTGGAGGTTTCCCAGGTAACGATACGCAAGGATTTGGATCAGCTTGAGGAACGGGGCCTTATACGAAGAGAACACGGGTTTGCGAGCATCGATCCGGCAGACGATGTGGGGAAACGGCTTGCCTATAAGTACCATATCAAGCGGCGGATTGCGGTGGCAGCAGCGGAATCGGTGGAGGAGGGCGAGACTGTCTTGATCGAATCCGGTTCCTGTTGCGCTCTGTTGGCTGAAGAGCTGGCCACTACAAAGCGGAATGTTACCATTGTTACCAACTCGGCATTTATCGCCAATCATATCCGCTATGCTCCTTACGGGAAGGTCATCCTGTTGGGAGGATACTACCAGCCGGGGGCACAGGTTACGGTGGGATCCATCACCTGCAAATGTGCGGGGGTGTTTTTTTCAGATAAGTTCTTTATCGGTATTGACGGTTTTACAGAGAAATTCGGCTTTACGGGAAAGGATCATTTACGGGCACAAACGGTACAGGGCCTGATGGAACAGGCCCGGCAAGTGCTGGTGTTAACCGATTCGGAAAAATTTTCTCACCAGGGGGTGGTACAGTTGCTGTCCACTGAGGATGTTTCAATGGTCTACACCGATGACCAGATCCCGCCGGAACAGGAGGCTTTTTTGCGGGAAAAGAATATCGTGGTCCACAAGGTCTCGTCGGCGGGAGTTTAAAAACAGGGGTATGTTTTATGGAAAGGTATGTGGTTGGTATTGATGTGGGAGGCACCAAGATCGCCTTGGGGCTTTTTGACCACCGCAAGAGACTGGTTGCCGAAAAGGGTATCCCTTCGGATCCGGACTTAGGGCCAGAGGCGTTTTTTGATGTACTGATACAGGCCCTCCTGAAACTACTGGCTGAGGAGTCGGTAGCGTGGGAGCAACTCCAGGGCATTGGTCTGGGGATGCCTTCATTCATCCACTTTGAAACCGGGCATATTGTCAAAACGAGTAACTTAGTACGAATCCGGGATTTTCCTGCCCGTGCATACCTGATGGACAAGTTCAGCGGGGTTCCCATCATCCTCGATAATGACGCCCATGTCGCGGCCCTGGCAGAACACCGCATGGGCGCGGGCCGAGGCTTCAAAAACATGATCTACTGCCCGGTGAGTACGGGCATTGCCTCGGCGATAATCATCGATGGGAAGCTCTTCCGGGGCACTTACGGCTGGGCAGGTGAAAGCGGCCATGCAATCGCCACCCCTGGGGAGGGCCTCCTCTGCGGCTGCGGCAACCAAGGCTGCTTCATGTCCTGGTGCTCCGGCTCCATGATCGTGAAGCATATTCAGAACTGGATTGCCGCAGGGGAACACACCCTGATGACCGAGTTGGCCGGAGGCGCCGAAAACATCGCCTGCTTTCACCTGGAAGCGGCCTATGATCAGGGAGACCCCCTGGCGATCAAGGCCCTCAACCAGATGGCCACCTACTTGGGGATTTGGTTTTTCAACCTCTATGTAACTTTTAACATCGACTGTTTTGTCTTAGGAGGCGGCCTGCTCAAGATGGGTGAAAAGCTCCTCGCTCCGGTGCGCCGAACCTTTGACCAGTATAATCGCAATGATATGCCGGTTTATTTCAAGACCGCGGAACTGGGGAACCACTTTGGTATCATCGGCGCCGCGGAGTTGATTTTTGATTATTAAAAAAACGGAACCTTTTATGTTTGGTTCCAAGGAGTATGCTATGCATCATTTTGGTGAACTTACCCCCCGGATGAGGAATTTCCGGGAAGCATTGTTGACGGTAAAGCCCTTTGTGTGCGCCGAACGGGCGCGGATCACCACCGACACCTACCGTCAGAACCTTGACAAGCCCATGGTACTGCGCCGGGCACTGATGTACCAGAACGTTCTTGAGGGGATGAGCATCTTCATTGAGCCTGAGACCCTGCTCGCCGGGAATCAGGCTTCGGGAAACCGGTCTGCTCCGATTTTCCCTGAATATGCCATGGACTGGGTCATTGACGAACTGGATACCTTTGATAAGCGGGATGGGGACCGGTTTTACATCACCGAGGAAACCAAGGCGGCACTCCGGGAAATCGCCCCTTTCTGGGAACATAACACCGTGAAGGACCGGGGCCTTGCGGCCATGCCCCCAGGTGCACGGGTCTTCTACGATCTGGGGATCATCAAAGCCGAGGGGAACATCACCTCTGGGGATGCCCATGTGGCGGTGAACTATGGCCGTATGCTCAAAACGGGCCTGCGGGCGTGTAAGGAACAGGCGGAAGCAAAGCTCGCGGGCCTGGACTTGACGGATTATCAGAACCTGGCCAAGTCTTACTTCTACCGGTCGGTGATCATCGTGGTGGACGCTACCTGCGCCTTTGCCAAACGCTACGCGAATCTTGCCTTGAGCGCTGCTCAAACCGAAAAGGATGAGGCCAGAAAAGCGGAACTGGAGGAGATGAGCCGGGTGCTCAACAAGGTCCCCTACGAAGCGGCGGAAACCTTTTATGAGGCGGTCCAGTCCCTGTGGCTTGTGCACCTCTGCCTCCAAATCGAAAGTAACGGCCATTCCCTTTCCTATGGCCGCATGGACCAGTACCTCGTCCCCTATTACGAAGCGGACCTCGCCGCAGGGCGCATCACCGAAGCAGGGGCCTGCGAACTCCTGACCAACCTCTGGCTCAAGACCTTCACCATCAATAAAATCCGAAGCTGGTCCCATACCCGCTTTTCCGCTGGAAGCCCCCTCTACCAGAACGTTACCATCGGCGGCCAAACCCCGGCAGCTACAGACGCGGTGAACCCCCTCTCGTACCTCATCCTCCGCAGCGTGGCCCAGACCCGGCTTCCCCAGCCGAATCTGACCGTCCGCTACCACAAGGGCCTGGATGATCGGTTTATCGAGGAGTGCATCGAGGTGGTACGCCTGGGCTTTGGGATGCCTGCCTTTAACAACGATGAAATCATCATCCCCTCGTTTATCAACAAAGGGGTGAAACCAGAGGACGCCTACAACTACAGTGCCATTGGCTGCGTAGAAGTGGCGGTTCCCGGCAAGTGGGGCTACCGCTGCACTGGCATGAGCTTCCTCAACTTCCCCAAGTCCCTGCTCATCGCCCTGAACGATGGGGTGGACAATGTGTCTGGCACGCGGCTCTGCCAAGGGGTGGGCCACTTCAGGGACATGCGATCCTTTGATGAGGTGATGCGTGCCTGGGATAGGATCATCCGGGAATTTACCCGCCAGTGCGTGATCATCGATTCCACGGCGGATACAGTGCTGGAACGGGATACTGCTGACGTGCTCTGCTCCGCCCTCTGTGACGACTGCATTGAGCGGGGGCTTAACCTCAAAGAAGGAGGGGCGGTCTACGATTTTATCAGCGACTTACAGGTGGGGATCGCCAACCTTGCCGATTCCCTGGCAGCGATCAAGAAGTGCGTCTTTGAGGATGCATCCGTTACTGCCGCGGATTTGTGGGATGCCCTGGAAGCCAACTTTGAAGGCCCAAAAAACGAACATATCCGCCGGCTGCTCCTGGCCGCCCCCAAATACGGCAATGACGACGACTATGTGGATTCCCTCATCCGCCAAGCCTACGATGTGTACATCGACGAGATGAAGAAGTACCACAATACCCGTTACGGCCGCGGGCCTATCGGGGGCATCTACTACGCGGGGACGTCCTCGATTTCCGCCAATGTGCCCCAGGGCGCGGGAACCACTGCCACCCCGGACGGACGCAAGGCCGGGGAACCCCTCGCCGAGGGCTGCTCCCCCGCTCACGGCATGGACCGGAACGGTCCCACCGCGGTGTTCAAGACCGTGTCAAAACTACCCACCGAAGAGATCACAGGCGGGGTGCTCCTCAATCAGAAGGTAACCCCCCAAATACTGGAAAAACCGGAGGACCGGAAAAAACTCAGCAGTCTGATCCGGGCCTTCTTCAACCGGCTCCAGGGCTTCCATGTGCAGTTCAACGTGGTCTCCCGGGAAACCCTCCTGGATGCCCAGGTGCACCCCGACGCGCACCGGGACCTCATTGTCCGGGTTGCAGGGTACAGCGCCTTCTTCAACGTACTGTCCCGGGAAACCCAGAACGATATTATAGAACGAACCGAGCAGGTTTTATAAGGAAAAGGGAGAAGTAAGAAGATACAGCCGGTGAAGGTCAGATATCATACCGGGGCGCTACCGCTGATACCGCACCGTTACCGGCCCAATCATGGTCCGCCCGGCAGTATCTTTGCCGAAGTACTGGGCCTCAGCCTGGGTCTCCTGGGGATTACCGCCAAGCTGCACGACCGCCTGGTACACAACCCGGTTTTCATTCCTGAAGGTGGCCTCTACATACAGATGATACTCCCCTGAAGGAACCGCCGCGCCCCCCTGATCCGTACCATCCCACCGGTAGCTCAGGGAGCCTGCCTGGGGAGTCGCGCCGGTAAAGCTATCGATCTGAGAACGGCTCATTCCCTTGAGGCCGGACTGTTTAACCCACTGGGGAATTGATTGGGGTCTCCGTTCCAAGCCCCCCTGGGCGGTAAAACGGGTCGCATACAGGGTTTTGATATACCGGCCTTGGGCATCCTCAATCCACAGGGCAAACTGATTACTGCCAGAACCCGGCTGGCGGGTATATGCAAAAGAGACCTCCACCAGCTCACGGGACTGAGCCACCGCACCGGCCTGGACCATCACCCACAAAACCGCCAGCAAACTGATACTGTATTTCATAGCTCAACCTCACTTGTATGAGTATATTACACAAAAAAGCGAAAAACAGTCAATATCGATACCTCATAATCCTGAATACTCCTACCTTCTCAATTTTTTTAAAAAATTTCAGTATTTCTATAGACAAATAAAAACGAATGTGCTATATATTATTATAAGGTTATTTTTAATACCTGGAGTTGTCAAAGACGACTTTAGTACATCTAATATGGTGATTTTGTATCTATGCAGACTCACTTTCAATATTTGGTATAAGCGTTAATGTTGTTGCGGCGCATAACTGTTTATCCAGAGTCAAGTTTTTTTGCCATAGGCGTAGTATTATGCGCTGATGGGAAAGCTTTGTGTGAAGCCAACATTTGGATGCTTGAAAAGTATCGTAAGATGGACCATACTGGAACGATTGGAAAAAATGCCCGGCAAAATAGATGCAATTATAATGCATCAAGATTGAAATAGATATTCCGTTAGCACTGGAATAATAGAACTGTTTCACCTATAATGGTTGCATGAAGCTATCGGAAATACGGGAAGTTGGTGTAAAACAGAAAGTGGTTCTGGAGGCCCGGGATTCAGGGTTGGAGCGTACCTGTCTTGCGAGCCTGCCGGACATCCAGAGTCATGCGCTGATAGTCAGTGGTATCCGGCGTTGCGGGAAAAGTACCCTGCTCCATCAGTTTGTCAAAAAGCTGGGGCGGCTGTTCTTTTACTTTAACTTTGATGATCTCCGTCTCCATGATTTTTCCGTAGCAGATTTTCAGCTTTTGGACCGGATCATCGGGGAATCGGATACCCGGTTACTGTTTTTTGATGAAGTTCAATCGGCGGAACATTGGGAACTGTATGTCCGGCAAAAACTGGATGAAGGGTTTCAGGTTATTATCACCGGTTCCAATGCATCGCTTCTAAGCCATGAATTGGGGACTAAGTTAACCGGAAGACACCTATCCAAGGAGTTGTTTCCCTTTTCATATCAGGAATACTGCAGGTTTATCAATCAGGAATCCCCTGGTGGGGGAGTCGAGTCCCTGGATCGGTATCTTGAGCAAGGCGGCTTCCCGGAATATCTCAAAACCAATAACCTGGAAATTCTGACCCAGCTCCAATCGGATATTTTATACCGGGATATTGCAATTCGATACGGGATTCGGGATGTGTCTTCCCTGCATCGTCTGTTTTTGTACCTCCTGTCCAATGCGGCCCAATTGGTATCTCCCAGTAAACTGACCCAGGTTGCCGGGGTAAAATCGGCGACCACAGTGCTGGAATATTTTTCGTATTTTCAGTCCGCCTATCTGATTGATCTGGCGCCCTGTTTTGCCTGGTCTGCCAAGGCGGTAAGTCTTGCTCCGAAAAAGTTGTATATCGTTGATCCGGGGATCATTCAAACCGGTTCGGCTTCGTTTACCGATAATCACGGAGCTTTGCTGGAAAATTTTGTGTTTAACAGTCTGCGGCTCCATACCCGGGACCTCTATTATTTTGCCAGGGAAAACCGGGAGTGTGATTTTATTGTAGACCCCCATCAGGGGAAGGGATCCGTCCGCCAGCCCTGCTGTATGCAGGTGTGCCGGGAACTTACAACGGAAAACCAGGATCGGGAAATCCAGGGACTCATCAGGGCACTGGAGTTTTTTGGTCAGGACCAAGGGGTAATCATAACTCGGGATACGGAAGACCTCATTCTGAAAGCGGGAAAAAAGATAGCGGTGGTTCCCGCCTGGAAGTATGACTTTGCGGGTATTACCGCCTTGAAACAGAGATGAGGGTGGAGTATACTTAGTATATGCGCTTTTTCAATACGACCGGCCCCTGTAATCCAGAGGCCCACTACATGCTCCCCCCAGAGGAACGACTGGTGGGCGCCCAGCTCCACCGGTATATCCGCGACAAGCTCTATTGGGTACTCCATGCTCCCCGGCAAACTGGAAAGACCACATTTTTGAAAAGCTGGATGCAAAAGATAAATAGTGGCGCGCTCATGAGGGAAGACGCAGTTGCCTGTTATGTCAATGTGGAACGTTCTCAGGGTTTAAGCGATCCGGAGCGGGCCATACCGGTCATCTGTGAGGCTATAGCCAGTTCCGCGTTAAAAAGCGACTTGACCGGTTTGCGTGTGGCCGGGACAAGCCCCTATTCTATGCTCTATGATACCCTTGAAAATCTGGCAACATTAGCTTCACCTAAAAAACTTATCATGCTTTTCGATGAAGTTGATGTACTCACCGGTGATACGCTTCTCAGTTTTCTTCGGCAACTAAGAGACGGTTTTTACTTTAAGGATGACAAACTTTTCCCATCATCAATCGTGCTTGTTGGCATGAGAGACCTGAAAGATTACATTACCGCCGCGAAAGGTGGAATTCCGGTTAATCCGGGATCCCCGTTTAACATAAAAGCAGATTCTGTCTTTATCAATAATTTTTCAAAGATTGATATTGAGCGGCTCTTTACCCAGCGGACTGCGGAGACCGGACAGCAGATAAGCGGGGAAGCCTTGGACTATGTTTACGAGCAGTCCAAAGGTCAGCCGTGGATAGTCAACTCTCTATTCCAACGCGCCACCATGCGGATACTGGATGAGAATAGCAGCGAGACTGTAAGCATCGAACATATCAGGCAGGCGCGGGAGCAGATGATACTGGCGCGGGAAACACACCTTGACGCTTTAGCTTTCCGCATGGAAAACTCTGCTATACGGAGGGTTATGGAGGTCCTGATGACCGGCGGGGTGGACTTTGACCTGCCTGAAAGCGAAGGTTTTCGGCTGTGTATGGACTTAGGACTGGTCGCCATCGAAGACGGCGATCCCATAGTGGCGAATCCCATATACCGTGAAATTCTAGCCCGTAAGATGACGTATGGACCACAGCTTGCTATTCCCAAGCCTGAGTTCCGCTGGGAAAATCCTGACGGCAGTCTTGATATGGACACATTGTTGCAAGCGTTTCAGCAGTTCTGGCGCGAGAACTCGGAAACCTGGGAAGAAAAATCAGACTACACCGAAGCGTTTCCGCAGCTGTTGTTGATTGCCTTTTTGCAGCGGGTATTGAACGGCGGCGGGCGCATTGACCGCGAATATGCCGCAGGGCGAGGCCGCATGGACTTATACATCGAATACAAAGAACATGGCTATATAATAGAAATAAAACTGATACACCCCAAACATTCGATGGAAACCGTGCGCTCAAAAGGACTTGAGCAGATCGCCAAATACCGCGATACCAAAGCGCCAGCCGCGCCTGCCTATCTGCTCATCTTTGACCGCCGCCCGGAAGCGAAAGACCTGCCATGGGAAGACCGTATAAGCTGGACAAAAGAAGGCGCGATCACTGTGCTGGGATGCTGATGCGGTAAGATGTAGCGGATATTCAGAAAATCGCGCTCCACAGACCCTTTGACTGGGTGTAGAGTGTGGATACATTGACAAAGTAAACTCATAGCCGTATCCTGTAAGTATGGAAGAAGTATTACTCATTCAGGAAAGGGTAAAGCATACTATAATTCTTGGGGAAAGTCATTTTCGGGAATTTAAAACCGCGTTGGAAGGAAAGCCTGGTAATAAAAAGCCAAGGCTGACAAAAAAAATTTGCGAAGATATAGGGGAGGCTTTAGTCGCGTTTGCTAACGCTGATGGCGGGGCAATACTGATAGGTGTTGAAGACGACGGAACCATCACGGGGATTCCTCATAATGAGGATAGCATAAGCGCGATGCTTGCCGCAGTTAAAACGCATATATATCAGGGACAAGAGCTGCCGCTCACGGCCTCAATGAAACTTACCCTCGATAAACAGACGATTTTGTATTTTTCGGTGAATAAAGGAACTACACAAATTTATCAGCTTCCCGATGGGAGATGTGTGCGGCGAAAAGATACGTCAACAATACCGGCGTTTATCAATGAAATACAATTTTCGCGGCAGGAAATACGTTCCCGTGAATACGAAGGTGATTTTGTAGACGGGGCTTTGGTAACGGATTTGGATTTAGGGATACTACAAACCATCGCCGCTTCATATAGCGGCGGATTAAGTGTAGAGTTGTATCTACAACAAATAGGTTTTGCTGTTTTTGGAACAAATGGCTTACGGCTCAAAAGGGCCGCCGTATTACTTTTTGCCAAATCAAATGAAATAAGCCGCTGGCATCCGCGCTGTCAAATCAGATTTCTTAAAGTTCACGGCGACACACTGGAATCAGGTGAAAAATACAATGTCATCAGCGATGAGAGTATTCAGGGGAATATTTTTGACCTTTGTTTGAAAGCGTGGGAAGGTTTAAGGCCGTATTTGGCATATCAGACAACTTTCAGCACGGTCGCAGGTTTTGAACAAAAGTATACATACCCCGAAGAAGCCTGCAAAGAAGTGCTTCTGAATGCCATTGCTCATCGGGACTATTCTATTCAAAATGGAATCGAGATTTATATTTACAACAACAGCATAGAAATAAAAAGTCCGGGAACGTTATTATCAACCCTTTCCATTAAAAATTTGTACGAACTTGAGGGCGCGCATGAATCACGAAACCCACTTATAGCGCGGGTGTTACGGGAAAACAAACTGATGCGTGAACTGGGCGAAGGCATGAGACGGATATTTGACGCGATGTATGAAACTGAATTTGAGCGTCCCACGCTTTATTCAAATGGCGTATGGTTTAGCATAACCCTGAGCCGTAAATGAGAAGCGAAGCGTATGGGAAGTTTGCAGAATCTTCCAAAGACCGGGATAGGTTTACGACAAAGAGAAGAGTTTCTGCTGTAGAAGAGATCGGATAAGGTGAGGTGGAGCTTGCCGGACACGCCGATACCTGGTATACTGCTTCCATGAAACGGAAATTACCCATTGGGATACAGGATTTTACGAAGATTCGGGAAGACCGCTTTTGCTATGTGGACAAAACCGCCCTCATTCACCAGTTAGTAAGCGGTTCGGGAAAAACTTTCTTTCTCTCCCGCCCCCGTCGCTTTGGCAAGTCCCTACTCTGTTCCACCCTAGGCGCGTTTTTTGAGGGACGGCGCGAACTTTTTACCGGTATTGTGGGGCAAGCGTCACTCGCCGTTGATTCCCTTGACTGGGACTGGAAAAAGCATCCGGTTATCCGTCTCGACCTGAACCCCGGCGACTATGAGCGTGGCATCAATGAGTTATTCGCCACCATCAACACGACGCTGGATATTTGCGCTGGTAAGTACGGCGTTACCTGTGAAGGAGAGAGCCTCAGCGCACGTTTTACCCGTCTGATAAATAACCTGCATGAAAAAACAGGTGAAAGAGTTGCAGTCATTATTGACGAATACGACAAGCCGCTTCTGGGTACGATAGACAATCCTGAGCTACATAAAGAAACACGGAGCGCCCTCAAGGGTTTTTATGGTGTGTTAAAATCGTCGGATGAACACCTCGCGTTTGTATTTTTAACCGGCGTTACCAAGTTTTCGCAGGTGAGCGTATTTTCCGAACTGAATAACCTGATCGACCTTACGCTTGATCCCCGTTATGCCGCGCTGTGCGGAATCACGCAAGACGAACTGGAACAGAACTTTGAACCGGAAATTGCGGCTATTGTAAAAAACCGCGAATGGGAGCGGAACGTTTATCTTGACCGGTTACGCCGCTTTTACAACGGCTACCGGTTTTCGCGGAAACCGCTTACTGTTTATAATCCCTTTGGCCTGTTAAGCCATTTTGACCAGGAAGGTGAATTTCTGCCCTATTGGTATGAAACCGGCACACCAACTTTTCTGATAAAACTTATTGAGGAACAGCGCATCGACATCCTTGATTTGAGAAAACAAATAATCCACTATGGTGATTTCAAAAAATACGACGCTGAAAACATGGAAGCCGTGCCGGTACTCTATCAGTCCGGCTATTTGACCATAACAGATTACGACGACGAATTAACCGAGTTCACACTGGGCTATCCCAATGATGAAGTCCGCACTTCATTTGCCAGCGAGCTTATGGAAAAATACCTGCGTGTCCCCGACCGGGACCTTCGCGCTGTAGTTTCCGCTCTGCCCCGTGCGCTCCTGAAAGGCGATGTAGACGCCGCGATGAACGCGCTGAAACTATTTTTCGCATCCATTCCCTACGATCTTGTCGTCAAAAACGAAAATTATTACCAGACCGTGGTACATCTGGTCTTTACCATGCTTGGCATGAAATGCCGTTCCGAAGTGCGTATTGCCGATGGCCGCATTGACACGCTGGTAGAAACCAATAGCTTTGTGTATTGCTTTGAGTTCAAACTTGACGGCACGGCGGCGCAAGCCCTCAAACAAATTAATGACAAAGATTACCTGCTCCCATGGCAAGGTAGCGGGAAAAAACTCTTCAAGGTCGGCGTCAATTTTGACCATGAGAAGCGCAATATCGGAGAGTGGGAAAAGCTCTAATTTATGTATCAGTGTCTTCTGAGATGGAGCTAAGGTGCATATAATCGATCCTCGGAGTGAACATGATCCGTTATTGATATCCTTGAAAGCTATGCGGGCAGCGAGTTCAAGGTGATCGCCTGATAATATGGAAGAGTTTCTACTATAGAAATGAGCGGATAGGGTGAGGTAGAGCTTGCTGGAAGCTAACAATCATGGTATACTCAAACCATGAACACCACAAAACGTCCAGTGCGTTTCTTTAACACGACCGGTCCTTGTAACCCGGTAGATCACTATATGCTCCCTCCGGAAGAACGGCTGGTGGGTGCTCAGTTGCAGCGATATATCCGCCATAAGCTCTATTGGGTACTCCACGCCCCCCGGCAGACCGGTAAGACCACCTTTCTGCAAAGCTGGGCCCAGGAGATAAACAGTGGCGCGTTTGACGGGGAAGAGGCGATAGCCTGCTATGTTAATATTGAAGCGTGTCAGGGAGTGCCGGAACCGGAACAGGCCATGCCGACTATCTGTTACGCAATACGAAACGCCGCACAAAAAACAGGTTTACCGGTACCTATTGCGGAAGACCCGGATCCACATTCTCAATTACATAGCATTTTAACGAACTGGGCAACATTGGTAGCGCCAAAGTCTCTGGTTGTGTTGTTTGACGAAGTTGATGTACTCCAGGACACAGCGATGATAAGCTTTCTGAGGCAACTCAGGAGCGGGTTTGGTGAACGCAGCGTCGGCTCATTTCCGGTGTCCCTCGCGCTGGTAGGTATGCGCGATCTTAAAGATTACCTGGTCAGTGCTAAAGATGGAAAGCCGGTTAATCGGGGTTCACCGTTCAATATCAAAGAAGATTCCGCAGTGCTTTCCAATTTTACCCAGGAGGACATTGTGCGTCTCTTTGCCCAGCGCACGGCCGAGACCGGACAGCAGATAACGGAGGAAGCCTTAGACTATGTTTATGAGCAGTCCAAAGGTCAGCCGTGGATAGTCAATTCCCTGTTCAAACGCGCCACCATGCGGATACTGGATGAGAACAGTAATGAGACTGTAACGATAGACCATATCAGGCAGGCGCGTGA
>JAITQK010000128.1 GCA_031288975.1 Treponema sp. | reverse complement strand
ACCCGATATTTCTTGGTCATAATTTCCCTCTCTGGTTAGATTCTATGACCATGAGTTTATCATATTTATTAACCTTTTCATAGATGACTGGGTACTAGCAGCTTAAATTGGCAACAACTTGTTGCCAATATAGACATCCCTGCAAATTGCCAACAACCTGTTACACAATTAGCGCAAATCCCGTGGGGGCACAACCTTGTCATTTTGAGCAAAATAACAGACCCCGAAGAAGCCTTGTTTTATGTCTATAAAACCATCGAAAACAATTGGTCCCGCGCCGTTTTGACTCATCAAATCGAAGGGCAGCTATACCGGCGGGAAGGCAAAGCCATAAACAATTTTGAGGCAAAATTGCCTAAAGCGCAATCGGATTTAGCCCGGCAGATAATAAAAGACCCCTACAATTTTGATTTTCTGACGATGCGCGAAAAATACGACGAACGCGAACTGGAAGACGCATTAACTTCAAGCATCACCAAATTCCTGCTGGAATTAGGCCAAGGCTTTGCCTATGTTGGACGGCAAGTGCCGGTAACTGTGGGAATGCAAGATTTTTTTATCGACCTGTTGTTTTACCATTTGGAATTACGCTGTTATATCGTGATAGAATTAAAGGCAGGGAAATTTGAAGCTGAACACACCGGAAAACTCGGCTTCTACATTTCCGCAATCAACCATCAGCGCAAAAAAGACACCGACAACCCCACCATTGGCCTCCTCATCTGCAAAACAAGAAACAACATCGTCGCCGAATATTCACTGGAAAGTACCAACCAGCCAATCGGTATTTCCGAATACCAGTTGTCGCGGTTATTGCCGGATAAGTTTAAATCGTCGCTACCAAGCATTGAGGATATTGAGGCGGAGCTGGAGGGGAAGGTATGACCATTAACGACGAGGAGGTGATCCCCAAAGTATGCTGCCGCAGTGCCAATTCCTCACCCCAATGTACAAAGAAATATGCAGATTTTCCTATTCTCTCCGCTTCCTTGGCGCTTTTGCGTGAAATTTTTTGAATTTTTGTGCTTTCACTATGACACTCAATTCTCCACAATATCCAATCAGCATACTTTGTAGATCACACCCAAACGTTGGAACGATTTATCAGCGGGTGGTGATGCCTGTGTTGTTCCTACCGTATAAAATTCGTCCACTCCCGTTGAACCGCTTCAGGATACTGAACCATTCCCTTTGCGGCGTCCAGGGCCTTGAGAAGCCATGCCATGGCCCGGGCGTTTTGCTGAATCGTCTGTATCCCCTCGGCATCCCCCAGGATTTCACGGCGGTCCATTCCGTACACCACAGGCCAATACTGGGAGGGTGGAATAACCATCTGGGCGAGGGCTAAATAGTTATTGAGCTGATGAATCACATCCACCGCCCCTGCTCTGCGTACCACGGAAATGGAGGTACCCACTTTATACTTAAAATACCGTCCGCTTGAATAAAACAACCTATCGAGAAATGACTTCATCGTACCGCTGATCCCTGCGTAATACGTTGGGGATGCAAGGATAAAGCCGTCGGCCTCGCGCAGGGTGTCAGAAACGGTATTCAGTATATCACCGGGGATCACGCAATGGTTGTGTTCGGAAGCGGAACAGCCATTGCATGCCCTGCATCCATAGATATTTTCCGCGCCGATTTGGATGATCTCGGTCTCAATGTTTTCTTTCCGCAACGTATCGGCCATAAGCGATAGGGCAAGAAAGGTATTACCGTCCTTCCGGGGACTGCCGTTCAATGCGATAACCTTCATACGAAACTCCTTCGTTTTCATACCATACTTTCTGGATATAGTCAAACCTCATGTCAACGACTTGGGGGGTGCACTGAGTAAGAGCATAGTTATGGTTCAACCCGTTTCCGGTCTCGCGGGAAGAGGCTGGCTTCTTTCACGTTACTCAAGCCCAGGATTTTCTGGGTGAGCCGTTCGCAGCCTACCGCAAAACCACCGTGGGGCGGGCAGCCGTACTTGAATGCCCGGTACCCCGCGAGATTCTCCGGTTTGAGACCGAATTTGGGAAGTACCTCAAGCATGGCGTTGTAGTCATGCTGCCGTCTGCCGCCGGTGGTGATTTCAAGGCCCCGGAACAGGGTGTCAAAGCTCATGGTACGGGCCGCATCCAGGGGATAGGTGTAGAAGGGCCGGTGCCGCCGGGGGAATTCGTTGACAAAGACCAGTTCAATACCATGTTCCCTTCCGGCCCACTCACAGATGAACCGTTCCGCCTCGGGGTTAATGTCAAAGATCCGGCCGCCTTTGTGTTTTTCCCCCTCCGCATTGGCGATCTTGAGGGCTTCTTCATAAGGTACGATAGGCGCCTTGGAGACCGCCTCTGCCTTGGGAACCACAGCGCCCCAGAGTTCCAGTTCCGCCTTGTTTTTCCGCTCCACCTCGGCAAATACATGGGTGAGGAGACCCTTCTCAAGGTCGATAAGGTCCTTTTCAGATTCGATGAAACCCATCTCCACATCCAGGGACACATACTCGTTGAGATGCCGGGGGGTATCGTGTTTCTCCGCCCGGTACGCCGGGGCCACTTCAAAGACCCGTTCCATACCGCTGGCTACCATGATCTGCTTGTAAAACTGAGGGGACTGGGCAAGGTAGACTTTCCGGTCAAAGTATTCAACTTCGAAAAGTTCGCTTCCCCCCTCGGTACCGCCTCCCACGAGCTTACTGGTCTTTATCTCGGTAAAGTCCTGGGAACGGAGGTACGCGGAAAAAGCCTCGATGATGGTGGCCTGGACCTTGAAGATTGCCCGGATCTTAGGGTTCCGCAGGGACAGGGCGCGATTATCCAGGATGGCCTCAAGGCCGGTCTTGGACACATCCCCGTTCACCTGGTAGGGAAGGTCCGTCTCGGCCCGGGAAATACATTCCAGCGCCTGCACCTTGAGTTCCATCCCCCCCGGGGCCTTTTCGTTCAGCGCTGGAATGCCATTCGCGGTAATCACTGATTCCAGGGTCAGGTCAGGCTTTTCTTCCAGCACGAGCTGGAGGATACCAGACCTATCCCGGAGGATCACAAAGGTGATGCCCCCCAGCTCCCGGATCCGGTGAACCCAGCCTTTCACTTCCACGGTTTCACCAGGTTTATCC
>JAITQK010000117.1 GCA_031288975.1 Treponema sp. | reverse complement strand
CTTCGATGTAAAAAACATAGCGAAATTTATAGAAGCGTTATTTGCCAAGGCGCTGGATGAATTAGAGGCGATTGTACCGGTGTAATAAATAAAATATGACCAAACGATTTTGTGCTACTATTTTGTATGTTGCTTGGAACAATGGCGCTATAACCGGCGCCGCGTTCCGGTTTACATAAAGCGCGGAGCATACGCTTTGCGGAATATCAAGAAATTCCCTAAACAGGGAGAGGAACATTCTATGAAAGTGGGAGAAGTTATCACGTTCCAGAGGGAAAGCCAGCCGTCAACCGGTTACCGATGGTATGTGTCGCATCTGGAAAACTTTGCGTTGCTGGACGAGGAACTGGAGTACGATCCGGATGACGGCAACAAGGCGGGGAAATCGGGTACCCAGAGATTTACTCTCCAGGCGATTCAGGCGGGAACGGCCAAGGTGCAGTTTGCGAAATACCGCCCATTTGAACCTGGGGAGGTGCTGTACGATGAAATCCTTCCCTTCAATGTGGAAGGTACCGTAGCGGCGAACTCACCCCTGGAACAAATACCTGGAGGCTGGAATTCTTTTGTCACAGTGAAGGATGGTGATGACGCTCATAGGGTATTTAACGAAGCGGCAGCATCGTTACACGGGGTTGATTACACGCCGCTTCTGGTGGCGAGCCAGACCGTAAAGGGGACGAACTATATTTTTGTTGCCAACGGGAAAGTCGTTTATCATAGTGGAAGGACCTACGGCGTACTACTGCTGATATACAAGGAGCCGGACAAGGATGCCAGGTTGGTTGAAATCAAAAAGATAGGGCATCCCACGTTTAAGGGCGCGTATGGGGAGTTTGGGGAACTTACCGTTGAAAGCAGTGAAGCTCTTGCGGAAGCCCAAAAGCTTTTTGCCGGCAGCGATTTTACCCCATGTGCGGTGGCGACTCAGATTGTAGCCGGACGCAATTATCGCTTTGCGGGTAACATCAATCCGGTAACGAAAAACCCGTCGGCCTATCCCGCGCTGGTGACGGTGTATAAGCCGCTGAAAGGCGAAGCGAAGGTCACCGAGATACGGAAGGCTTACGAACTGTCAGCGAAGGGTTGTTTTTTAGGGTGGGCCGCCTGCATAGGCGGTTCACTTATTCAACACAGTTTATACAGACCATAATTATTTTAGCATTTTTCGAGAATTTAGCTTTCAATAACACGGATCACTCACAATTAGTATGAAACACTCAGTTGCGCTCATCGGATGTGGCCGAATCAGCTTCAAGCACATAGAGGCGTTCGTTAAAAACGTGGACCAGTTGCAACTTATCGCCGCCTGTGATCCCGTTATTGCAAAAGCACAGGAAAAAGCAGGGGAATATCAGGCGTCTGTTCCCGGTCTTGAGGTTAAAACCTACATCAATTATCAGACTATGCTTGCGGAGTTACACCCTGATATTGTTACCATTGCTACAGAATCGGGGAAACATTCCACAATTGCGATTGAATGTCTCAAAGCGGGCTGTCATGTTATTTGCGAAAAACCAATGGCGCTGTCCTCTGCTGACGCTGACGCGATGATTGACACCGCAAAAAAGGCCGGGAAAAAACTCGCTGTTTGTTTTCAAAACCGCTTTAACCCTCCGGTACTCAAATTGCGGAACGCGCTTGAATCTGGACGTTTTGGCCAGCTACTCCACGGCGCGATACAGATTCGCTGGAACCGAAACGAAAAATATTATACCGAGGCCCCCTGGCGCGGTACTTGGGCAGAGGATGGCGGAACGCTAATGAATCAGTGTACCCACAGTATTGATCTGCTCTAATGGATGCTGGGTGACGCAGTTCGGGTGTAGGCACAGACACGGCGGTTAATCCCGGTTTTCCCTTCAATATCAAATCGGATTCGGCTTATATTACCAACTGGTCATCTTTGACCGCCGGTCCGAGAAGCCCGATTGGGTACAGCGGCTTACTTGGGAGCTTGAGGAAATTAGCGGCGCTTCTAGCGGCGACGTTACTGTGGTTGGGTGTTAATACCCAGTTAGTAATGAAATGTTTACATTACTTCTTTCAAGGTTTTGTTGAATTGGTGATGATTGCATTTGCTGGTTGAATCCAGCCTATATTATATAACAAGGAGAAGGTAACTATGCCTAATCAGGAAAAACAGGATCAAATAAATTACGGGAAATTAATTTCCCACTGCTGGGAGGATGAGGGGTTAAAGAAACGGTTCATTGATTCACCTGTTAAGGTGTTGAAAGAATACAGTCTTCCGGTTGAGGACGGGGTTACGTACAAGGTAATTGATGCGCCGCGGCTGGTGCATTATGTGGTGCTTCCGCATGAAAACACGATGAACGCGCTGCAGCAGGTTACCAAAGACCTATTCCAAAATCTTGAGAAAGCTAAAAACAAGTCATTTGGCGAAGGCGCCGAACTGCGTATTATTCAGAATACCGCGAAGGTTCGTTATCTGGTACTGCCCTTCCCGCCGCATCAGTTGACCGCTCAGGAGGTTTCGGCGCTCGGCTTAAACGTGGGGATTGCGGAAACACCCGGCGTGGTTAATATGACTATTGTAGATGTTATGAATATTGCCGGTTTAGTATCCGGTTGTGTTTCCGGCGGAATAATTACCGCTGTCATATCCAATATCACAACAACAGTTGTTGTGATTTAGCGTATGGAGATGCCGTGAAGGACCTATACCTGGTTCAAATGCCTTTTTCAGTGATATACCACCCTAGTATCGCGCTGGGTATTTTGAAAACCGGCGCGGAAAAAGCCGGGTTGTCCTGCGTGGTTGATTACGCGAATTTGCGTCTTGCCCACATGATAGGGATTAAACCCTATGAGGCGATTCTGTCAACCGGGACTCAGTTGCTGGCCGGGGAGGTTTTATTCTCGGAATGCGCCGGATTTACGTGTCGTAAAAACATTGAAGAATATTTCAAATTCGTTGAACAGGTGTATAAGACGCATGACGAAAATTACCTGAATACCGTTTCCGCCATCAAAGAGGTTTTTTATTCGGTAAAAGCGGATATTGACCGGTTTATTCAGGAGACCGCAGAATATCTCTTGGCTTTTTCTCCCAAAATAGTTGCCTG
>JAITQK010000113.1 GCA_031288975.1 Treponema sp. | reverse complement strand
TCCAGGGCTTTGAGCCGGTAGATAAGCCAATCCCGACCAACTATATCCAGGATACCTGAAGGGGTGGCAACGGTCCGGGCCGCGCCGGGTGCAGGGGAACCGGTTTCAAGCATGGCATGAAAGCCCCCGACGGTACGGGCGAGGAGGCTCGATACCTCCCCATAATCCATACCAGGGAGGCCCAGAGAAACTACCACCCGGGAAAAAAGGGGAAGCCAGGGGTAATCTTCGGGGTTGAGCACATCCAGGGGAACGGCAAAATCAACATAGGTGATCCCGTTGGTAAAAAGATCATGGATGAGGACCGGCGTTCCCCGGGCATCCCGCAGTTCCCGGGGAACGATATCGATGTCCGGGACAAGGTCTTTCCGGGAAAGATGGGGGATCGTTGCCAGGGCCTCGGGACGCTCTCCTGCTTCTTGAATCCGTTCCAACTCGGTGGCCTTTTCCTGGATAACCCGCTTCTCCGCTTCAGAAAGACCAGCCTCATGCTGGGAAAGCCGCTTTGCCAAGGTCGCTTCCTGCTTTTCAAGATACCCTTCCTCCGGTTCCACCCTGATTAAGGCCCGGTGGGGATTATCGAGCAGATAGGTTTGTATGAGAGATTCAAAATAACGGGGGTTGGCACCAAGACGCCGCTTTAATTCGGTAAAGCCCGGCACAAAGAGCAGGTTCTCCCAGGGCTTGGCCCCGTGGAGCCAGCCTCGAAGGGAACGGCGCAGCCACACCAGCGACCAAGGCCCTCCGGAACGGCGAATCTCCCGGTTGGCAAATTCCATGGACAAGAGCGCCGCCTCAACCTCTCCTGGAGGAATGCCCTCAGCCGCCAGGCGCCGCAATTCCCCCAGGATAAGGGCTTCCACCTCTTCACTGGGTACCTCTGGCGCACAGCCCCGCAGTCCCGTGGTAAACACCGTTTCCCGCAGTTCCCCCTCAAGGCCGGTTACCGGGGACAGGTCTTCCCCCAGGCCGGATTCGATGAGGGTCCTGGTCAAGGGGGAACCATCATGGCCCAAGAGGATCTCCGTCATGGCGGAAAGGGCCAGCGCTTCATGGGCATCGGTGATATCGCAGCAGAGCCAGGAAAGCAGAACCGTCACTTTGCGCTCCACCCCGGGAGGACAGGGAACCTGATAGCTCTGCGGCGCGGTCCAGCGGACGGCCTTGGGGAGGTGAGCGGCAGCCCTCCCTCCTGGAAGGGTGGAGAGGACCTGCTCATCCAAAAAGGCAAGCTGTTTTTCTGTGGGAATATCACCAGCGAGAAAGATCCGGCAGTTGGCAGGGGAATACCGGCTTCGATGAAAATCCCGTAAAGCCTCCCAGGTCAAATCGGGGATATATTCCGGGTCCCCGCCGGATTCAAAAGCATAGGGCGTATCCGGTAATACCGCCTTGGTTGACCAGAGACTCGCATAGGCATCTGGGGACGAATAGGCGCCCTTCATCTCGTTGTACACGACCCCGGTAATGGAGAGCCGGTCCCCCTGTTCAGTGGCGCTATACTCAAGCCGATGCCCTTCCTGCATGAAGGTCCATTCCGAAAGGAGGGGCCGGAACACCGCATCGGCGTATACGGCCATGAGATTGAAGTAATCGTGCTCGTTGATGGAGCTGGCAGGGTACACGGTTTTATCCGGGAAGGTCCAGGCATTGAGAAAGGTCTGGAGGCTCCCCTGGGCCAATACTAAAAAGGCGTCTTTAAGGGGATAGTGTTCCGAACCGCAGAGGACCGAATGTTCCAGAATATGGGCAACCCCGGTGGAATCTTCTGGAGCCGTTGCAAAGGCAAAGGCAAAGAGGTTCTCTTTATCATCATTTAAAACATGAAAAACCTCGGCCCCGCTTTTCCGGTGCCTGGCCCAGATACCCTCAGCCTTAAATTCCCCAAGGTCCACGATGTCCAGGACCTCAAAACCGCTGTCCAGAACCTGCCCGATTCGTAATGTTGTCTTCATACTATTATATCCTCATCATCAGAAAGTAGAATCTGCCCTGCATCCCGGTTCTCTCTGAACCAGGAGAGGAAGCTCCCAGCCACCACATCCACATCCTTTCGCCGCACCGGTCCCAGGATATCCATCTCTTCTCGTATTTGAACCCGCCGCTGGGCAGAAACATTGGCCAATATTTTGGTAGTAAACGCATCGGAACGGCCCTTCAACAGCAGGACCACCTCCCGGTCGGACATGGACATGAGTTTTTCCTGAATAGGCCGGTCATCAGCCTTGACCACATCCTCCAGAGTATAGAGCCGTTCCTTCAAATCCCGCCCCAGATCCGGATCATTCCCCGTAAGCTCAGTCAAAATCCGGTCCCCAAAGGAAGCATCCGCGGATTTCAGAATAGCGGTCAAGGCGTTCATACCGTCTATGGCAGTCGTTTCGGTATGGGCCACATGCCGGGCCTTTTCCCTGAGCGCTTCCGCCACCCGTGCCAGCACCTCCGGGGAGGTCTCACCCAGCCGGGCGATACGGATGACAATATCGAGTTTCCGCTCCGGAGGGGTAGCGGACAACACATCAGCAGATAATTTAGGGGGAAGCCGGGAGAGCACCAGGGCTGCTGCTGCGGGACTTTCATCTTTAAAAAGCACTGCAAGCTGTTCTCCTGAAAAGTCCTCCAGAAAACTGAAGACATTGTTGGCCGTCTCAGGAACGGTCTTTCGTAAGAGGGCCTCCCCTTTTTCAGCACCAAAAGCAGCGTGCAGAAGCTCCCGGGCCGTATCCACCCCTCCGGAGGACGGGCCTGAAGCGATGTATGAGGCGGCAAGGAGGGAACGAAATTCCCCCAGAACCGATTTTGCTTCTTCCGCGGTAATACCCCGGATAGCGGCGATTTCCTTTGAAACAGCCTCAACCTGTTCCGGTTCAAGATGGGAAAGGATCCGGGCAGCCTCATCCTTCCCAATGAGGATGAGAAATTGAGCCACCCGCCGGTATTTTGAATCCTTAGAAAAATCCTTCCCCGCTTCCGGGGATACGGTCCGTGCCAGCGTTCCCGGCGGCATTTCAGATGCCGCTTTGTCTTGAGCTATCATATCCTGGTAGGCCGCTATTCTCCAGTTCCGAGGCCGTGGAGCAGAACCAGCAGGGTTTTCATTCGGGGTATTCCCCGGAGGCTTAGACGTTCCCATGACTTCATTATATGCTATTTTACCCAAAGATGTATACTGACAAACGCCCGCAGCCCCTTATATATTGAGCTTACGCCGCAGACGAGTTGCGCTGGGAAGCCGGGGATCCCGCTTGAGGGCTTCCCGGAACACCCCCTGGGCTGCTGGTATATCCCCTAGCATGGCCAGGGTCTCCGCCTGAGAACGGAGCCACCGGGCCTCCTCCTTGGGAGAAAACCCCAGGTTCAGCAACATTTCCATACATGCTATATACGTTTCCCCATTCACCGAGGGTTTGAGTTTCAGCCGGACCAGCTCTTTCAAAAAGCCCTCAAGCTCACTCATGAAGTGGCGGAAATAGGGCAGCCGCCGTTCTTCCCGAACCAGGTTCACCAGGAGCACAAAGGCCTCATAATAACAGCGGCGCTTTTCCAATTCCTCAGCCAAAATATAGGTACAGTCCATCCAGTCTTCCCGGTCAAGGTATTTTTCCAACGGAAACTCAAGGCCACCCTGGATTCTCCAGAGCGTCAGAGCGTCTTCCTCCTCAAGATGGAGGAGATCGAAAAAGATCAGCTTTGCCTGACATACCGGATCCTCCACCCGTTCCTGGAGGAAGGTCCGATAATCAAAATCGACTTTGTTGTTGAAGCGGCGGAAAGCCCGGTCGTATTCATACCGTCGTTCCCGGTCGGAGAGCACCTCGTAAGCGGAGAGGAGCTTTCGCATCGCCTCTTCCGCAGCGACCCCTGCAAGATCCGGGTGCAACTGTTTTGCCTGCTTACGAAAGGCTTTTTTAATATCCTGGGTAGATGCATCGTGTGTTATACCGAGCAGGCTGTAGTAATTTTCCATGTTATTTTCAACAGTATACCCACTCACTTAATTTTTTTGTAAGCCCTCTGGGTTTTAGGGTTGCAAGAAGCAAGAAAGGTGGGTCTGGGAGGCCCCCGGCCTTCCAGCGGGGGTCCGGGGGCAGCGCCCCTGGTAGCTTAAACCGAATTTCCTAATGTGCCATATCGCCGATGATTTCCGTTGCCGACTGGTGAGTAGCCTCAGATTTGGCCCGTAGCCATACGGCAGAAACATTATCCAAAAGGACGATTTCGCCTCGGTGTTGCATGAAGAAGCCGCTTTTACCATCGCCAGACACCGTGGGCGGGTTGTTCGTCCACAATTCGTCTAAGGCGTCATATTCTTCTTCGGTTAAATCAGGCATCATTTCCTCCTCAACTTTGCATAGTAGGAGTTCCGGCACTTCATAGCGTGGAACACC
>JAITQK010000023.1 GCA_031288975.1 Treponema sp. | reverse complement strand
ATATAAAAGCGACTGCCCGCGGCTTTAGAAATTTCCAAAACTATCGTACTTCTATACTTTTCTATTGCGGTGGACTAGACCTTTACCCATAGGATAGCCGGAAGAGCCCATTTATTCATCATCAGTGGAAAGAGCATCTAAATTAAAATAGAATATTTTAAAAAACAGGCTGAGGAAACAGGTATTGCGTATCAGAACTTGATAAATCTGTATTTAAGTGATTGTGCAATAAATAGAAAAAGAATAAATATTGCATGGAAATAATTGCATAAAAAATGTAGCGGTAAAAAAATGGGAACCTACATGCCGTCTATGGTGTACGCTTCGTAACAGATTTTGGTGGTGATCTACGAAGTATGCTGATTGGATATTGTGGAGAATTGAGTGTCATAGTGAAAGCACAAAAAATCTCACGCAAAAGCGCCAAGACGCCAAGAAATCGGACAGAACAGAGAAATCCGCATATTTCTTTGCACCTTGGGTGAGGAATTGGAACTGTGGCAGCATACTTTGTGGATCACCTCCAATGATTTATCCTGCGGACTCAGGTAAACTTGCTCTTGATCAAAGCGAAGAACTGTTCCGCCTCGGCGCCGCTTTCCACGGGCCCTTCTGGTTCGTGATATTCTACCAGGTGGCTGGGAATCTCAGCGAGAAACGGGGAAGGGGTACATTCCACGGTGCTTGATAGGTGCCGGCGCGTCAGACAGCTCGTGATGAAGAGCTTGTCCCGGGCACGGGTGATGGCCACATAGAATAGCCGCCGTTCTTCCTCAAGACTGCGGTCCCCGTCCTCAAGACTGCGGGTGTGGGGAATGACCCCCTCCTCGGCTCCGGCGATAAAGACCACTGGAAACTCAAGTCCCTTGGAGGCGTGGATCGTCATCAGGTTGACCTTACCCTTTCCCGCTTCATCCTCCCCATCGTCCCGGGTGATGAGACTAATCCGGTTGAGGTAGGGATAGAGGGTGGGGTCGAGGTTATCAGGATCGTGTTCCCAGTTGGCAATGGATTGCATGAGGTATTCGATGTTGCGGAATTTCCACCGGGCTATTTTTTCAGCTTTGTTGTACTCGGTAATGAGGTAGCCCCAGTAATCAATGGTATCCACCAGGGATCGTACCTTTTTGGAAAGTCCCCGCTTCCCTAGGATATCTTCTTTGTAGCCCTCGATGAGGCCCATAAACTCGTCGATTTCAGCCTTACCCTGTTCCTGAAAGAGGGTATCCGGGGCGTAGCGGAGCCGGCCCATGGCGTCCCAGAGGGAAGAATGGTTTTTCCGGGCAAGCTCGGCAATGGCCATGATCGAGGTCTTGCCGATGCCGCGCCGGGGGGTGTTGATGATCCGCAGGAGGTTCACATCGTCATCAACATTGGCAATGACCCTGAGATACGAGAGGATGTCCTTGATTTCTTTGCGCTGGAAGAAACTGGTCCCCCCTGATACCCGGTAGGGGATGTTTTCCGCGAGAAAGGCCTCTTCAAGGCTGCGGGTCATGGCATTGGTACGGATGAGCACCCCGAAATCATCGTACTTGAGCCGTTCCTGCATGAGGAGCGTCCGTATCTGGGCGGCGATGAAGTCCGCCTCGTCGCTTTCGTTTTGGGGATGGTACAACTCGATGGGCTTTCCGCCGGTGTTCCCGGACCAGAGGGTTTTCGTTTTCCGGTTGGTATTGTTGGAAATGACCCCATTGGCAGCCTCCAGGATGGTGGTGGTGGAACGGTAGTTCTGCTCCAGCTTGATTTCCGCAAGCCCCGGAAAATCCTGCTCAAACCGGAGGATGTTCTCGTAGCTGGCCCCCCGCCAGGAGTAGATGGACTGGTCATCATCCCCCACAACACAGACGTTTTTCTCACTCTGGTCCGCCAAAAGGCGCATGAGCCGGTACTGGGTGATGCTCGTATCCTGGAACTCGTCCACCATGAGGTAGCAGTACCGGTGGCGGTACTGCTCCAGGACCGCGGGATACTGCTCAAAGAGGAGGATAGGAAGCACCAGGAGGTCGTCAAAGTCCAGGGCATTGAAGACCTTGAGACTCTGCTGATATTCCTCATATACCGGCTGATAAGCCGCGTCAGCCCCATCCCCCCAGCGCACACTGCCCAGCTTGATATGGGAAAAAAGCTGCCCCAGGGCGTAGAGGTCCGTCCCTTCCACAGAGAGATGACATTCCCGGAGGCTGTCCTTGATAAGCTGATTCCGGTCGGTTTCATCATAAATCGAGAAATTCTTCCGGTATCCCAGGGCTTCAATCTCATCTCTGAGGATCTTGACCCCAAAGGCATGAAAGGTACTCATCGTGAGGTTCTGTAACTTCTTCCCAGTCAGCTCTTTGACCCGTGCTTCCATTTCCCGGGCCGCTTTGTTGGTAAAAGTGAGGGCTAGAATGGCGGACTGGGGGATCCCCCGATCCAGCATATAGGCGATGCGGTAGGTGATCACCCTGGTTTTCCCTGATCCTGCGCCGGCAATGATGAGTACCGGCCCTTCTATGGTGCGTACCGCCTGGAGCTGAGGGCCGTTCAATGCCGCTTCGATGTTGAGTCGTGCCATGATCAGATGGTTTTGATAAAGAAGCCCAGGGCCTTGATCCCCAGGACCGTTACCACGGTAACAATGGCCCCTGCGGTGATGACTCCCAGGAGTATCGCAACCATGGTCTTGCGTTTATCGATCCCCAACACCCAGGCACCGAGGGTCCCGGTCCAGGCCCCGGTAACAGGCAGGGGAATCGCCACAAAGATGGCTATACCCAGCCAGCCCCATTGTTCCACTCCCCGGCGGAGTTTCACCCGCGCCTGTTCCACGAAGCGGTCAAAGAAGCTACAATACCACGGGAGTTTCAGAAAAAGCCGGTGCACGGTTGAAAGGAAGAGCCAGCACGCCGGGGCGACCAGGGCGTTTATGGCCACTGCGAAGGGGTAGGCATAGTACCAGGGGATGTTGTGAGTTATGGCAAAGGGGATGCCCCCCCGGAGTTCGGAAATGGGCACAAATGACAGCAGCGCGGTCCACAAAAAGAGGATGATACTCATAGAACCACTATATCAGAAACAGCCCTGGAGCGAAAGCCTCTTGACAATCTCAAATCTTATCGATAATATCGGTAAACTATGGAAACAGTTGATTATGCCGCCCTCAAAAAAGGCGGATTCATGCGGCAAATACAGAAAGACCGGTTTTCCCTTCGCCTGCGGGTGGTTGGTGGGCAGCTTAAAACCGAACAGGTTCAGAAAATCAGCGAAATCGCCATGAAGTATGGGCAGGGCTATGTTCACCTGACGTCGCGGCAGGGTGTTGAAATCCCCTTTGTGTCCCTTGATGCGATTGACGCCGTCAAAGCCGAGCTTACTGCCGTGGGCTTGCAGCCAGGCGCTTGTGGTCCTCGGGTGCGGACGGTTACAGCCTGTCAAGGCTCCGCCATTTGTCCAAGCGGGTTGATTGAGACAAGCGCCCTGGCCGGGGAAGTGGATGCGCGGTATTTCGGGCGGGAACTGCCCCACAAATTCAAAATCGGCATTACTGGCTGTCCGAATAATTGCCTTAAGGCAGAAGAGAACGACCTTGGCATCAAGGGCGCGCTTTTCCCAGAATGGCAAAAATCCGAATGTACCTACTGCGGACTATGCGAAGCGGTCTGTCCTGCAAAAGCAATTGCAGTTGACAAGGAAAAGAGCGTCGTCTCTTTCAAAGATCAGGAGTGCGGGTACTGCGGAAAGTGTGTCAAAACCTGTCCATCGAACGCATGGACCGGAAAAAAAGGCTACCGGCTTTCCTTTGGCGGCATGTTTGGCAATGAAATCAAGCCGGCCATGCATTTTCTTCCTATTATATTTGATAAGGCCCAGGTTTTTAAGACTGCGGATGCGGCGATTCAGTTTTTCGCGGAATACGGCAAGGCCGGTGAACGGCTTGGCAAGACCATTGTACGGGTCGGGCCGGAAACCCTGCAAAACAAGCTGCGTGAGGTGGTTCAATGACCGTTGATATCACCGATGTCGTGTGTCCCCTGACGTTTGTCAAAGTAAAAGTGGCCCTTGAGGAACTTGAGGATGGTCAGCCCCTCGAAGTGCGGCTCAATGATGGTGAACCAATACAAAACATACCCCGAAGCCTCAAGGACGAAGGGCATAAGGTGATCGATGTGGTAAAATCAGAAGACGGCACTTATATACTGAAGGTCATTAAAAACGGATTGGAGTCCACCACACATGGCATTTACTGATGAACAGCTTGAACGTTATTCACGTCACATACTCTTAAAGGAAGTCGGCGTCAAAGGGCAAAAACAACTGATGGCCGGAGGGGTGCTGATTATCGGCGCAGGCGGACTGGGCGCTCCTGCGGCGATGTATCTGGCCGCTGCGGGGATCGGTACCATCGGCATTGTGGATGCTGATGTGGTTGATCTTTCCAATTTGCAGCGGCAGATTATTCACACCACCAAGGATGTCGGGAAGGCAAAGGTGCTTTCGGCACAAGAAACCATGAACGAGATGAACAGGGATGTTCACGTTGTTACGTACCAGGAGTTTATCACCTCTGACAACATCACCGGTATTATCAAGGATCAAAATTATGATTTTATCATTGACGGTACCGATAACTTCCCGGCGAAATTTTTAATCAACGATGCCTGTGTTATGCTCGGAAAGCCCTTTGCTCACGCAGGAATCATCCGGTTTCAAGGGCAGCTTATGACCTATATCCCCGGCAAGGGGCCGTGCTTCCGCTGTGTGTTTCAAAATCCGCCGCCGGAAGGCGCTGTCCCGACCTGCCGGCAGGCTGGGGTGCTTGGCGTCATGGGTGGTGTTATCGGAACCTTGCAGGCAACCGAAGCGCTCAAATACCTGCTCAACATGGAGGGGCTTTTAACCAGTACGCTTTTGACCTACAACGCCCTCACCATGGAGTTTCGGAAAATACCGCTTGCTCACAACCCTCAATGTGCGGTGTGTGGAGAGAACCCTTCCATCACAACGCTGATTGATTATACACAAGCCCCGTGTGATCTTAAAGCTCACGAATGATTACCACTAATTAAAGGAGATACGCATGTATATTACGGTGAATGGAAAAGCAAGCGAAGTGTCAGGGGAACTGAATATTGACCAGTTGCTGGTTGAAGTAAAAGCGGAAATGCCGGACTATGTTACGGTACAGTTAAACGGTGAGATTTTAAAGCGCGACGCCTTTGGGCACACAACGGTAAAAGAAGGCGCTGTTGTTGAGTTTCTGTACTACATGGGCGGCGGTACATGCTGATTGTACCATCTCAGCATCATGAAACGATGCTTGCCCATGCACACGCAGGACTGCCCAACGAAGCCTGCGGGCTTTTTGCCGGTACGATTGAAGGAGATATTAAAACCGTCAAAGCGGTTTACAGTCTCACCAACACGGATCAAAGCCCGGAGCATTTTTCCATGTCTCCAGAAGAACAATTCGCCGCTATTGCCGATATACGCAAACAGGGCTTTGTCCTCCTCGGCAATTTTCACAGTCATCCTGCCACTCCGGCGCGTGCATCAGCGGAAGATATCCGCCTTGCCTTTGATCCTTCCCTCAGCTATGTTATCATTTCTCTTCAAGAAGCAAAGCCCTGCTTAAAAAGCTTTTTGATCCGAGGCGGCATTGCAACAGAAGAAACCGTTGAAGCTCAACTCACCAGCCCAAGGAGTGATTCTTTGTTCTGAAAACCAGTGGTACGCTTTATTTCACTGCCATCTTTAAACAAAATCAGCGTGGGAACACTCATTACGTTATAGTTATCACAAAGTTCGGTTTCTTTTTCCGCGTTCACCTTTCCGATTTTCAGGTTGGTTACGATTTTTGACACCTCGTCGATGATCGGGATAAGCTGTCTGCACCGGGCACACCATTCAGCCCAGAATTCAACCAGCACCGGCACATCACTGTGCAAAACTTCCTGCTCAAAATTACTATTCGTCAGTTCTATTTCCATATAATCCTCTATATTAAATATACTATTATTCATACCTGTGGTCAATGCCTACCGGTACTGAATCAGGTCTGAAGCGGAGGGCAAAGGGCTGTTGCAAAACGTGGAAAATGCGGGATAACCGTACAGTGACCGCGCGCTTTTTACCGCGTCAATAATCGCGTCTTCTACCGCCCTGGAGCCGAGGATACCAACGGCGTCACTTGTTGCCGGTACAATGCCCGAACACAGGGCAAACACGGTGTCGCCATCAAACACCGAATGTGCAGGGCGGATACAGCGGGCAATACCGTTTTGTCCCTGGGCGGCAAGCCTCGTTGCCCCGGCCTTATCGAGTTTTGCGTTGGTAATGATGCAAGCAAGCACGGTGTTGCCATCGCCAGCTTCGATAGCTGTGCCACGGTCCACTGCTTTTCCGCTGAAGAAGTCCTTGTCATGTTGGTATGCTTCCAGGATGATGCACTCGCTGTCCGCAAAGGTAATGCCATCGTTGTCGCGCATCCCTGCGATAATTTTTCCCTGTTCTACAACATCGCCGACACAATTGACCGCAACAACTGCTGCGACCACTAAATCACCATAGCGCAACGCGGCGCATCCAATGCCGCCTTTCATGGCGTATGCCATGCCCCGCGTTTTTCCCAGGGTGGCTCCTGTTCCAGCGCCACAGTTCCCACTTTGGAAAGGTTTACCGGCAAATGCGTTTTCAGAGGCGGCATAGCCCATCTGCTCATCAGGGCGCACCTGGTGGTCCCCGCATTTCAGGTCGAACAAAACAGCAGCGCATACGTTGGGCACGCAGGTCACACTCACGTCGCGTCCTATGCCACGTTCTTCAAGAAAACGCATCACCCCGCCTGCCGCGTCCAAACCGAAAGCACTGCCCCCTGCAAAAAGCACCGCGTGTACCTGCTTGCGGTTGGCGATGGGGTTCAGTGCATCGGTGTCCCGGGTCCCCGGTGAGCCTCCCCGTACATCTACACCGCAAACCGCACCGTTTTCGCTGATAATCACGGTACATCCCGTGGCTGCATCAAGGTTTTGCGCCTGCCCAATACGAAATCCGAATACATCATGGATGCTGATTTTTTCTATTTTCATTTTTGCTTCCGTTTTTTAGTCTCAAGTCATGTTACACTGAAAGTACCGTATTGACAATAAGGTCAACATCTGCAAGCGCACCTTTTCCAAGATCGCCGCAGGCAAGGAGCGCTTCTTTGGGTTCCGCAAAACAGTAGCCCAATCCTGTGAGTTTTTCTATGTTTGCCTGGACCACTGGATTTTCGTACATAGTGGTATTCATTGCAGGGCAGATAAGTACAGGCTTATTGCGCAGCGCCATGATCACCGTGGAAAGCATATCATCGGCAATCCCCGATGCGATTTTGCCGATGATGTTTGCCGTGGCAGGCGCAATCAGGGCACAATCGGCGTTTTTCGCAAGGGATATGTGCCGTACATCCTCGTACACAATCTCGTCGAACATGTTGGTGTAGACCTTGTTTTTTGTCAGGGTCTGAAAGGTAAGCGGGGTGATAAAACGCTGTGCGCTTGCTGTCATAATAACATGCACGGTATGTCCTTTTTTTACCAGTATATTGGCGATTTCCGCTGCCTTGTACGCGGCAATGCTGCCGGTAACTCCAAGGAGTATGTTTTTCATAGGATTCCTTTTAACACGTTTGTAAGGTGCTGCACAATACCACAAGCAATACTTTGTTTATCCTCATAGCGTACCACGCTTTTGTCTTTGCCGACCAGGTAGCCAATGTGTTTATCACCGCTGATGTCTTGTGCGTCATTGGCAAGCACATATTCACAGTGGTTTTTTTGCAGCAGCGAAAAGGCTGTATCGATCAGTACATCATGGGGCACCTTGTCCAGCAGCTTAAAACCCACAACCAGCGTGGACGGTGAAAGCTGGTGGAACAACGAGATGATCTTGATGGTGGGTTCAAGGACAAGCACCAGGTTTTTTTCGTCGGAACTGAGTTTAATGTCACGGTTTACACCAGCGGTTTCCCGAATTATCCGAGCTATCGCTGCTTCATTCGAGGCCCCCAAAGCGAAAATATCCTTTGCCAAAAGCTGTGGTGTGGTAACGGCGTGCACCCGATAATCACTGACCGCCATACTGTGAATGATCCCGTCGATGCGGTTTTCCAACAACACAGCTTTTACCACGATTTCAAGCTCGGCAGTATCGGTTACTGGTATGATTTCCACTTTTACCGTTGCCGGACACAGCGCCCCCTTGCCGCACACGTAAAAAACGCCCTCAGTATCCGGCAAATCGGCCAGCCTTTCCGCGATAAGGCTCCCCAGCCTTCCTGTTGCAGAATTGGTAATGCTCCTGACCGCATCAATAGGTTCCGATGTTCCCCCGGCAGTAACCAGAAAATACATACTCACACCTAGAGCGTCATGGTATTGATTAGAAAAAAAACGGTTGCCGCTATCACCTAAAACCTCTGGGGAAAGTACTTTTTTAACAGCGCAAACAGTTCTTCTTCAAAATCGGCAAGGTCAGCGGCATTGATGCCTGAACTACCAGCTTTGGTCTGTTCATTGGCGCTAAGGTTGGCAACCACAATGCCGCCCCCCGCTGCATCATAACCATCAACCATCACAAAGCGTCCCAGCGAGGGGTTGTCATAGAACGTAGAGAACGCGATGGGATGTGCAAGGCTCAAAACAACACTACCACATTCGTGGCGGCGCAGCTCGCTGATTTCCTGCACGGACTCGCCGTGGCTGGATTCACCCAAAAAACAGTCGATTTTTTCAAGCATGGCAGTAGTTTTTGCACTTCCCAGTTTGAAAAGATAGTCTTTGTTAAAAACAAGGGGGGTTTCGCCTAGCCATATCAGGTTTGCTTTGATTTTTGTACCAACAGACACTGGCGTGTTTTCGTCAGCCTTGACCATCACTTCGCCGCGCTTCACGTAGATTCCTTCCCTCAAGGTGAAGCCGCTTGCTTCGCCGGTCTTGGCAACGGTTTTTTCAGGGGCGTTCCACCCTTCAATCCGGTCTATGTGGGCCTCTTTGTTTGAAGGTAAAAACCGTACCTTGTCCTCTGGACGTACTTCTCCGCTCACGATAGTACCAGCGTAGATTCTGCGCTCATCGTTATCATTACTGAAACGGTACACATCCTGCAGCGGCATTGCAAAAAACGCTTCTTCATCTTCTGGCAGGTTTTGAAAGCTATCCAGCACTTCCAAAATGGTTTTGCCAGTATACCAGGGCATTTCAAGTGCCTGTTTGGTGATATTTTTTCCTTCCCTGGCGCTCACCGGAACAAACGCGAGGGGTTTTACCTTGAGAGTCGCCAAATACTGTTCATATTCGTTTTTTATGTGCTCAAAAACCGCTTCGTCGTAGTTCAGCACATCGAGTTTATTGACCGCGACCAGCACTTGGGAAATACCAAGGAGTGAAAGGATCAGTCCGTGCCGCTTCGAGTTTTCCGCAACCCCTTCCACCGCATCGATCACCAAAACAGCGGCAACTGCCCGTGACGCACCACTTAACATGTTCCGCAGGAATTCAATATGCCCTGGCGCATCAATGATGATGTATTCCCGTAAGGGACTTCTGAAAAAAATCCGCGCACTGTCAATCGTAATGCCCTGTTTCTGCTCATCATCCAGTGCATCCAGCAGAAAGGCGTATTCAAACACCCGTCCGTTTTTTTTGCATGAATCTTTCACGCTCTCAAGTTTGCCTTGGGGCAGCGTCTTGGTGTCTGCCAGCAGTCTTCCTACCAGCGTGCTTTTACCGTGATCAACATGACCGGTGATCACAATGTTCATCCGTTCTAATTGTTCATCCATCACATATACCCGTCTTTCCGTAAGGTTTCCAGTGTACCGCCACCGTCTTTATCCTGCGCACGGCCTGAGCGCTCTGCGATATTCCGAAATTTACCGCTCAACAGCTCTTCGATAATTTCCGCGGGGTTGTGCGCGTCAGATTCAACCGGATTGGTACAGGGATAACAGCCCAAGGAGCGGTACCGTTTACCATTACCTGTATTAAAATAAATTGAAATAGTGGGAATATGTTCCTGTTCGATGTATTCCCAGATATTAAGCTCTGTCCAATCCAAAAGCGGATGTACCCGGACATGGGTTTTTGGGGCGAATTCCGTTTTATAGAGATTCCACAGTTCAGGGGGCTGGGCGCTCACATCCCATTCGCTTTTTTCATCCCGCGTGGAAAACACCCGCTCTTTTGACCGGCTCCCCTCTTCATCACTTCTGACCCCCACAATTACCGCGTTGTACGGCTCGGCAGATTGCACTGCTTCCCAGGCGTCTTTTTTGGGATCGTAAATACGCCGCGCACCTTTACCGTCCAGGGTGTCTTTCAGCGCAATCGTTTTGAGTTCCTTGCAGCAGGTAATCCGGTCAAGGCCATCAGGAAAGGTTCGTTTTTCCGCCAGGGCTTTTTTGTTTTGTCCCACCACCAGGCGCAGTTTGAGTTCTTTTGCCAATGCGTCGCGGTAGGCAATCATTTCGGGGATTTTATAATTGGTGTCGATATGGATGAGTTCAAAGGGCACGTGCCCAAAAAACGCCTTTTTCGCAAGCCACAGCAGCACAGTACTGTCCTTTCCAATGGACCACAGCATCCCGATGTTTTTAAAGGATTTGTAAGCCTCGCGGATGATAAAAATACTCTGGGATTCCAATTTTTCCAGTTTTGTCATTTTTTTCCTTTGATATGCAGTCCGCATTCTTTGTGTTCCGGGTTTTCCCACCACCACCTACCAGCGCGGATATCTTCACCTTCCTTGACAGCCCTGGTGCAGGGGGCGCAGCCAATGCTTTTAAAACCCTGAGCATACAAAGGGTGGACCGGTAATGTGTTGGCTTCGATGTACTCCAAAAGATCAGCATCACTCCACAACACCAGGGGATTTATCTTAAAAAGATCGTATTGCTCATCGTATTCAAGCAAGGTGAGATCAGCGCGGGTTATTGACTGGGCTTGCCGCAACCCCGTTACCCACGCGCTTTTTCCCACCAGGGCCTTTGCCAGGGGATTGACTTTGCGGATTTCACAGCACTGGTGCCGGTTTTCAAGGCTCCAGCGCATGCCCCATTCCCCCAGTTCCGCTTCCAGTTTTTCCACTTCGGTGGGATCAGGATAGTATCGCTTTATCGTGATATGAAAGAACCGTTCCACGTCTTCGTGATACGCTTCGGTTTCTGGAAAAAACTTATGCGTGTCCAGGGTGAAGACTTCAAAAGCAGGCACCTTGGATTGCAGCAACAAATGCAGCGCCGCCACATCCTCCGCCTGGTAGCTGAATGACAGGGCGATGGTCCCGTTGATTTTATCCAGTATGTTTTGCAAAGTTGGTTTCATATTGTGTAATCGCTCCATATTTCATCAGATGAGTAAATTTTTGCCCCTGAAAATAGCAGATAGACAAAAGCTTGATCGGCCTTGAGTATACTGTTCCACTGTTTTTTATCGATATCCGCTTCGATATTCTTGCCCCCTGAAAGGGTTTGCAGTTCCACCCGTACCCTGTTTCCCAGAATCCGGTGTGCATTAATCGTTGCCTTTATACCTTTATTATCATCGTTAGTCAAGCTGATATTGACATCATGGGGCCGCACAAAAAAAGACACATCATCCTTATCCCGCGGCGCGTCTTCTGCTTTTTCAAGATTCAAACCGCCTTTTTCCAGGCGTGCGTGGAATAAGTTTACGTTCCCCAAGAAGCTGTATACAAAGGGATTCGCAGGGTTATCGTACACTTCCACAGGACTTCCGATTTGCTCGATCTTGCCCTTGTTCAGAATAACGATTGAATCAGAAACTTCCAGGGCTTCTTCCTGATCGTGGGTAACAAAAACGCTGGTAACATGAATTTCGTCATGCAAGTACCGGAGCCAGCGCCGCAGTTCCGCCCGGACTTTCGCGTCAAGCGCACCAAACGGCTCGTCAAGCAAGAGGACCTTCGGCTCAATGGCCAGGGCACGGGCCAGGGCAACCCGCTGTTTTTGCCCACCGCTCAATTCAGAAGGAAAGCGATTTGCGAAATTTTTCAATTGTACCAGCGTAAGCAGTTGATATACTTTTTCATGAATGGCTTCTTTGCTGGGACGTACTGCCTTGGGTCTGATTTTCAAACCAAAGGCGACGTTTTCAAACACGCTCATGTGCTTAAACAGCGCGTAATGCTGAAACACAAAACCAACTTTCCGGTCTTTGGTCTGTTTATGGGTTGAATCTTCGCCAAACAAACTGATGGTTCCTGTATCAGGGTTTTCAAGCCCTGCAATGATGCGTAACAGCGTTGTTTTCCCGGAACCCGAAGGCCCCAAGAGCGCGGTAATCTCTCCTTCTGGAATTTTAAGCTCAATATTGTTCAAGGCGGTAAAATCACCAAACCGCTTACTGACACCGGAAATTGCAATGCTCATACCTTTCCTCTTCTTTGCATCACGATGAAGCGTTCAATCGTTGTTTTAACAATCAGCGTTACCAATGCAAGCAAGGTCAACAGTGATGCTACTGCAAATGCAGCACTAAACATATATTCGCCGTAGAGTATATCAATATACAAAGGCATTGTCGTGGTGACGCCCCTGATAAGCCCTGAAACAACCGCCACCGCGCCAAATTCCCCCATGGCCCGTGCGTTAGTCAGGACAATGCCGTAGAGCAGGCCCCACTTGATATTGGGCAGGGTGATTCTGAAAAAAGTCTGCAAGCCGTTTGCGCCGAGGGTTATGGCCGCCTCCTCGTCGTCTTTACCCAGTTCCTGCATCAGGGGTATCAGTTCCCGTGCTACAAAGGGAAAGGTGACAAACGCCGTTGCAATAACAATACCGGGAACAGCAAACACAATTTTGATGTTATGTTCTGACAGAAACGATCCGAACCAGCCAAAAGAACCAAAGAGAAACACAAACAACAAGCCTGCGATTACCGGGGAAACAGCAAAGGGAACTTCGATTAAGGTAATGAGTATGTTTTTTCCCTTGAAATTAAACTTGACAATGGCCCAGGCAAGCATAACGCCGAATACCGTGTTTAAAGGAACGCATATCAACGCGGTCAAAAGGGTCAACCGGATCGCCTGCATAATATCCGGATCTCTTAGGGCATTGAAATAGGCTTTGATGCCCGGCTCAAAGGCTTCGGAAAAAATCGTAAACAGAGGTGAAAAAATAAAAACACCCAAAAAGAGCAAGGTAATCGTAATTAAAACCGGCTTTAACCAGCGCGGTTCCTGATTAATCCGGTAATTATGCACAGGGTTCAATTTTTTCTCCTTCGTTTTGTGTACACTTGCAGCAGGTTAATGAGCAGGAGCAGTACAAACGCGCAGACCAGCATACTGACACCAATGGCGCTTGCCCCTTTGTAATCAAACTGCAACAGTTTTTTGACGATTAAGAGCGGCACAATTTCTGTTTTATAAGGCATATTGCTTGATATAAAAATGATCGAGCCGTATTCACCCAATCCCCGCGCAAAGGCCTGGGCAAAACCGGTGAGGAGCGCTGGGAATATGGCGGGGAAAATAACCTTGCAAAAAATCTGATAAAAATTCGCACCCATACAGCTTGCCGCTTCTTCCACTTCTTTGTCAAGCTCTTCTATAACCGGCTGCACGGTCCGTACCACAAAGGGAATTCCGATAAAAACGAGGGCTACAATAACACCGGTCCGGGAAAACGCGATGTTGACCCCGAATTTTCCCAGGATTGCGCCCATAAATCCGTGGGGTGAAAAAACATAGGCCAGGGAAATTCCGGCGACTGCCGTGGGGATCGCAAAGGGAAGATCGATGAGGGCATCGATAATCCGTTTCCCAAAGAAATTATACCTGGCCAAAACCCAGGCAATAATTAACCCAAAAAAGAAATTGATAAGCGCCGCATAAAACGTGGCGGAAAACGAAACCTTAAAGGCCGCAATCACCCGCTCATCCATAACAATCGCAAAAAATTCCTTGAATGGCAGTTGAGCCGCGTGGGAAATGAGCGCACTCAGGGGAATTAAAATCAGGAGGGACATATACGTTACAGAAAGTCCCAGGGTCAATCCAAACCCCGGCAGCTTAACCTTGTGTGTACGTCTTCGTATCTGCATCGTATACATCCTTTTCAGAAGCGTTAAAAGTTTGCTATACTCGCTTAACTTTCAACGCTCTCTTATAGAAAATTCCCGCTACTGCTTCTTGTTTAACTCGGTGAGCATCTTGTCAAACTCGCCGCCGTCGGAGAAGTGGAGGACTTGTGCTGTTTTCCATCCGCCAAACTTATCATCAATCGTGAAGAGATTAAGGGTAGGAAACTGATTGGCGAATTCTTGCGCTACTTCAGGGTCACGGGGACGGTAGTAATTCTGTCCTGCCAGTCTTTGCGCTTCTTTTGAATAGAGGAACGTGAGGTATTCTTTGGCAACTGCTTCAGTACCGTGTTTGGTCACCACTGCATCCACCCATGCCACCGACGGTTCTGCCAGAATACTCAAACTCGGCACCACAATCTCAAACTGCCCTTTCCCAAGCTCGTTAATCGACAGAAACGCCTCGTTTTCCCAAGCCAAAAGCACATCCCCCAGTCCTCGCTGCACAAAGGTGTTCGTCGATCCCCGTGCACCAGAATCGAGGACCGGAACATTGGCGAAAAGATTTTTAACGAATTCCCGCGCCTGCACATCATCACCGTATTTCTGCCGCCCATACTCCCAGGCAGCCAAATAATTCCACCGGGCGCCTCCTGATGTTTTGGGGTCTGGCGTGATGATCTGCACATCACTACGGACCAGGTCATCCCAGTCCTTGATGTTTTTGGGATTCCCCGCACGAACCAGAAACACGATAGTTGAAGTATAGGGTGCGCTGTTATTGGGGAGCCGGGCAAGCCAATCCGCAGCAATGATGTGCCGGGAATCAACAATCGCGTCAATATCATAGGCCAGCGCAAGGGTTACTACATCCGCTTCAAGACCTTCAATAACACTCCGCGCCTGTCCGCCTGAGCCGCCGTGGGACTGCTTTACCGTTACCTTCTTACCGGTCAGCTCCTGGTAATGCTTTGCGAACAGCTCATTATAGGCCCGGTACAGTTCCCGGGTCGGATCATAGGACACATTGAGCAGCGTAATTTCTTCCCCACTGGCCGGTGCGGAGGCGTCTTTGGCGCCGGTCCCATACACCAGGGGCGCTGCCAAGAGGACAATACCCAAAATCAAGCCACAATTAAGCCCGTGCATCTTCATATAAAACTCCTTGATACGTTTAATTCCTATTAATCATAGGTATTATCTTAAAGTAACTAAAAAGAAAATCCTTGTCAATACATTTTTTGTATTTCTCACCTTTTTTTAACCCGAGGATAAGCCCTTTGCTGGCCACAATCAATGCCCCGCAAGGAGGAACAGCGTGAACCGCGGGGAGGGAGCACGGTCCGTGTCTGTGGTAGACCAGACCTAGCGTAAGCCTCACCTTACGCACGAGAAGAAGACAGTCCGCGAATTACGCGAATTAACGCGAATTGCCGCCAAGCAATCGTGTCTTATTCGCGGAAATTAGCGTAATCCGCAGACTCTTTTCTTTGTTGTGTGTAGTCATGCGTACCATGAGTTCCCGGTATTGGGCAAAGCCGGAAGCAGGGCGCTGCGGACTGTACCGGCAAGAGTCGCGTGTGGATGCGGAAGGCGGAAAACGGCCGCTGTGAGGGGCACGGCTCTCCCATTGCGCGGCCAGCGGAGTCGTGCTCCTAGTATCCGTATGCAAAACAGCCATGTACCGGTATGCATCCAATGTCAACAGGTTAAGAAGCATATCAACCACAAAGTATCGCACAGTTTCACCAAGTAAGATAGAGACAAAAATACTTCGTGCGACTTCGTGTAACTTAGTGGTTAATCTTCTTTTATAATATCGTTACTATTCAAGTGCATCAAGCGCAACGGGCAAGGTATAAGGCGCTTGAACTACTGTAACGAGTGCATCCCACATACTTACATGGCGTTTATGAACGCTTTGAATCCATGATTGCATAGCGCATAGTACGCATGACTATAAAAAACGAAGAAAAGGGTCCGCGAATTACGCTAATTTTCGCGAATAAGACAAGATTGCTTGGCATTAATTCGCGTTAATTCGCGTAATTCGCGGACCTGTCTTCTTCTTGTATGTAAGGTGCGTGAGTAATAGGCGAATCTCTATGGGGCTGGTCTGCACACGACGAACAATACGCCTATCCCATACATTCTTATGCTCATTAAGAATAATATTAACCACAAAGTAGCACAAAGTAACACAAAGTCAGCTAGGGCCAGGAATCCTTTGTGCAACTTCGTGTAACTTAGTGGTTAATCTTCTTTATTGTCTTAAGACAATGACCTATTGTCTAACCCGAATAAAGCATCCGGGGTCCCGCCTTGTTTATATTTGGGCGAATATGCCTTGTTTCTGACCAGGAGAAGCGTGCGCGTATATCCGGTGACCGTCGTTTCATACCCGCTTGGTGTTCCGATGGTTCCCACGGGCGCAGTATGGTACCTGGATGGGGCAACGCCTGATGTGGGGGACTGGGAATTGTATAGGAACGAGGCGGGCGTGGGTGTGGGAGGCGGAAAATCGACGCTCTGAGGGGCGTAATTCCCCCATTGCGCGGTCAGCGGAGTCATGCTACCATTAAGGGCGTTTAAAAGGCAGGTTTCTTTGGCAGCAGAAAATTCAGAGGCTATTCGCATTGCGTGGCACCCCGCTTTTTTAGAGGCCATT
>JAITQK010000202.1 GCA_031288975.1 Treponema sp. | reverse complement strand
TCTTACTTTGTGACACTTTGCGATACTTCGTGGTTTTTCTTCTTAACTTGGTTTACAAACCATAAGCATAATCTCAATTGTGGGTCAAGTTTAGGTGCAGAGCGGGGGGTATTATACCTCACGGCGAATAAAGATGCTTGGATGAAACACTTGACAAAAAGGAGGATTTTATGATAGTTTGATTTAACTTTTTTCAACAAGGAGAGATATAGGGGTCGTTGACCGCTTCTCTCCGCAATGCTTATAGGAGGAACTATGAAAAAGCTTATTGCTCTTTCAATTGTTTTCTGTGTTTTAGTGGGCGGCGCCTTTGCCCAGGAAGAAGGCTTGAAGTTCAGTGGTGCGCTGAAGACCGGTATTAATTTCAGCGCAACATCTGAGAAATCGCAGACGGATGATGATGGGAATCCGATTGCTCCCGATCCGGTTATTAAGATGTATAACGACGATGCCGATAAGGATTTCGGTCGTTTCGATTTGAATGCCACCTACACCAAGGATAATTATGGGGTGGTGCTTGGTATCCGTGCTCAGAAAGAGGCGGGTCTTCCGCTTTCCCTCCGCAATGGGTATTTGTGGACTGAGCTTATCAATAACAAACTCAATATCAAGGTGGGTAAGATTGACGACAGCGTGTGGACCGGCGGCGGTCTCCAGGACTTTAATATCAGTACTGGTTGGGGCGCTCGTTTTGAGGTAAAGCCTATTGATGGCCTCAATGTTGGTTTGTTCCTTACCGGTCCTGATGCTAATGGGGAAGCGGGAATACCGACTTTTACACTTGCTAATGGGCAGGGATTCCCTTCTGGTGTAGATTTCCTGCTTGAAACTGCCATTGGCGTCCAATATGAAAGTGACGCGTTTGCCGTTTCTGCAGGCTTAAAGCTGGACGGTCAGGGTGACGGAAAAGGTACTGGTATCATTGAATCCGATGATTTCCATGATCCAGAGGGGATAATTGCCAAATACACAACAGATTCCTTTACTGGAAATGTACAAGATGGAGGGTATGACAATAAAGCGGGTATAGGTGCGTATCTCGGTGTCAATATTAAGGCCGTTGACAAGCTCACCGCTATTATCGAAGCGGCGTTCAGCAATCTCGGCGCTTTTGGTGGTAAGATTGAGGACGGAGAGTTATCTGACAAGCCTGTAAAGCGCAGAACTTATTATGACGCCCAAGGCATCGGCACCATCTGGATAAACGAGCACTTTGCCTTCCAGGTGATAGATCCCCTTGGCGTCGGCCTCAAAATGCACCAGTACATCTTCGGTGGTAGTTCGAATGATCCTAAGAACCAAGCTGCGCTCAATCCTGAACTCACCTTTGCGCCATACGTTGAGTATACCCTGAACGTTCCCATTACGCTTGGTCTTGAAGCGAAGATTGGGGTAAAGCCTGATTATTACGCCCTCAAGCTCGATATCAAGCCGAATCTAACCTACAATATCGGGGGTAATGCCAAGCTTGTCGCGTTCTACGACCTCGGTATACAAAAGCTGACTGACAAGATTGAACCTGACCCCGCAAACGTTATCACCAATACCGTTCAGCTTGACTTCATCTGGACCTTCTAATCAGGTATAAGCCTGTTACTTAAAGGCCCGGTCCTGTGGGATCGGGCCTTTTCCGTCTTACTAAACGCACCTTACGTACAAGAAGAAGATAGTCCGCGGATTTACGCTGATTAACGCGGACAGGGACAAAGGACGCGGCTACACCGCTCCGTATCCTAGGGTGATGGCTTTCACGTTCAGGGGCACCAGGTGGCGCTTCTCAGGGGGGAAGAACTTTTTCAGAATCGATTCAACTTCACTGAGGAGCAGGGCACCGGTGAGTTTTGCCATGGCGCCCAGGGCAACCATGTTGGCAAACTGGGCGTTCCCCAGCTTCTCCGCAAGCTCCTGGGCCTTGATCTTGACCACCCTGATGTTCCGCCGTTTCGGCTCCTCTTGTACCAGGGATTCGTTGATGAGCATAAGCCCCTCTGGTTTCACCAGGTCCTCGCACAGGGGGAGGGATTCGGGATTCATCACCAGTACCGAGTCGGGAACCGTAACCAGGGGGCTGGCGATCTCTTCGTCAGAGACGACCACCGAAGTGCGGGCAATGCCGCCCCGTTTTTCCGCGCCATAGAAGGGAAAGCACGTAACGTTCTTGCCCTCCTTCATGGCGCAATAGACCCAAATTTGTCCCAGGGAAATGATGCCCTGGCCGCCGAAGCCGGCGAAGAACGATTTTTCAGTCATTTACTGAACTCCTTTAGAGAAAGAAATGGTATTTTTGATTTCCCCAAGGGGAAATATAGGTATCATGTTTTGTTCAAGCCATTCCACTGCCTGGACCGGTTCCATGCCCCAGTTAGTGGGGCACTGGGCCAGGATTTCCACCATGGTAAACCCGATGCCCTGGACCTGGGCTTCCAGGGCTTTTCTGATATACCCCTTGGTTTTGCGGACATTCCCCGGGGTGTTCACCGCTCCACGGGCAATATAGCGGCTCCCCTCAAGGGAGGAGAGGAGTTCCCCCACTCGGATGGGATAGCCCATGCCCGCCGTGAGAGGGTCCCGCCCCTTTGGTGCGGTGGCTGTCTTCTGACCCACCAAGGTTGTGGGGGCCATTTGACCACCGGTCATGCCGTAGATGGCGTTGTTCACGAAAATAGTGGTAAACTGCTCACCGCGGTTGGCGGCGTGGATCATCTCTGCAGTGCCGATAGCTGCCATGTCCCCGTCTCCCTGGTAACAAATCACCAGATGATCCGGCAGGATCCGTTTAAGCCCCGTGGCTGCCGCTGGGGTGCGCCCGTGGGCAGGCTGGAGGGAGTCAAAGTCGAAGTAGAGATCCGCCCAGATAGCGCAGCCCACAGGATTGGTGATGATCGCCTTTTCCCGCAGCCCCATTTCATCGATAAGCTCGGCAATGAGCCGGTGTATGACCCCATGACCGCAGCCGCTACAGTATTTGGTCGGCACGGTGTTTAAACTGACAGGATGCCCGTATTGCTGCTTCATAACTTACCTCCCCAGGAGCCGCTTTACCACGGCAAAGATTTCCTCTGCTGTGGGGACAACCCCGCCGCAGTGTCCCAGTAAATGCACAGGCGCCGTGCCCAAAACCGCCAGCCGCACATCTTCCACAAGCTGCCCCATGCTCATCTCCACCGTGAGGATGGGTTTCCCGGTTTGGGCGATTCGTGCCAGGGCTTCTGAAGGGAAGGGCCAGAGGGTGATGGGCCTGAAGAGGCCCAGTCTGATGCCCCCCTGTTCGGCGAGTTTTTGGGCGCCCAGGACTACCCGCGCCGACGTACCATAGGCCACCACGGTGATATCCGGCGTCCCGTTGTCCCCACTATATTCAAACCGGGTCTCCCGCGCTTTTACCGTATCATACCGGAGAAACCGGGCCTTTATCTGGGCTTCCAGGGATTCAGGTATCAAATCAATGGACGTGATGTGCCGGCTTGCCCGTCCGGTGCCTGCCATGCGGCCCAGAGTCCAGTCCCGTTTGGGAAGGGCCGATAGGGGGCGCTCCGGGGGCAGGACCACCCCTTCCATCATTTGGCCTAGTATCCCGTCTCCCAGCACAATGACCGGCATACGGTATTCGTCAGCAAGGTCAAAAGCCAGATAGGTGAGATCAGCACATTCCTGGACGCTCTTGGGGGCCAGGACCACCGAACGGTAATCCCCGTGGCCGCCGCTGCGGGTGGCCTGAAAATAGTCACTCTGGGCAGGACCAATGGACCCGAGTCCTGGGCCGCCCCGGACCATGTTCACTAGCACCAGGGGAATATCCGCCCCTGCTGCAAAGGACATGCCTTCTTGTTTGAGGCTGATTCCAGGGCTTGAGGAACTGGTCATGGCCCTGGCCCCGGCTGCGGAAGCGCCGTAGACCATGTTGATGGCTGCCACTTCACTTTCAGCCTGGATAAATATCCGGCCTGCGTCGAGCATGTGCTCTGCCATGTAGGCGATGATTTCATTCTGAGGGGTAATGGGATAACCAAAGTAGGCCATACAACCAGCCCGGATTGCAGCCTCGGCAATGGCTTCATTTCCCTTGATTAACTGTTTATCGCCGGTGATCATACGCCGGCCTCTTCATAGACGGTGATACATATATCAGGACACACCTGGAAACAATTTCCACAGGCAATACATTTTTCTCCATTGCGTTCATAAACCACTTTTGAAGGGTAGATGCCCAGGGCATTTGGCTGAGTATCCTGCTCCAAAAGCGCGTAGTGACATGCCCGTATGCAGAGGAAACATCCCTTACATACTTCCCGGTCAATAACGACTTTTCCTTTCTTAACCATTGCTAAAGAGACCCCAGGAAATCCTGATAGGTTGCACCTTTGTTACTGCGCCCTTATGTAACAGGACTTTACGAGAACGTCTTTTCCGTCAATACTAATAGTATGAATAGTCAAATACAGGAAGATGATGCCCTCATCACCGGTTTGGTGGTTCCCCGGTTCTTGCGCTACGTCCGTTACTGGACTACCAGCGACCGCCATATCCAGGAGACCCCTTCTTCTCCAGGGCAATGGGAGCTGGCAAAAGCCCTGGTCCAGGAACTCCGGGAGCTGGGACTGCAGGATGTGGTATTAACCGATCATTGTTATGTTATTGCCCGGATTCCCGCAAGCCCAGGCAAGGAACGCGCCCCCACCCTGGGGTTTCTCGCCCATCTGGATACTGCGGCAGAGGTTTCAGGCAAGGATGTGGTACCCTGTCTGGTGGAAGCCTATCAGGGCAGCCGCATTGACCTGGCAGGGGGGCTGTCCCTGGATCCGGAAATGGATCCTGATTTGGCTGCCCAGCAGGGCAAGGCCATTATTCATAGCGATGGGACCACCTTGCTGGGGGCTGATGATAAGGCTGGTATTGCGGAGCTTCTGGGGGCAACGGAATACCTGCTCACCCACCCTGGCATAGCCCACGGTCCAGTGGAGCTGATCTTTTCCCCTGATGAGGAGACCGGCAAAGGGCTTCCTGAGTTTCCCCGGGATATGATTCAGGCCCTTGCCTGCTATACCCTGGATGGAGGCTCCCTGGGGGAGATTGAGGCGGAATGTTTCAATGCCTACGATGTGGAGGTTCACTGTACCGGTAAGGCCATACACCCAGGGTATGCGCGGGGGATCATGGTGAATGCGGCGCTCATGGCCGCGTCTTTTGCCATGATGCTCCCCCGGTCTGAAAGCCCCGAGGCCACTGACAGGTATTACGGCTATTACTGCCTCATGGAAATCAAGGGAGATGGGGAACAGGCTGCGCTATCCCTGATTATCCGGGACTTTGACCGCCACGGTGCTGAACGGCGTGTTGCGGCCCTGGATAGGTTTGCACAGGCTGTGGAAGCCCAGTTTCCTGGGGGGCAGGTGCTCATTACGGCGAAACCGCAGTACTACAATATGAAAGCGAAGATCGATCAACGGCCCGAGGTGCTGGATATGTTGAAAAAGGCTGTTTCCAATACCGGGGTGGCATTCCGGTTAAAGCCAATCCGAGGCGGTACTGACGGTTCCCGGCTTACTGAGCTGGGAATCCCCACGCCGAATATCTTTACCGGCGGCCGCAACTGGCACAGCCGCACCGAATGGGTATCGGTTCCAGAGATGGCGGCTGCCTGTAAGGTGGTCATTGAACTCATACGCCTTTGGGCAACAGGATAACACTATGGAAACACTGAATTCCACATTCCAGGATCTTATTAAACAGACGGTATCCGTATCGAAATCCTCCACCGTGATTACCGAACACAATGTCTATCAGCCAGGGGTTGAGGAAGTGCTGCCCTTCCTGGATAAGGTCGTTGAGACCCTCATACTTCCCGGTTCAGGCATCAGCGGCATGGAACACCTGCATGAGCTGCGAGACAAGGCAGGTTCGGGCAAGGCGTGCCTCCTCCTCCTGGAGCATTACAGCAACCTTGATCTGCCGATTTTCTCGTATTTATTACGCAAGGAGCAGGGTGCGGACATAGACCGTGCACTGGTGGCTATCGCCGGCCTGAAGCTCAACGAGGCAAGCCCCACAGTGGCGGCCTTTACCGGGGCTTATACACGGGTCATCATTTATCCGAGCCGGTCCCGTCGCGGGTTGGACCCTGAAAAAGACAAGGCCGAGAAGATCCGCAGCCTTGGGATTAACCGGGCTGCCATGAAGGTCCTAAGCGAGATTAAGGTCCAGGGGAAACTGGTGCTGGTATTTCCCGCAGGAACGCGGTACCGGCCCTGGGATCCGGATACCAAACGGGGGGTTCGTGAAATTGATTCCTATATCAAATCCTTTGATTACATGTGCCTGGTGGCGATCAACGGTCAAGTGCTCCATGTGCGTCCGGGTGATATGATGGATGATTACGTCAGTCATGATGTGGTGCGCTTCACCGCCAGTCCGGTCTTGTCCTGCCCGGAGTTCAGGAATACGGTACGGGCAGATGCAGAGGCCGCGGGAATCGAAGACAAGAAGCAGGCCATGGTGGATCGGATTATGGCCCGCCTTGAGGAGATGCATAATGAAGCTGCAGGGGAACGGGAAAAGCTACTGCATCCCTCCCAGGGGCTGTTTTGATACAACTAGAGCTTATCTATCAGCATAGAACACTTCCCTGAAGGAATGGGGAGGGTCTTTTTCTTTTTCCCCAGAATGTTAATGGTAAAGTAGTACAGCTTCTCACTTTCCATGTGAATCTCCCAGCCCCTGCCGCTTTTATTGGAAAGGATGGTGATCATGTTCTTTTTCAGGGACAGGTTCTCCACCCCCATGATTTCAAGACTGGGGATGATCCAGTCCACGGTCTTCCGGGGGAGGGAGATAAACAAGCCCACGATGTTTTCTATGGTCAAACAGACCGTGGAAAGGGCATCATAGGTCAGGTATTGGGACCGGGGAAAATCTGGGTTATCCGGCCATTGGGCCGGTCCTTCCCGTAACGGAAGGTAGGCTTCCCAGAGATTGCCCGTGTGGTGGTTCCCGTTCTGATGGTTGTTCCCCTCAGCAGGGCCCATAGAATCCAGGACAAAGTAGAGGTGCCTGATGGCACATTCCCGGGCAAAATCCCAACGCTGGTACCGTTCCAGCCCCTTGATCACCATGAAGGTGAGGTGGGGAAACACGGAGCCTCGATAGCCGCCACCATGCTCGTCAAAGGCCGGGTCGTTGACCGCCAGGCTCGGAAAGGGGTGGGGAGTGCCGAATAAGCGGGGGTCTTGCAGCTTCTCAATGATCCGCTCTGCCTTGTCGTCATTGGGAATTTCCGCCAAGAGGGGCCAGTAACCGGCTATGGTTTTTACCGGAATATGCTGCTCATCCTTATCGATATCATAATAAAAGCCATCATCATTGTTCCACATGAGGGTGTTGATCCGGGTCTTGAGGGAAAAGTACTGCCGTTTGTACTGAAAACTGGCTTCTTTATCGTTAAGGATATCCGCCAGGGCCGAAAGGTACAGCACATTAATAGCCATCATGGTATTAAAATCCATGGGATAGACCGCAGCCTCCCGCGGGGCGTTCACCATGCCCGTTGCGCTGAGAGGTACCTCGTAGAGACCGTTAGACCGTTTAAAGTGGGAATCTATCCATTCGGTATACCGGTGGAGAATTGGGAGGACTTCCTTAATCCGCTTCTTGTTCGCCGATTTATGGTAGAGGTTAAATTCAGCCCAGGCAAAGAGGGGGATCCCCAGCCCTTCAGGGTTATCCTCGTCAAACACGGGAAGCCCGCTGATCCGATCATAGGCGGACCGGATGGCTCCGTTTGGTTCCTGCCGCTCGTAAAAGATATCCAGGGTTGGATGGGCCTGATAAATCCGGTTTGAGTAGACCAGAAAAAAGGATGAAAAAATGGCGTCTACCTGCTGAATCACCGGACTGCCGGGGTAGGAGAAATATTTCCTGCCGATCAGGGACTTGGGGAGGGATGGTTTTTCACCAGCGGCGCGTTCCATTTCAGGGGTTTCAAAGGATGGATCCTCCGAGGTGGGATGTTCGATTGCCGGAGCCTCAAGCGGCGAATCTTCAGGCGATAGCTCCCCGATAGCATGTTCAATCGCTGTGTTTTCCAACAAAGGCTCGTCAGGTACCGCAGTTTCAGCGGACATTTCAAGATCAAACCAGCATAGTTCTCCAGGAGGATTTTCAAATGAAACCATTTCACTGGGGAGATAGTCAAGCGAAAACACTTCAGCTTGATACTGGGCTTCGTCTGTTTCAATCGAAGGGGTTTCAGCAACCATTTCAGAGGTGGTTTCAACCGCTGGAATTTCAAGTTTTTCACCTGCAAGTTTTTCCCCGGTACTTTTTTCATTGCTGGTATTCCAGCAATCCTGAATCCATGCCCAGGTTTTATCATATATGTCAACAAAATCCTGATCATAGAAATGAATCTTGGGGAAATCACGTTTTATCACATATACTCCTTAATGTATCCAATTGGCATCAACCTCTGAACCCTCCACAATCAAAAGAGAACTCTTATTAGGGATAATTGCACTAATGTTAAATCTATTATACATTCATTGTGGTAAATTTGCTAATATTTTTTTAATTATAATAGGAAGAGGTAAAGGCCGGTGTTTAAGTCCTATATTTCGCTTGAGGTCCGCATTTTACTCCTGGCAGGGGTCAAGCCCTTTTGCTCCTGTGGACTCGATTCTGCAGGGCGGTTTCCCACAGAGACCATCGCAGGGGGGAATTTTGCGTCCTGTCCGGTTTGCCGAGGGGAGCCGGAGGCGCTGCCCAGTCTTGATCCTCAGACGGTGAGGAAGGCATGCCTCCTAATCCGGGGCTTGGGGGGAGCTATTGTGAAGGAAGCCCCTTATGAACGCAACTTGAGTACCCCGGCCATGCCTGAAGGTCATGCCTTGTCCCGGCTTTCCATACAATTGGGTCTTGATGCAGCCATAGACATCATGTTCCACCACCGGAAAAAGCGTATCCTGATTACCGAAATACGCCTTGAAGAGGATACAGGGCGGCTTATCCACGGTAAAGGCCCCAGAGGTACCCAGGAAACCTGGATGGATTATTCCCGTGCAGGTATGCCGAGCCTGCGCTTAAGGACCGCGGCGGATTTTGAAATCGGTGAGGAAGCGGAGGTTTTTTTATCCGATTTACGAAGGCGGATCCAGTACCTGGAACTGATCCCCGGGGTACAGGTGGAAAGTCTGATCCGCTGTAACGCGTATGTGGCTATGGCCCCGTACCCAGCGATCCCAGAACAGTATGTGAAACTGCGGAATCTCAATTCCTTTAACTTTGTTACCAAGGCGGTGAACGCAGAACTCTTACGGCAAGAAGAGATTATGACCCGCGGAGACCAGGTGCTTCCTGAAAGCCGTCTCTGGAATGAGGCAAAAAACGCCACCGAATCTTTCCAGATCAGAAAGGGTGACGAGAAACCCCGGCTGAGTATGGTGGAAGGACTGCCCCCCTTTATCCCCAGCTCGGATATCCTGGAAGCCCTGGATAATTTTATCGTGGAGCTTCCCGAAGGCCGGCGCAACCGTATGATGGACCAGTACGGACTTACCCAATTTCAGGCTGAATTGGTCTGTGATGAAAAAAGCCGGGCTGATTATGTTGAAAAAAGTATTAGTCTGGGAGCGGATCCCCGGGAAGCGGCCCAATGGATGGCCTCATATATCATAAAAGAATGTAAGCGCCTGGGCCTTACGGTTACCGAGAGTCCCCTCACCCCCAAGCGTTTCGCGGATATCCTGGCCTTGCTGGCAGAACGGCGGATCCACGGAACCATTGCGCGGCAGGTCATTACGACGGTGCTGGAGGAAGACCAGGCCCCAGAGCAGCTTATCCGGGAGCGGGGCTGGGAACAGCTTACAGACCGGAAAACCATTGAGACTATTGTCAAGTCAGTGATCGATATCAATCCTCAAGAGGTACGGCGTATCCGGGAAGGGGCTGCCGGGCCTATACAGTTTCTCACCGGCTTGGTCATGCGGGAAACCGGTGGACTTGCGGAACCGACCCTGGTGAAGGATGTGCTGAAAGAGCAGCTTTCAGTTTCTCTGGTGTATGTCCTCTCCATGGGCGGGGCCATTTCAGGTCGTGTGGGAGAAGACGGGACCATTGAAACCGGGGATGAACGGGTCCTCCGGGACCTCCTGTCCCGGCACGCATCGGGAGACCAGGACACGGACCTTTCCAAGGTCCGGTTTGAGTCAATTCAGGTGGGGCGGATCCTCTCAGAGGAGATTGTGCCTGCCGATTGGGTGGTGCTCATCGAAGCCATCGCGGACAAGCTCAATTCAGGAACCGCCAACGGTATCGTGGTGGCCCACGGCACCGATACCCTGCCCTATACGGCACCACTCCTGTACTGGCTCTTTGCCGACGCCGGCGCCCCCATTGTCCTGGCCGCCTCATCCACCCCGCCGGGAGCCGGTTCTGAAGCGATTCGAACCATGAAGAAGGCGGTGGCCCTGGCCTTGAATAAGCCCAAAGGGGTCTACGTGGTTCACGGGGGCAAGGTCTTATCTCCCCTGAACTTGAAATTTGAACGGATCGGAAGCGAATGTTTTCGGAACTGGAACATGGCGGTCCCGGTGTTCTCAGGCAGTTCCCTCCTCGCAGGTCCCCTGGAGGCGGATCAGTTTGTCCTCTCCCAGCTTTTGGAAGACGCGGTCAATTCTATATGCGTCATCCGCATTTACCCCGGGCTTCGCTCAGATTATCTCACCTCCCTCATAGACAAGGGGGTCAAGAATTTCTTCCTGGAACTCTACGATACAGGCACCGCCGGATTCCGGGAAGGCCCCTACTCCCTCAAGCGGGTGTTCACCATGGGTAAACGCCGGGGCATCCGGTTCTACTGTAGTTCCCAGCAGGAGGGGATCGTTGATTTTTCCGGGTACACCACATCCCGGGAGCTATGGCGGGAAGGGGCGGTTCCCATGGGCGCCTACACCACCGAGACTGCGGTGGCCCGGTTCCTTGCCGCCAGCATCATCGCCGATAGTGAGGATGAACGGGCAGCACTCATGGACAGCGCCGGCCCGGAATTGATAAAATGGTAAGGTCCGGGGAAACGCACCGGGAAGGAGGATTTTGTACCTATGATCGACGCACATGTACACATCGGACGGGAAAATGGCCATGAGTCGTCCCAGGAGCAGATACAGGGGCTTCTCGAAGGCTATGTGAACCAGGGGGTACGGGCGGTACGGGACGGCGGCGATGTCTTGCGCCTCGGATTGGTTGCGCGGGAGCTTGCGCCGGAACTGGGACTGATCTACAAAACGCCGGTATACGCCCTGGTAAAAGCTGGGGGCTACGGCGGGTTCCTTGGGCAACAATGTTCAGGGTTGGCGGATATTCGCGCCGCCTTAGGGGAACTCATGGCCCTCAAGCCCGATTTCGTGAAGGTGATCCTCTCTGGTATCGTGAGCTTCGACCGGTACGGGGTGATCTCCCCTGGTGGCTTCGAGCCGGAGGAACTCCGTTACATTGTAGGGTACGCCCATGACGCAGGACTGCCGGTGATGGCTCACTGCAACGGCGCAACAGCGGTGGCCCATGCTGTGGAGCTTGGGGTAGACAGCGTGGAACACGGGTATTTCATCGGCATATCGGAACTTGAGGCCATGGCCGAACTGGGGACGCTCTGGATCCCAACCTTTGTCCCCCTGGTGAACTACCTGGTATCTGGTACCGCAGGCTCTTTAAGCCGCGAAGTGCTTGCACAGATCCTCAAGGGCCATGCCGAAAACCTGCGTACCGCCCTGACCCTCGGCGTACCAGTCGCGGTCGGCTCCGACGCTGGTGCGGCCTTTGTCCCCCACGGGCAAGGCGTACACGACGAAGTCGAGTGCTTTGTCCGCGCCGGTATTCCCCGTGAGGACGTTCTCCGCCTCGCCGAAGAAAATGGCGCCCGTGCGCTCAAGCTGTGAGTCCCCTTTATGATATGAAAATAAGATCCGCCCTGATAACTCATGTGAGCTTGTTCCAAAATCGCTTATAACAGTGGTTGAGCTTGTCGCACTTCGACAAGCTCAACGCCCGAAGTGTTTTGGAATAGGTTCAGGTTACGCAGAATAAGAAAAGAACATAGATTGGAAGTTATAATCAGCGTTAATCAAAAGAACTCTTTACAAAAAAATATGCTTTTCCCCATAGGCGGAAAAGCCGCCGCGGTTCTTGAGCACCGCGATAGGGAGGTCGCGGCAGGTTTTTTATGGTGCTTCCCATTCCATAGCTTTAAAAGTCTGAGGTGTTTCGGTTACTGTAACCGATTCACCGCTTTGTACTAAAACATACAACCCCTTTGCTTCTGCATAGATCCGCACTTTTTCAGGAACGATACCGCCTGCGACCGCGCCAACCAATATACGCTTATCACCGTGATTTTCCAGATATTCCCGTATCTTGGCTATCCGATCCAGATGTTTATCGACATCGCCGGTCGTCAAGGAGGTCTTTACTTCAACCAGCATCGCGTAATCACCGTTTTCAAGAAAAATATCCACTTTCTTTGCATCGAATGAATAGTTATAATAGTTCTATATTTTCCAGTTGTATATTTGCCAGATAAAGCCGATGGGTACTGTCGTCCCGTGTTCAACAAAGGTCGGTGTAATACGCATGAAAAAACGCATTCCGCCTTTACCGGGTTTTATCAGGTCAAAACCAAAATCTATGGGCATGCTTACAAATACGCCGCCTTTGATATCGGTATCAATAGCGGAATTCAATAAACTTATAACTGGTATGTTTATGTTTACACCCAGACCGGTATAAAGCCAATCGGTGCCCGGAACATTAACATGTACCGCGATTGGAATGGTCAAACAAAGAGGCGTCGCGGCATAATTGACCAGGTTAAAATCTTTATGGTCAATTTCGGCTATATCCTTGTCAAGGACTAAATGTCCTTCGGGATGCAGTAACAAACCGGTATTTACGGAAAACCAATCCAAAACATAGAAATCATAGTTTAAACCAATATCGAATGACAAGGCGAGCGTTCCTTTTTTTCCATCCAAAATACCGCCAGTCATCATACCGCCAAAACCCGCGTTAATCCCAATCAACATATCAAATTGCTGATGCCGGTATATCTTTTCATCTTGCGCGGCGGCGGTATCACTATTTACCTCTTGCGCAAATATCGCTTTAGTTATAACTCCGAGCAAAGCCACTATATAAAACAGTTTCTTCATGTATGAATCTCCCTTGTTTTTTGCATCAGAACCTGTACCCAACCGCAAATTTAACCTGCGGACCAAATATGATACTCGAATAGTCATAATCAAACTTTTTCGCGTATTCTCTTCTGTCACTTGCTATTGTTGAGTCAAATACATAGTGCAGGATAAACTCACTGCGTATAAAAAACGATTTCGGTAACGGAACATCCAGACCGACGCCCAAGCCCAATGACAGATAATCAAACTGGTCTTCTACCTTATACCCGCCGCCGATACTGTCGCCGCGTTTTATTTTTCCGCCAGAATCATTGTCCTCAGCGTCTTTTACCTGTGCTGACAGCAGTACATGATAATCAACACCGAGCATCGGATATATTGTCAGCTTTTTTAGAACAAAGGGATATTTCCCATAAAGCGAGAAACCGATATGATTTAATGAAAATGAAATGCCTGCCGGATCATAAGGATAAACAAACGTCATTTTGGAACCCCACACCATAGCAACGGTTACTTCAACGTAAGTCGCGTCAAAGAAAACGCTCACCCCGCCGACTGGCATTATTTGCGGGGCAAACGTATTATGATTTTTCTCAACATCAAACAATACAGAAAAATCACCACCGATACCGGCATTCAATGAGAATTGTTCTTCCGCCGTAGCCAAATGAGATGCGCAAAAGCCCATAGCAAGGATTAAAAGGAAAAGCAGATGTTTTTTTTCAGCCATTGATCGCTCCATTCATAAAGGCGACACGCTCGCCCCACCATGTTTTGAGATCATCTATTATGCCCTCATAATACGAATCTTCCGGCTCCGTTCCCTGCCAGAGCAGATAATTCATCTTTTCCGATTGAGCTAATTTATCTGCCATCTCATCAATAAAGGCAGGCATTTCAGTCGCAATGATGTCATAATGTTCATTCCATTTAGCTTTGTACGCCGCGACAAAAACAGGGTCCGCGAACAACCTGCCGAAAAACACTTCGCCAAGCGGTGTAATATCTGAATTTGCCGGACGCCGTTTATGCGGGTTTCCAAGTGTTCTATCCATATCCCAAAGAGGGCCGGCGCAAATTTTTGAACCCGGCTCACCATCTTTGTATAAATACACGCTGTTTAATGACCAGAAATCCGTATTGTTGAGAAATTCCTGAATCATAATGTAATCGACAAACGTATCCATGTTGATTAAATCCCGATAGCCATTCTCCGGGAAAGAATCCGCAAACATCTTGCCCACCAGTTCATTTGTCGATGTTTTGACAAAATTATCACCAAAACCGTTTGGTATAGTTTCAGGCGATTTTATCATCACAGGAAAGGGAACAGGCGCGGTTTTGAACTTTGGTTCTTCATCATAATAGTTATCCAGTTCAATCAAATATCCTGTGTCCTCATCGATATCTACCCTGCCTTTTCCAACCTGTACCTGTTCAGTCAACAGATAGCTGCCCCGGTATTTTCCGTTCAATATCAGTTCAACAGGAACATAATGATTGGTAAACGGCAGTCCAAACTTCTCTCCCATTTCAAAGGCGATAATGTTTCGTATCATGGTGTCATCTGTCGCGTTGGCAAGCAGTACCCAGCTTTTTGCCTTTGTCAAACCGAATAATTTCTGTTTTTCAAAAAACTTAAGCCTGTACGGTTTTTTCCCATTATTCCACCATGAACTATTTCCACGTCCCCGAATTTCAGTTGTTGTTGTTAAATCATTATCGGAATCATCGGGATCAGTGATTTTAATATCCGCGGTGAGATAATCCACCTTGTTTGTTATGTCCTTGCCATTTACTGTATTAATTCTTACAATAGGCAGACCTGTGTTTAAATCATCAGGATTAACATAGCCTTGTGGCTCATCCCAGTTTTCTAGCATCATCAAATCCTCTACCGTGGCGGTTAACCTATCACAGCCGGAAATAATGAAAGAAACAACCAGCGTAAAAGCAAAAAAGAATACCCTCTTCATAAACTTCCTCGATTTATATTGTTTTTAATACTGATACACAGTTTGATCTTCACTGTCCATCCGCAGAAATCCAGCCTGAAAATATGTCTATGCGGAAAAGCTAAAGCTGAAAGAAAACTATCTTTCAGGAAATATTGTAA
>JAITQK010000215.1 GCA_031288975.1 Treponema sp. | reverse complement strand
AAACATTCATTTTTTGGGGATGAAGAATTTGCCCAAACGCTTCTGCCTCCACGAAATCTCCACCGCGCATATATGCGTTGGCAACCCTGAATCGCAGGACTTTCCTGAACTGGCCGCTTTCATTTTCCGCCGCTGCATAGAGCACCTCAAAAGCGTCCGCCTGCCGCTTAAAGCGCGGCTCATACACCGTCCACGCCTCGTTGCGGTCGATATAGGCAACAGTCTGCCACAGCTTTTCGGCTTTGTTGTAAAAAGCGTCTTGTGCATAGCGAATGCCAAAAAGATCGATCTGCGATTGCACAAACGCTTCGATGGTGGTCTCAGAGCTTTCTGTTGCCTCACCGTTTTGCTGATTGATAACCACGCGATCCCAGATTTCTGTGCTTATCTCGCTGGTAAAAAACCGTGCAATCGCCGCCGCCGCCGCAAGTTCCGCTGCTTCGCGTGTCGCGCCGCCCCACCGCTGGGCTATAAAATTGCTATCGGGGTAGACGGTGCGGATTGCGGAGGGCGACGCCGCCCAATCGGGGACGGGGGCGGGAACGGGGGCGCAGGCGGCGAGGGCAAGAGACGCCGCCGCAATAATCGTCAACAAGAAACGGGCGGGCATAAAAATCCTCCTAAAAAATCGGCATTGAAATTATTTGTAAACAGTATTATGCTGTTCTTGTGCAAAAATTGAACGCATTTATCAGTATTGACCCGGATATTAGGTTTGGAAAACCCTGTGTCACCGGGACACGGATAGCGGTTGGTGATATACTCCAATGGCTTGCTTCGGGTATGTTGGTCGTATGCGCGTGAAAATGGGTATATCATTGTTACCGACGAAGTAGTTAAATCTGTCGGCCTGATCTGCCGTTCCTGTACTCCCGCTACGCATAGTAACATTCGCGCCGATGGTGATGCTGGTAAGCCAATTGCCAGAAAATGCGTCATCCCCGATAGTGCGAACGCTGTTGGGAATGATAACGCCGGTAAGCTGGTTGCCGCGAAACGCCTCACTCCCGATGGTGGTAACGTTGTTTGGAATGGTAACAGCGGTAAGCCCCCTTCCCTCAAACGCGCTCTTGCCGATGGTTTTAACCGGATCGCCCCAACGGGTAGTAGCGGGTATAACAACATTCCCCCCGCTGCCGGTATACTTGGTAATTGCCCCTCCCTCACTGAATTCGTAGAATCCTGACGAGAAACTTTTCAACGGCGTTATTTGGAGGTTGCCGTTCCGTGTTACCGTTTCGGCCGGGGCGCCGTTCACGGCGCCACTGGATGTCGTTACAGGTGTCAGCGCCTATGTTACCGCTGGAGATATTGACGGTCATCACCGAGTTGCGGTTCGCCGCTTCCAGCAGGCTAAACTTGACCCGTAAAATATTTAACCACTAAGTTACACGAAGTTACACAAAGTATCTATTCTTCTTCTTACTTTGTGAAACTTTGCGATACTTCATTTGTTTCTCCTTTACTTTGGCAACAAAATTTTTATGCGAACCTTTGTTTCGCATATCGCACAATTCAAAACATAAAACGCATCTTTGCGTTCGTTTTATTCCCATACCCGCTTAACCTTGTATAACGCCGCGTCATGTTTATACTTCCTGCCCGTTCATTACTTCTTTCGTTTTAACCAAAAAAGCCACATTAATGGCCGAGTACAGCAACAGTACGATGCTGATGACGGTAAGAGCCGGAAATGCCACCCTGCGGCACGCCATAGACATCATGTTGCACCCGCCGATAAGCACATGGGGAACAGAGATGGCAATGGCGCTTGAAAAAAATATCCCAAGATACAGACCAAGATGTGTATGAGGCGCATTAAAAAGCATAAGCCCAAAGCCCAGCGCAGCGATCATAATTCCGATTCCTATCTCCGCCTGGGCCGACCAATGGCAATGCGGGAAACCATTCTCATCCGCATTGCAGACTTTGAACAAAAACTGGGGGCCAAAAGCGACAAGCAATCCCAGTATACTCACTACAACACCGCTGACGATTCCATTTTTCAAAATACGGCTTACATGAAATTTTTTAAGCATAAACTGTTTCCTAATTTTTCCTCGTTTGATTTGTAAAGAAAACGGCGGACCCAAAAACTCAAAATTTGAGCCCGCCACTTTTAATTAGCAGCTGCAATTAGAAGAAGATGTCTTTCCTGCAGTATAGTCTTTATAGACTCCACAGCCACTATCGTCACAGAATGATGTTGATCCTACTCCAGCGGCACTGTAACTGTAATTGCAGTCACCGTCATTTGAGCACTTGGACCCACAACTGGCCAGAAATAACCCGGATGTCAGCGCCAATGCAAACACCCCCCCCAAAATCAAAACCTTCTTTTTCATAAACTTCCCTTTGTGCTTTACGTCTTCACCCGACTAATGTATGTACAATCCAGTGTGGATTGTATGGACTTTTGCAAAGCAAAATTCCACGTGCATTATTCCCGTATCCAAGGATACGTTCTTTTATCGCCGCCAACGACGGCGTAAAATACGATTTTTCCACGGCCCTGTTACCTCAAAGCGTTCATTTCCCGCTTAGGTCTGCCCACAATGACGGTTCCGGCTGTAGCCCGCTGCTCCGGTGGACCGCCGGCCTGCTGCTCGATCTCCAGGACCATTTCCTGGGCCAAAGCGGTAAATCCTGCTTTGAACGAATCCGGCAATTGGCGGTAAAACGCCCAAAGCCGGGCGGTCCATGCCGCTTCTGTCAATTCTGACCATTTTTGTTGCATACACCCACCCTTTATTACTTAACAATTCATAGATATTACAATGATTTATTAAGTACGTCAAGCATTATTTGACCTTATGCTTGTTATATCACTGGAATTTTGCTAATCTATACACTATGAAATCTGTGGAGATACCGGCCATAAACACAAGAATCAGAGCGATCCGCAATGCCCTGGGCTTATCACAGACCAAATTCTCCTTGGTTACCGCTCTGTCAAGCGGGTATATCGCCAGAGTTGAGACTGGCCACATACCGGTCAATGAACGGCTCATCAAACTGATATGTTCATCTTTCAATGTCAATGAATCTTACCTGCGATATGGCGAAGGCAATATGTTTCTGGAAGAAATACCAGACGATAAATTCAGGAACCTGACGAGTATGGTAAAAAGCATGCCCCCCAAATATCAGGATTTTCTCTTTGCCATGCTTGATATGCTCTTAAAGCTCAAGGATACATGAACCGCCGCGCTGCATGTTTTCAGACCATTGGGCTTTAAACCCTGCCCATAAGGTATTCCACGCAATGAAATGCAGGAGTATCTTTTTTCATTTATTATAGAGCCTTGCCTGCGGCAAAACTCTAAGGCACATTGCACGGACGCTTAGGAGGAAATAGTGCCGGATTTGACTGACGAAGAATATGACGCCCTTGATGATTACTACACCAAAAACCCGCCAAAAGTTGACCCCGCTAAAAAAGGCGGCTTCTTTACCCGCCAACGGGAAATGCTTGATGTTCTGGACAGGGTCTCCGCCGACTTGACCCACGCGGAAACAGCCCACAAACTACCCGCCCAAATCATCGGCGAACTGGTGCGGGAAAAAATTACTGCTTCGGCAGATGAAATTGAGTAGCGGCTTGCTGGTTCAGCATCAGAAGCTTGCGCTCTCTTAAGGGTTACGTGCATGGGCCATAATGTGGACACAGTCCCCGGTCTCCACTATACTTTACCCCATGAACCTTGAAGCCTTTATACTCGGGTCCGGGGGCATGATGCCCCTGCCAAACCGTCACCTGACATCTGTGCTTTTGAGACGTGAAGGGGAACTTTTCCTCTTTGACGGGGGGGAGGGAACCCAGGTGTCCCTCAGAAAGCTCAACCTCAGATGGAAAAAAATATCCGTCATTTTCATAAGCCATACCCATGCGGATCATGTTACAGGTATTCCGGGGCTACTCATGCTTTCTTCCCAGGTTGACCGGGATGATCCCCTCTATATTATTGGCCCCCCCCGGATTGCCGAATATATCGAAACGAGCCGCCGGGTGCTGGATATGTATATCAATTATGAAATCGTCATACAGGAAATAACCGAGCCCGGTATCGTGTACCAGGGGGAAGGCTTCCATGTCCGTGCCTTTTCATTACGCCATACCAAGCCATGCTTTGGGTATGTTTTTGAAGAGGACCAGCGCCCTGGTGAGTTCCACCCTGAAACGGTCCAGGCCCTGGGGGTCGTCCGGGGTCCCCTCTGGGCCAAGCTGCAAGCTGGGGAAACCGTACTGGCTGCCGATGGTTCCGAGGTGCGGCCCGATCAGGTCTTGGGACCGCCCCGGTCAGGCAGGAAATTCTCCTTTGTTACGGATACCCTGGCCTTTCCCGCCATAGCCGAAGAAGTGGCAGGTTCTGACTTTTTGGTATGTGAGGGTATGTTTGAACGGGAGCTTGAGGAAAGCGCCCGGGAAAAAAAGCACATGACCGCAGAGCAGGCCGCCCGGATCGCTGCCGCGGCAGGGGTCAAGAAGTTGGCCCTCATCCATTACAGCCCCCGGTATACCGAGTATAACCTGAAACAGCTTTTACAAGAGGCCCAGGCCATATTCCCAGAAACGGTGCTGTCCCGGGATAGGGCGGTGTTTCCCATTGAGTATGTGGATTGAGAGAACCCCCGGACTTCGTATAGAACCTCGTGCAGAAGGTCGTGAAGTATGAATAATCAGCCTGTCCTTTTTTTAGATTCCGGCATTGGCGGTCTCCCGTATTGCCGTCATTTTCATGGGCATAATCCGGCGGAACCCCTGGTATACGTTGCAGACCGGGCTTCTTTTCCTTATGGACCACGGGAACAGGGAGAACTCACCGGTTTATTAATCACCCTGATGAAACGGCTCCTGCGGCTCTTTAACCCCAAGGTGGTGGTAGTGGCCTGTAATACCGCCTCGGTATCTGCCCTTGCTGCCCTGCGGAAAGCGTTCCCCGGCCTTCCCATGGTGGGCACGGTCCCTGCGATAAAGCCTGCGGTTCTCGAAAGCCAGCAGCAACGGGCCGGCGTACTGGGCACAGAGCGGACCATCAACGATCCCTATACCATGAACCTGGCCGCCCGGTACAGACCGGACTGCACCATTACCGGTATTGCCGCGCCAGACCTCGTGGAGTTTGTGGAACACCGCTATGCCCTCGCAGATGAGGCGGAACGGCGCCGGGCAGTGGTTCCGTACATTGAAGGATTCCGTGCTGCCGGCGTGGATACCGTTGTATTGGGGTGTACCCATTTCCTTTTTTTGCTCAAGGAATTCCAATGGGCAGCGGCTCCGGATATCGGTATCTACGATTCCATAGCAGGGGTCTCCCATCGGGTCGAGGCCCTGCTGGATAGGGATGAACAAACACTGCGGACAGATCGAGGCTGCGGGGAAGCTCATCTGCTGGTGGTAACCGGGGCATCACCGCTTGAACCATCCTGGCAACGCTGGGCCGATGCCTTTGATCTGACCCTCCGCCGCCTTGAGGACCTTGATCCCCCTGAAAATGACCTGCACGCTGAGGCGTTGACCATACCCGACTGGATACATCGGTGAAAGGTCTCGTGCTCCGGGGTTCCCGGAATATCTTTACGGTAAGATCCGATGGAGGGGATCCATCTGCGCTTTCCGCGCTTGGCGGAGTTGAGTTTGAATGTCGCATCAAAGGTAAGGTTCTTAAAGGAGTTGATGGGTATTATAACCCCCTGGCCCCAGGGGATCAGGTGCGTTTCGAGGTTGATCCCCTCCATTCCCAGAAGGGCCTCATCCTTGGACTTGAGGAACGCACACGGATACTAACCCGGTTTAACCGGAAAGGGCAGGCTCCCCAGATTCTCGCAGCCAACGTGGACCTGGTCTGCTGTGTTACCACCACCTCAGCGCCGCCCTTCAGACCCCGCTTCCTCGACCGGGCCATCCTCCAAGCGGATATAGCCGGTATTCCCGTGGTGGTCCTCTGTAATAAGAGTGACCTTTTGGAGACTGATCCAGATACAGAGGTGCGGCTCAGGGATTACGAGCGGATCGGCTATCAGGTGCTCAGGGTTTCCGCCTGTACTGGAGAAGGGATAGACACCCTCCGGTCCCTCATGGCAAACCGGTTTTCAGTACTCCTGGGCCAGTCCGGAGTGGGGAAGTCAAGCCTCGTCAACGCCCTGATTCCCGGCATCCATAGCAAGGTCGGGCTGCTCAATGAAAAGTACGACCGGGGAAATCACACGACCACCATGTCCGTGGCGCTGGAACTTCCCGGGTGCGAGAACCGGACCTTCATCATTGATACCCCTGGATTGCGGCATTTAGTGCCCGACGGTATTCAGGGGGATGATCTCATCCTCTATCTGCGTGACTTTGCCCCCTTAGCAGGGACCTGCGCCTACGGGCTATCCTGTTCCCACCAGAGCGAACCGGGGTGTAAGATCCTCGAAGCCGTTGCCGCCGGAGAGATCCACGAAGACCGGTACGAAAGTTTTCTCCGCATTCAGGACGAACTGAGGGGATAAGGGTCAGTACTTCACGGCCTGTTTCATACTGGTTAGTGCATGTTAAACTTGACCCACAATTGAGATTATGCTTATGGTTTGTAAACCAAGTTAAGAAGAAAAACCACATTGCGTCACGAAAGCTCGTGAAAGGAGGAAATAGGAGAAACCTTTCAAGTTGACCTTATGAGGGCCGTTGGAAACGACGCACCTCATCCAGAAAGATAGAGCAAGTCACTGGAAGCGAGTCTTGCATG
>JAITQK010000160.1 GCA_031288975.1 Treponema sp. | reverse complement strand
TCATAAACCGGGGCGGGCTAGGCGGAAACCGAGGAAGTTGTACCGGATAGACGGGGTGTCGTTGTTCCGTAACGCCGAGCGCAGGTTCTGGCCGTCGTAGTCCCAGCTCCCGCCGCGTACAACGCGGTTCGTGCCCGAGGACGCGCCCACTGGATCAGTCTGAGAGCCGCTCGAATAGCCCCCGTACCAATCCCAGCACCACTCCCACACATTTCCATGTAGGTCGTACAAGCCCCACGCATTCGCTTGCTTTGTGCCTACGGGATGTGTCTTCCTTCCACTATTGTTCCAATACCACCCGGCGGCATCAACAGAACTCCCGCTCGAGTATGGCGTCGTCGTTCCTGCACGACAGGCGTATTCCCACTCAGCTTCAGTGGGTAACCGGTAGCCATTGGCGCTCCGGTTCCACGTAACATTAGTGCCAGACACCGTATACGCAGGCGTCAAGCCTTCCTTCCGGCTCCGGGCGTTGCAGTATTCTACCGCGTTAAACCAGCTTACTTTCTCCACCGGCAGGTTGTCGCCCTTGAAGTTACTCGGATTCGTCCCCATAAGCGCCGCGTATTCCTTCTGCGTTACCTCGTACTTCCCCATATAGAAAGAACTCACCGTTACCTGATGCTGCACTTCATCACTATCCCGTCCAACCTCCGACGCCGGACTCCCCATCATAAACGTCCCGCCGTTGATCCGCACAAAGCCATCGGAAACAGGCCGCTCCGGCGGACGGGATGCAGGGGTCTGCTGGGGCGTTACCGCAAGCGGTGGGCTAACCGTTGGACCAGACGCGACAGCCGGTGCCTGGTAGTCAAAGGCCGCCGCCACGGTTCCGTCCTTCTTCACCGTTATGGTCTTCTCTTCTGTCCGGCCCCCGCTGTAGCGTATCCGCACCGTATACGTCCCCACTGCCAGGTTGTTGATGGGAAGCCGCGCTCCCGCGCTTATGGAACGGCTGCCTATCACCTCGCTCCCCTGCCGTATCTCCAGCGTACCCGCTGTTATCGTGCTCACCGTTAGATTGCCGGTCTCTATCACCTCTTCGCCCCACTGTGGCGCGGGACGCGGGGCCGGCGGGGCGGCTTGCGCTTGCGGCGTACCCCCACGGTTCAGGGAATAGTATTTTTCGCTCACGATGCTTCCGCGAAAGAACGGCTGTTGCATGTTCTCGGTCAATGTTGCCGTGTCCCGCATCACATCTGCCGCCATGTACAGAAGCCCTTCCTTCGACTCTATGTTCTTCAAAAACGCCTCAGCGAATGGGCTGTTCCGCTTACCCTGACCATCAATCGCCGTCTCCCCAGGGGCGGTCGAAAACATCACAAACAGATCAGCAGGTACATCGTTTATCACCGCGAGGCCCCGCGTCGAGGAACGCCGCGTGGTCGCAGGGAGCGGGTTGTTCCGGCACGCATCAACTATCACGATGTTCACCTTGTTATGCGCTTCATCAAACGCCCCCAGGAGCCGGTTCAGGGAATACGAGGTTCCCTGCACACGGCTTTCACTCGTTACCGTAACGTCTACGGGCAGCAGATAGTTCTCGTCCCGTATCTGTATGCCATGCCCAGCGAACCAGAAAAAGCCCTCGTTCTGTGGCCGTGCGGACAGCTTTGCAGTATAGGCGTCCACCGCGTCTATCATCGGGAGGTACGCGAGGTTGATGCGTAAATCCACCTGATAGCCCAACCGCTGAAGCGCGGCTGCCACATCCCGTGCGTCATTCTCAGGATTAGCGAGTTTTCCCACATTGCTGTAGTTCCCGTTACCGATGACCAGGGCGTAGCGGCTTCCCGTCTGCGCCCATACCGTCATGGTCAGCGCCAGAAACAGCACCGGCCATACCATGGTTCTTTTGTTCATACTAACTCCTTTCCAGTTCCAGACTGTATGTCTTCAAGTTCCGCTTTTCCGGATCAATCTCAATACCGATAAGCGCGGAGAAACTCTCCCGCACTTCCCGGTTGGGATAGTCCAGCAGATAACCTAGATAGGGATCATTCGCTTTGAAGGTAAGATACCCGGACTGGGCCAAAAAACTCCGAGGCGGGGCCTGCTCGATCTCGTAAGCACTGAGTTCTCCGTCTTTTATGTAGGTGTTGATGTAGTCTTCGGGTTTTAAGTTATGGGATTTGGCGTAATCCGCCAGCGAGCTGGGAAGTCCTGAGCTTATCCAGTAGTTCTTGAGTTTGTATTCCTTGAAAAAGTTCAGGATAGAAAAGGGATTGTAGACAAAATGTTCCCCGTCAAAGGAAAAACCATCGTAGTAATCCCGGATCCGTTCGATCAGTTCCGTTCGGGAACAGCCCAGCTTGGCAGCCCCTGTCTCCAGGTGTTCGGCAAAATAGCGTTCCAGCTCTTCCGCCGTATAGCCCAGCATAGAGGAGTATGCTTCCTGAGTGGTCAGTTCGTCCAGGTGGTTCAAGGTGGAAAAGATCCCCGCCTTGGTGATACCGGTGAGCAGCACAAATTTGAGATACGGCTCCGTATCCTTGACCACGATGTAGAACTCCCGCATAATCGCCCGTATTGCTTTGGCAGTTTCCGGATTCCCCAGGTGGTTCAGCATAGGCCGGTCGTACTCGTCAATGAGGACCGCCACCGCTCCCCGCTCCGAGAGATATTTAATGAGATCGGAAAACATCACTTTATAGTCATCGGTACGAGGCGTTAAGCTGTGTTCCCGGTATAGCTTTTCCAGTTTGAGCCGCAGGGTTTTTTCCACGGTTTCAGGACTTCTGGTGTCAATCTCAGTCATGCTTATCCGCACCACCGGGTATTCCTTGAAATCCCACTTGTCGTAGATAAAGGTATCCTTGAACAGCTCCTTTTCCCCTTTAAAGAGGTAGTACAAGGTAGAGATGGTGAGGGTCTTACCAAAGCGGCGGGGACGGGACATGAAGTAGTTCTGTCCTTCCTCCAGCATTTTGTGGAGATACCGGGTCTTGTCCACATAGACAAAGTTTCCGGTAACGATCTGTCTAAAGTCCTGCATCCCCAAGGGGAGTTTTTTCATGGTTCAGCCTCCATTTGTCCATCTAGTTTAGCAGGGGCAGAGAAAAAAGGCAATCTTATTGACAAAAATCAGGGCCTTTATTACTATGCAAGAGCACACTCAAGTAGGAGCTTAATCATTATGAATATGTCTTTATGGGAAACCCTGGCGCAATGGAAGTCCGATTACACCTGGGTAGACCTTAGTTTGGAACTCAGCCCCAATACTCCCCATTGGTATGGGTTTGACCCCTTGGCAGTAAAACCGCTCTACACCTTTGAAAACACTGAAAACGTTTTTCAAGCCTATCAATATACCTTGTCAGGACAATACGGCACCCACACCGATTTTCCCCGGCATTTCGATCCCCAAGGCCGCTTTGCCCACGAATTCGGGGTAAAGGACATGGTCTATCCCCTGGTGGTCATCGACAAATCCGCTGCGGTGGCAGCCAATCCAGACTACGTGCTGACCAAACAGGACGTCCTGGACTGGGAAAAGGCCCACGGACCAATACCCGCCGCTTCCTTTGTCGCTTTCCGCAGTGACTGGTCAAAACACCGTGCTGAGGACTATGAACACAAAGATCCGCAAGGGAATTCCCACTACCCCGGCTGGGACCTGGAAGCCCTCACCTATCTGATTGATCAGCGCAATGTGGCGGCAGTGGGACACGAAACCCCGGATACCGATTCTGCGGTGAACGCCGGCGCCCAGGGGATGATCTGCGAGGATTTCGTGCTGAAACGGGGAAAACTGAACATAGAACTGATGACCAGCCTCGACCAGGTCCCGCCGGTAGGGGCAATCATCTTTGTTACCTTCCCCAATGTGAAAGATGGGGTTGGTTTTACGAGCCGTGTTTTTGCCATAGCCCCCCGCTGACCTTGCTATGCGCTCCTGAAATGCAATACTCAGGAGCGTAAGATTATCCTACCGAACCCTTGAAAACCTTGGTAACAATGAGTATTACTTAATACTATGGCGTCTACGCTTTCACCTTACCGCCTCAGTAAGGCCCGGGAATTGTATAATGTTTTTAATATCTTTAATGCCCTGTCCTGGGCATTCCTTGTAGGCAATATCATCACCCTCTTTGCCATGAGGCTCCAGGTGTCCTCAACCTATATCGGGGTCATCAATGCCCTGCTCTATGTGTCCTTCTTTTTCCTGCCTCTGGGAAAGATGCTGGCCCGGCGCTTTTCAATCGTCACTATCTTCAGTATCGCCTGGATCTGCAGGGCAATCTGCATGGCCCCCTTGCTTTTCGTGCCCTACATGGTTTCCCAGGGGCATCATGATATTGCCATGAACCTAACCCTCCTCGGGGTCTTTCTCTTTTATATGGCTCGCGGCATCGGCATGATCAGCAATAACCCGGTCCTGAGCTATCTGGCCTCCGGTCCTGACCGGGGCAGTTACATGACCCTGATACAGATCATCAACAGCGCAGTGGGGATGTTTGCAGGCTTTCTCATCGCCCTGGTCCTGGGGCAAGATCCCCCTCTGTACTTCTATGCGATTATTATGGCCACTGGTATCGGCTGCGGCATTTGCAGCGGCATCCTGGTACGGAAAATCCCTGAACCGGTGATGAAAGACCAAGGCCCACCTATCAAATTCATTGATATATTCAGGCAGGCCTTTTCAAGCGCTTCCCTCAAACAGTTTATCCTCATCCTCTTCCTCATGGCCCTGGTTTCCGGTGTTTCCCGGGCCTTCATCCTGGTCTACAGCAAGGAAGTATGCTTCCAGAGCGATGGTATGGTGTCTCTGTATACCGTCTTCGGCGGCCTGGGGAACCTGATGATTGGCCTTTTAATCAAGTTCCTGATAGACCGCATCGGCGCCAAACCGATCTTCATCCTCTGCGTCATGATCGGCCTGGTCAGCATGATCCCCATCATATTCGTCCCCAGGAGCTTAACCGGCCAACCCTCCATGATGATCCTGTTTCTCAGCGTTCTGTTTTTTCTGATGAATTTCGGTTTCCTCGGCGCAGAAGGCATAGGCCAGACCTATTTCCTTGCCCTGGTCCCGGGGGAATTAATGCTGGATATGGGGATCCTCTACTTTTTCGTCTTTGGGGTGGCCGGCGCCAGCGGCTCCTTTGCCGCCGGCATCCTCCTTGATCTCATCAAGACCTGGGGAATCTCCTCCCTGGGGGCCTTTAAAATACTCTATGCCATCCTCATTGCCATAAGCATGGTGGTCCTGTTTCTCCAAAAGAAGCTGGTTTCCCTGGGAGCGCTTCCCTTCCGGGGAGCCTTGGAGGTGCTCTTTTCGTTCCGGGACCTCCGGGCCATTTCTCTGCTGGATCGTCTGGACAAGACCAGTGATTCTGAAGAAGAAGAGGCCATCCTCGATGCCCTCCATGATACCCCCTCTCAATTAGCCATCACCGGGCTTCTGGAGCGAGCCGAATCCCCCCGGCTTGCGACCCGCATGGAATCCCTGCGGGCCATGGAAACCCTGGATACCCTCAACGAAGCGGCGGAAACGGCCCTCATGGCGGATCTGGTCAACCATCCCTACACCACCGCCTACATTGCCGCCCGAATCCTGGGGAAACACGGTTTTTCCGCTGCCATACCCCTCCTGCGAGAACTGGCATCCTCCCATGATTATATGCTTGCCGGAGAAGCCATCATCGCCCTGGCGCGCCTCAAAGATGAAGCCTTCCGCCCCCAGATTGAAACGATCATCATTAAAACCACCAATCCCCGGCTTAAGATCATGGGAGTGGAGGCCTTCGGCATTTACCGGTCCCCCCATTCCCTTTCAGTGCTTCTGGATATACTCCGAGCCACGAATCCCCCGCCTTATCTCCGGGATGAGGTGGTCCTGGCTATGGCCAGTATTCTGGACATTGAAAACCAATTCTACCCGCTTCTGGTCCGCTTCCTCGAAGATGAGTCTCTGGCGCCGACCCTGGCCCTGGACGATGCTGAATCAGCCTACGAGTATTACCATGCGGCCCACGGCGGCTGGAGCTTATGGAAGAAGTCCGACTTAGCCTTCAGCGACAAGCAAGCCAAAGCCCTGCAACCCGCGGTTGCAGCCTATATCCAGGAATGCAAAGGCGCCCTCTTTTCCCGGTGGATCCTGGAACTCCCTGACGATTTGACCGATACCATAGCCCAGATGGTCCTCTCCGAGGCGATCCTGGACGATGATCTGAGCGCCTATAACCGTCTGCGGATATTAATTGTCCACTGGGCAGCCCATAAGCTGCGGCTGTGGACGAATAAGTTGAAATAAGCTCAAAAACCTTAGCGGCTCTATTCCGCTGCCAGGCCGGTAACTACGGTAATCACCCGCTCTACCTGGGCCGGTTCCATCCCTGGCCAC
>JAITQK010000062.1 GCA_031288975.1 Treponema sp. | reverse complement strand
CAAATATTTGAGCGTATCCGCAAGTGTTGAAAACATCTTTGACACCTGCTACGAAATCAAACAATATTCCCCCATGCCGGGCAGGACGTACAGCTTTACCATAACCACACAATATTAATTTCTTTTTCTTTTTTTTCTTTTCAGTCGTTCAAAGAAGATGAACCAGAGAGTACGAGAGGAGGGAAAAGAGAAAGGCTTGACAATTGACCTTTATCGATAGTAGCATAAAGACAAAGCATAAAGGAGGAGCCATGCCGGTTTCAGCAGCACTTAAGGGTACCTTCACCAACATCAGGAAGGATGATACCGAACCTAGGTATAGGTATCTGGTGGAGGTCATTGGCGGCGTCGTGTATGCCATGAGCGCCCCGAGTACAAAGCACCAGAGAGTAGTTGGTAAGCTCTATGGTTTTTTGCTGTTTCAGTTGATGGGACATCCCTGTGAGCCATTTGTGGCCCCTTATGATGTGGTTCTGTTTCCTGAGCAGGAGGACGCGGAAGACTATGTCCTGGAACCTGATGTGTTAGTGGTCTGCGACAGCTCAAAAATACACCCGGATCGCTGTTACGGGGCACCGGATTTTATCATTGAGGTGTTGTCCCCTTCCAATCCAGAGCATGATCTGGATACTAAGCGCGGTCTTTACGAAAAAGCCAGGGTGCGGGAGTATTGGGTGGTCGATCCGGAGCAACAGTGGCTCCGGCAGTTCCGCTTAAACCCCCAGGGGCGATTCGAGGGGACGCATCTTCCGGCCCGTGGTTCCGTGGCGATTGAGGCGCTGCCGGGCTGCGTCATCAACTTCGATCAGGTATTTTCACATCCTTTTTAGAGCGAGGCGAATCAGGCGCGGCTGAGAAAGGCGATAGCTATTGACCGTTAGGAGTCTTGATCTTCTCGATTGTTTTTATGATAATATACTATGAGTATGGATGCATTAGCGGAAAAGGCCCTTGATTTTGACCGAATCGCCGAGGAGGTCTTCGCCCCGATATACCAGGTGATTGCCTCTCGGCTGCTGGAACTCTCCGGTGTAGGCCGGGGCTGCTGCCTGGATATAGGCTGTGGCGGTGGACACCTGGGCCTTGCAGTAGCGAAACGCTTTGATGGCGAAGTCATCCTCCTAGACTACAATCCCCACGCCCTTGCCCTCACTGATGGGCGTATTGGCGAAACAGATCGGCAGCGTATACGGACGATATGTGCAGATGTCCACGACATGCCTCTCGCCGATAATAGCATGAACCTGATTATCAGCCGGGGGGCGATGTGGTTCTGGGACAAAGAAAAGAGCTTACAAGAGATATGGCGAGTCTTGGCCCCTGATGGCGCGGCCTGCATCGGCGGGGGCTACGGCAGCCTTGTGCTGAAAGAGGCGATTTTTCGGAAGCTCTCTGAACAGAACAACGAGGATTTTGGTATGCGTCAGAAAAAGATGAGCTCCGGCGCCTCCCCGGAAGATTACGCTCTGGTGCTGGAACAGATGGGGGTCCGGGACTATCAGGTGATCCATGAGGAAAGCGGGGACTGGCTGCTCTTTCGAAAAGCGAGCAGTTTATGAAGCTGATTACCTTTGCAGGGCCTCCCTCGGCGGGGAAGACCTCCACAGCGGTCAAAACTGCGGAATGTCTTATGAGGGAAGGGTTCAAGGTGGGGGCGGTCAAATTCGACTGCATCTCCACCCTGGACGATGAACACTACCGGAAACGGGGTATTCCGGTGCTCACAGGGATAGCCGCCAACCTCTGTCCTGACCATTATTTTGCCAACAACATCCAGGACTGCGTGGCATGGGGGCTTTCAGAGAACCTGGACTTTCTTTTCAGCGAAAGCGCCGGGCTTTGTAACCGCTGTTCCCCCCATATCAAGGGGGTAAAGGCCCTCTGTGTCATTGACTGTCTTTCAGGAGTAGCCACGCCGAAAAAAATCGGCCCCATGCTGCTCTTTGCGGATCTGGTGATCATTACCAAGGGGGATATTGTTTCCCAGGCTGAACGGGAGGTCTTTGCCTTCCGGGTATGCCAGGCAAACCGAAAGGCGCAGGCGCTCTTTGTAAACGGGCTTACCGGGCAGGGGACCTTTGAACTGGCCCGGTATCTCAAGGACGCCCCGGAAACCGCCACCACAGAACACGCCAATGTCCGCTTCGCCTTGCCCGCGGCTCTCTGTTCCTACTGCCTGGGGGAAACCCGCATCGGACCGGATTATGTAACCGCCAGTGTGCTGCACCGAAAAATCGAAATTCCCCGGAGCGACCATGGATAGCCTTACTATTTTGGGCGGCCATGACAAGGCCGGCAATCCTGAAGAACTGAATATAACCCTGATTCCCGGGGACATTCTCTGTATCGTCGGTCCCACAGGCGCGGGAAAGAGCCGCTTCTTGGGGGATATTGAGTGCCTTGCCCAGGGTGATACCCCCACGGGACGGCGCATCCTCATCGATCAGGGGGTTCCCAACGCCAAGGGGCGGTTTGCAGGGAAGCTGGTTGCCCAGCTTTCCCAAAACATGAATTTCATCATGGACCTTAGGGTGCGGGAATTCATCCTGATGCACGCGGAAAGCAGGAACCTGGATGCAGAGGAAACCTTGGTAGCGCGGATTGTTTTTGCTGCCAACCAGCTCACCGGGGAAGCCCTCAGCCCTGAAACGCCCTTGACCCAACTTTCCGGGGGACAGTCCCGCTCCCTCATGATCGCAGACACTGCGCTCCTGTCCCCTGCGCCGGTGGTCCTCATTGACGAACTTGAAAACGCCGGCGTTGACCGGCAAAAGGCCCTTGAAATTCTCGTGGGAGAAGACAAGATTGTCCTTGTGTCCACCCATGATCCAGTTATGGCGTTGCTAGGGCAGCGGCGACTCTGCATCCACGGCGGAGCGGTGCGTCACATTATCACCACCACCACCCAGGAACGGCAAAACGCGCTCCTCATGACGGCAATCAACGAGCGCTTTCTCGCGCTTCGGGAACTGTTGCGCAACGGGGAGACACTGGATTTTGATATGAGCGCTTATTTTTTAGTGAGAGGAAACCTATGAAAAAAGAAAAGACCCCGGTGGTGATTCCTGATTCCCTGCGGGAAGAACTGGATTTTCTGGGGCGCGTGTACTGTCCCCTTAAGGAACGGTTTTCCCAAGCCTACTATGCCTTTGAAGCGGACTACAACCAGAGCCATGAGCCGAAATTGCGGGGGGTATCGCCCACGGGGAAAGGCGGAGGCGCAGACCATGATATGTACAATAATCTCACCACCATACAAACAAAAGAAAAATTCCCTGCAGTAGTGACCGATATTGGCTACGGAGAATTCTTTACCGGTGATTTCCTTGCAACATCTGAAAAGCACGCCTGGTTTGCTCCTGTGCCTACGCCGCAACCGGTGCATCCCCTTTTCAGGAACCTCGATTTGCAGGACCCCAAGGGGATATTCAGCATCTACGGGGCCATGCCCTACGTGTTACTGGTAAACCACAAGCGGCTTAAAGGCAGACCTGTCCCCCGCCGCATCTCTGACCTGAGCGCCCCGGAATATGTGAAAAGCGTTGCTGCAGGCTATGCTCCGGATGATATTACTGAACTGCTCCTCCTTGAAATCTGGAAGGAACAGGGAGAGCAGGGGATCCACGCCCTTGCCCGCAACATTGGTCTTGCCGGAAGGGCCCCTGAAATGGCGGCGGATGCAATCGCGCCTCGGGAGGGCTGCTGCGTGTATGTGATGTCCTGGTTTTTTGCCCATGCGGTTCCCAAACGGGATTACCTTGAAATCCTCTGGCCCGAAGATGGCGCACTCTTTTGTCCCCTCTACGGGATCACGAAAGTGGATGGGGATGAACGCCAGAAAGCCTGTGTGGACTTCCTCTTCAGCGCAGAATTGGGGCGGACCCTGGTTGCGGGCCGGTTTGCCCACATAAACCCTTTGGTGCACCACCCAACACCGGATGGGGCCGCTTTCCGCTGGGTTGGCTGGGAATATCTGTATGAAAAAAATATTACGGAACGGGTGCGGGAGATTGAGGCAGTGTATTACGGCATAAAAATAGCATAATACGAAGTCACAAATATACACAAGTAAGGGGGCAAAACCGATTGACAGGGAAAGCCTCGTTCTTTAATATAGTAAACATGGCTGAAGCTGTTTTTTTCACCGATGCTGATTTTGAACAGTACCGTAAGCTCATTTATAATGAAAGTGGTATCCATTTTACTCCTACCAATCGTTCTATATTGGAGAGTAGGCTGAAAGAACGGCTGAGGGATAAAAGTATTGATGTCCGGACTTATTTTAGTACTATTTCCAGGGATAAAGAGGAGCTTAAGAACTTCCTTGATTCCATTACCACTAATCTGACGCGGTTTTTCCGTAATCAGGCCCATTTTGACGCTTTAGAACACTATATCGTACCTGAATTGTTGAAAATGAGACGGGGTTCCCCAGGTACCACGTTGAAAATCTGGAGTGCCGGGTGCTCTACTGGGGAGGAGCCGTACTCCATTGCGATGCTGATGAATGAGATCCTGCCCCCTCCTTGGAGATTTGAAATCGTTGCCAGTGATATAAGTCTTAAATGCCTTATGTCAGGGAAGGAAGGGTTTTATGAGGAAAGCCGGATTGCTGGAATTCCTCCGCATTATCTTAAAAAATACTTTGATAAGTTGAATGGTGGTTATAAAGTCAGACCGGAAATTATGTCGAAAATCCGTTTTGATTATCATAACTTGAAAAATGATTCAGGACAGCGAAACCTGGATATGGTATTTTGCCGGAATGTTATCATTTATTTTGATGAAGCGGCCCAGACGAGTGTTATCAAACGGTTTTGGGAGGCAATGGCGTCAAAATCCTTTCTGTTTATCGGCCATTCGGAATCCCTGTTTGGGATGGATACTCAATTTGAGTTTGTAAAAACCCAATGGGCTACATTTTATAGAAAATTTATATAAGAGGAGCTGGATTATGGCTGATGAAATTGGGGTCTTGATTGTTGATGATTCAGCGCTTATGCGCAACCTTATCGGCAAAATGATCGAATCAACACCGGGGCTTGTCATTGCCGAAAAGGCTATGAATGGGCGTTTTGCTCTGCAGAAGATACCCCGGGTCAATCCGGATATCATTGTACTGGACCTGGAAATGCCCGAAATGAACGGTATTGAATTCCTCAAGGAACGTAAAAAACAGGGGATCAAGATACCAGTGGTCATTCTTTCTTCGGTTGCCCGCCGGGGCGCTGAAATAACGATGGAAGCCCTTGCTTTGGGGGCCAGTGATTTTATCCAAAAGCCCTCCGGTGCGGTGTCGGAAGATATCCGTGCGGTCAGGGATACCCTGGTTGATAAGCTTTTGGGATACGGCGGCCGATACCGGCGGCTGGAGGGAAAAAAGCTGCTCCCCGGAGATTATACCAAAAAACCGGAGGCGGTCCATGTGCCGATTGCAACAGATAATTCCGCTGCGAGGATTACATCGGCGCTGAGTACGATACTTCCGGCCAGCACCGGGCCGGCCAAACCGCCGGCACCGCTGCGGAAGCCGGCAAAAACAGAAATAATCGCTATCGGTATTTCCACCGGTGGGCCTGACGCGCTCAGGCAGGTGTTTGCCCAGCTTGACGCGGACTTGCAAGTTCCCATTGTCGTGGTCCAGCACATGCCCCCGGGGTTTACCAATGAATTTGCCAAGAGCCTTGATCGGATATGCCCACTGGAGGTAAAGGAAGCGGAAGAGGGGGATCTGATTAAACCAGGTCGGATCTTGATAGCCCAGGGGAATAAACACATGGAAGTGGTGAAAAAATCCCTGGCGGCCATCGTTCATTTGGGCGATGATCCCTTGGTAAGCGGGCACCGGCCTTCAGCGGATGTGCTTTTCGCGTCAGTAGCAAAGGCTTATGGCAACCGTGCATTAGGGGTCATCATGACCGGCATGGGCCGGGACGGAGCCGCGAACTTAGGCGCTATTTACCAGGAAGGGGGGATAACCATTGGTCAGGATGAGGCCTCGGCGGTGGTTTACGGTATGCCCCGGGTAGCCTATGAATTGGGGCATGTGATGGAACAGGTTTCGCTTGATAAAATGGCAAGCCGGATTTGCTCCTTGGCAAAAACGCAACGATAAGGTTCTTTAATAATGAACGCGCCAGCGCCCGTCGTTTTTCTCAAAAGAGGAGGCAGGGAGTTGTATCTGCCTGCCGTCTTCGGCGGCGAGTTTTAACATCCCCATGAGCACGTTGACTTCCAACACCTTCCATAGTGTGCCATCATAGGCGATCCTACATCCCTCTTGGGGAAGGGTCCGTCGCTGCTCCGTATAAAAGCAGTGCTCAAAGGCAAGGCAACAGAGGAGGCGCCCGCAGGAGCCGGATATCTTCATTGAATTAAGGGATAAATTTTGATCCTTGGCCATTTTGATGGACACCGGTTTTAACTTATCCGAAACCGAGTGGCAGCAATACCCCCGGCCGCACACCCCAAGCCCCCCTATCATGCGGGATTCATCCCGTACCCCAATCTGACGCAGCTCTATCCGGGCTTTAAAAATGCCCACCAGGTCCTTTACCAGGTCCCGGAAATCAACCCGGGTTTCCGCGGTAAAGAAAAACAGGATCTTAGGTTCCTCCAGAATGTAATGGACCGATACGAGTTTCATTTCCAGGTGATGGGCGTTGATTTTCTCTTTACAGATGGTAAAGGCTTCCTGTTCCTGCTGGTGATTGTCTGCCGATTTTTTCAGATCTTCCGGAGTCGCAGATCGTTCTATCCGGGTAATTTCAAGTAGCGGAAGCGCCCCATGTATCCGAATGACGCCGATAATTTGGGCCAAATCCCGGCCATACCGGGTGGGAACCAGAACCATATTGCCGGGGTTCAACACCTCCCCAGGATAGGCGGCCAGAAAGGTTTCATGGGAATAGAGGAGCCTGAGCCGGTAGACCGGTGTATCCGGGGTCAGGGCTTTAAGACCCTCTCCAGATTCAACGATTACGACGGTACGTTCCAGTTCATGTTCCGCAGGGGTATCCTCCAACGCGGAAATGTCTTCGTCGTCCATGGTCTCATGTATCATATACTATCCTATTGCATCAAATCCACCAAAAGGCCGGTAATCTCCTCAAGGCGGGCTAAAATTTCCAACTGGGTCGTCTGACCGGCCAAAATTCCCGCGGCCAGTTGTTCCAGTTTACGATCCACCACGTGAACCAGGGTCTTTTCCTGACGCCTTTTCAGCGTAACCCCGACGAATTGTTTTTCCGTCGCATAGCCATTTTCCACCACATAGTGCAGAAAATTCCGCACCGCCTTCTTGTACCCCTGGATCTCTTCTGGGAGGGGCCGCTTTTTTAAAGCATCCCCGGTGCTGTGTACCTCGTCCAGCAGTTCCTTAATCGCCTCCTCCGAAAGGGGAAGCTCCCGCATGGCATCCAGGCCCGTGTCCTGGTGTACTGATTCCAGGATACCGGAAAAACGGGATTTTGAACTTCCCCGGATCAGCGGCTTATCCTTTGTTTTTTTGGGTTCAGCTTTAACCGAGGCAAAGGTTGCGGGATTCAGGAAGAGGCCGTCAGAAGCATCGATCTTGGCCATGTTACGTGGCAATCCCCGCAAGAGCGGATCGAATCCCCTGGACATCCTGGTATTCGGCAAGGGCACGGTCCCATTGCTCGTCGGTTTGGCATACCATGACTTTACCGTGAATGAGGCAGCCTTCATCGGCCTGAATACGCCGGGTGATGATATCCCCCATGACCAGGGCGGAGGCAAGGACGATCAGCCGTTCACTGGCAAGGATATTTCCAAACACGACCCCGCCGATGGTTACTGAGGTGCCGCTGACATGACCCTTCACTCGGGCCTTCTCCCCGATGATCACCCGGCCTTGGGCAGATATATTCCCCTGAATGCTGCCGTCCACCCGGGTAAACCCGCCGGATTCAATATCACCTCGAACCCAAGTCCCTGGACCAATAATCGTATTGAGGGAAAAATTTTCCCGCTGCTGACCTGCCATCCGCTTATTCCGCTAACGGGCTGTTCGGGCAAGGGTGGAACGGATATTCAGGTATTTATAGGGGTCCACCACATCTGATCCAATGTGCACTTCATAATGAAGATGGGGTCCGGTTGAAAGTCCGGTATTGCCGATATACCCGATGACTTCACCCTGCTGGACCCGCTGCCCGCTCTTGGCCCGGATGGTAAGCATGTGGGCATACCGGGTGTAAAACCCATGCTTGTGTTTAATGATCACATAATTGCCGAACCCGCTGTAGTCAAAGTCAACGGTAACCACCTGGCCGTCCGCAGTGGCAACAATCGGATCACCTTGGCGGTAGGTGGAGAGGTCAATGCCCTTATGGATGTAATACTGACCGGTAAAGGGATTTTCATTCTGACCAAAGAAAAAGGAAATATGACCGATGCCGCCCTTGATGGGCCAGATACTGGGAATCTCGGTGAGCAGGGCACTCTGGGAATTGAGGAGGGCGCCGATTTCCTTGAGGGGTTCCACTGCCGAGGAAAGGTACCCCGCAAGCCGCCTGACATCATTCACTTCCTGGAGGATCCCCTCAGGGGTTTCCTTGATATCAAAAAATGAGGATAAATCCCCGCCGGAAGCGGCGTTTGGCGTGGTTCCCGTAATATCGGTTCCCAAGGCGGAAAGGGTACTGGACAGGGCCGTTTCAAAGCCCCGGGCTTCCCGTAAGAGATGGGCCGTTTCATCCCGCAATTGATCGAGACTTGCCTGGGTTTCCCGTAACCGGTCATCCTTGTTGGAGACGATCTTACCACTCTTGTTATACGAGGTCCCGTACCAGAATAAAGCCACCT
>JAITQK010000045.1 GCA_031288975.1 Treponema sp. | reverse complement strand
ACCGGACAAAAAATAAGCGATGATGAACTTGCACTGATAAAAATAAAAACAAATTCATTTCATGGTGATTGGAATTATATCATATACCCCAATAAATAATATTAGGTCATGTTATTTTTGCGCAGACACTTAGAGCGATGTGGGATACCGGTTCAATGGGAACGTGCGTGAGTACACAGCTTGCGCAGTATCTTGATTTATCCCCACTCAAGACAATCAAGTTGACCAGTCTTCATGGGGCTTCGCTTACGAGTGTGTATTTCATGGATATTGTGTTGCCAGATGGAATCGTAATTGAAAATATCATGGCAATGGAAATTGAAACGCAGAGTGATTTTGATATCATTCGGATCGGCGACTTTGCCCTTTTCAATGATCACGGCAACACAGTCATGTCTTTCCGCTTGCCTTCCAGCAATACGCCGATTGATTTCGCTAAACCGGAATAACCGCTCCGGGCATGATTATACTTTACCGGAAGGACTGTATGTGCGTACTTCTACAAGATTGGTATGCTGCGGATTCCCACGGGCCAACGGGGTTGGACGCTGGGATGTCAAGACGTTGATAGACCCTCTGATGCAGACGGCGTCTTTCGTATCCCCTGCTGCAACGGATTCAGGGGTGTACCACGCGCCTTGTGCCATTGCAACAACTCCGGGGGTAATACGGGTCGTAATATGCACCGGAAACCGAATTGTTCCCCGCGTATTGAAAACTTCGATGAGACCCCCTTCTGCTAATCCCCGGGCCTCAGCGTCCACCGGGTGCATCCAGAGGCACTGGGGTTCAATCGATTCGAGCCAGCGATTGTTGTCGTGGATTGAGTGGGTACGTCGCTTGGTATGCCAGCCGATCAGTTGCAGTGGATACTGTGCTTTAAGCGGATCCTCAGGACCTTCAGGACAGGGAACATACCCGGGGATTGGCGGTATTACATCGTGCCGTCCCAGATCGTATAAGGGTTTTGAAAAGATTTCGATTTTGCCTGAAGGTGTTGCAAAAGGATGGTGGGTAAAATCTTCGATTTGCGCCTGGTATGCGATGAAGGGCTTTCTATCACGGTAATGATATCCCCCCGCCGCCTTAAACGCCTCGTATTCGGGGAGTTCCGGTTCCAGAGTACGGGCACTTCGGTACAAACCCGCCACATGTTCGCCATAGGTAGCGTATCCCTCGGACCACGGCTCAAACAGATTGAGTTTTCGCGCCAGGGCGGCAAGAAACTCGTATTCAAAGCGACAGTCAAACAGCGGTTCAATGACTCTGTTGTTATGCAAAAGATAATCTGCAAAGTCCCAAGGCGGGGCAATATTGTCTTCTTCAAAAAAAGACGATGCCGGCAGCAGAACGTCTGCAAAGCGCGCACTGGGAGTCATAAAAACATCCGAACCGAGGATGAACTCGCACTGGGTGGTTTCTTTAAGCAGATGTATCGTGCGGTTAATATCGGAATGTTGATTGACCAAGGTGTTTCCCGCAAGGTTGAGTATCATTTTGATGTTGGTATCGAGTTTCTCAACCCCCTGTAGTCCGTCCTTAGTCCTGGTCATATCGAGGGCGTGAGAAACGGCCCGGGTCCACAAAAAGCTCGGAATCGCACCAGGATAGGGATTGGTACCGACCGCATAGACCGGCCGTGCAGGTCCAGGAACCCACCCCGTACCTGCAGCGCCTCCACCGGGAATACCGACATTTCCCGTGAGGCAGGTCAGGGCAGCAATGGTGCGAACCGCTTGCTCCCCATTGCCAGTGCGCTGCAACCCGAGTCCGGGCATCAGGCAGGCAGGTTTTGCCTTGGCGTACTCTCGTGCAAGTCCGGTAATAACAGCGGCACTCACCCCGGTGATCGGTTCCGCCCATGCAGGCGTCTTGGGGATGCCGTCCTTTTTTCCAAAAAGATAGGCTTCATAGCTTTGATTTTTCTGAATCTCAGGGGGAAGGTGAGCTTCGTCAAAACCTTGACAAAAGCGGTCCATAAACTGCTGATTGTGCAGGCCCTCGGACCAGATCACATACGCCATAGCATCTGCAAGGGCAGCATCGGTAGAGGGTTTTAACGCGATCCACTGGTCGGCGTAGGTAACGGCGGTGTCGCTTTGACGGGGATCGATCACCACAATGGGAATACCTTTTTTCTTAACCGCTGCCAGATAGTAATTCCGCTCTGAACCAAAGATAGTTTCAACCGGATTATGCCCCCACAAGATGAGGAGTTTCGTGTTTAATACGTCGGCAATACTGTTTCCGCTCAAGGTATCGCCGTAGATGAAGGGGGTTGTAAAATTGGCGCAGGCGCTTGAATAGCTGTTGTACAGGCCAAGATGTCCGCCATCAAGGTTGAGGAGACGACGGGCCATTGCGTCGGGGCGGAACAGGGCGCTCACGCCGGTTGCGTAGTTCACATACCGGGACGACACGCCATAGGTGTCACGGATGCGAATCCACTCCGCCGCAACGATTTCCACCGCTTCTTCCCAGGAAATACGGCGGAACCGTCCTTCCCCCCGTTCACCGGTTCGCTGCATGGGGTAACGCAGGCGCTGTCCAGTTATATAGGTTTGACGGTACGCCCTGCCCCGCGCACAGGCACGTAACGGGGGACTGCCGATTGAACCACAATCAGTAGACAGATCGAGGATGCACCCTGCTTGTGTCCGGGCGCGAATCACACATTTTCCACCGCAATTGTTGCGTCCGGCGGTGTTTACAATACGTTCATCAGGGATGTCTTTTGGGGGTGGTGTTCCATGCACGTAAATCTCATAACAATACAGTTCCGCAAGCGGAAGGTCCCCCTCATTTTGAACCAACCCGCAATCCCCGTCGGGAAGGCAGGGAGTGTATGCGGCAAGCTTGTCCGCCATAGCAAGGAAAACCGGCGAGCGGGTATTTTCGCGGATACCGGCTACCACCGCATCGACCGTGGGTTTAAGATACGCCTCCTGAAAACGCACCACTGCATCGGTATACTTTTTGCAATCGCCCTTGTGTTCAAGTTCGCGGAGCGCTGACGCACACAGGGAGCATACAAAGCGGAATTGTTGACCGATAAAGTCCGGGGGATTTCCATCCATTGGCACCGGATCATAGCTCCATGCGTGGTATGTATGCACTACCCCAAGGGTCGTCGCATCAAGCAACTGATCTTCACGCCCCAGGCAGGCGGATGCCCAGAGGGGCACATAGACATCGGCATTGACCCCTTTAAAGAGACTGTCATATTCTGCATGGAGTTGTACATCGGTGTAGTCCGGCTTTCCCATGAGCCAGGACGGAAAGTCTGCAAAGAAAAGCGCACAGTCATGAACGCACCGCCAGTGGCGTATAATCGTTTCGTGCAAAGAAGCTTGAATCGGATTCATTAGATATTCCTCGGATGGATAAGGAGGGATGGTTCTGTACGGGAAGGAGGGGGCAGCACGGCGTTTTGACGGACAAGACCGGGGCCGTATTGTTTTGCCAGTTCGTCCAGGTCGCCAAAGTCAAGGCACTGGGTGAGACACGCATCAACGCAGGCAGGTTTTCTTCCCTTCTCTCGTAAGTCGGCACAGGCGTCGCATTTGGCAGCCTTGCCACGGGTCTGGTTTATACCAATCACCTGATATGGACAGGCAGTGGCACAGGCTCCGCAACCGATACAGTCTTCGGGATCAATAACCACAGTTCCATCTTCCTTGACCTGTATGGCGTTTTGGGGACATGCAGATACGCATGCCCCTTTCGCGCAGTGATTACACGACGCGGAATAGAAACCTACCACGCCGTGTTCAAAGGTTATGATGGTACGGAAAAACTGCCCATCCCATAAAGCGTTTTTATCTTTACAGGCAATGCTACAGGCATTACAGGCAATGCAAAAACGCGCATCAAAATAAAAGCCAAGTCTTCCCATACCAACCTCGAAATACCAAAGCTATTGCAATTCGTAGCTTTTTTGCATTTTGACCTTACCGGTTTTCTGCCGCAGTATCGCATACACCAAAAATAGTACTGCCAGTCCCAAGGTTGCAATAATATTGCTCTTTGCCATACTGTTAAAAGACAAGATGATACAGGCAATCGTTACGGTCAAACTAAAATACATCAACCCGTAAAACACCGGCTTTGACATTTTTTTGAAATAGCGGTTTTCCCAAGCGTCCTGTAACTTAGTAGGGAGCATGATAACCGCAAATATGGCAACCACATCCGCGATGCGTCCTATCAAAACCGTATTGGTGGTGATCATTTGAATCGAAAAACCAAAGACTATCGGGGCAATGGCAATGACGTAGATCAGCGTAAGAATCAGATAGGGCGAACCGAATCGATTGGTCCGGGCGAGTCCGGTGGGGAACCATCCATCAGCGGTCATCTGATGGAAGGGACGGGAAAACACCGTAAAGGACGAATTTAAGGTTGTTGCGATTGCCATAAGAGGCCCCCCAATGACAAAGATGTAATACAGGGGCAGGGGCATAATCTCCTTTGCAACGGACGTAAGGGGTTTCCCCGCCACTTCGCTGATAGGAAGCACTCCTGCGGCAACCAGGGCGATAGTGGAATACATCAGCAGCAAAATGCCTGCGGTAATCAGCATTGCATAAGGAACATCCCGCTTCGCATTTTTTGCTTCTTTGCTGTAGGCCACAACAAAAGAATAGCCGTAGCACGAGTATACCAGCAGCACTATTGCGGAAAAAAAACCTTGAGGCCCATGAGCAAAGTAATCAACCGCAGTAACATCAAAGGAGCCAGGACTTAATTTTCCAACACCGGTAAAAATAAACAGCAATAAGCCGCAAATCAAGGTCGTGGAAAGAATATTTTGTATCTTGGACATGAAATTGACGCCCATCAAATTGAAAAGAAAGAACGCCGTTATGGTGATCACCGCAACTACCCGGACATCTGTACCGGGAAACAGGGCGGCAAAATACTGTCCAAACCCCAAGCCTATCATGCCGGTGGCAAACACGTTCATCGTAAAGGCCATGCCATAGAGTCCACCCCATTTTTCGCCCAGGAGGGTTGCGACAAAGGTATATGACCCGCCTTTAACCCTGATCATGCTGCTCAGAATGAGATACGGCAGAATGATACAAAATCCCATGATGACAGCAGAGCCATAAGACAACCACACTGCCTGTCCTGTAATCGCAATAGCGGCGCCAATTAAGGTAACGACCCCTGCTCCGATAACTTGCCCCGAAGCAAGGGCAACCAGGGACGCAAGGCCCAGACCCTTTTTTTCTTCAGCCATTTTTGTTTCCTTATTTAATTACCACAACACGCGCTGTTTTGAGGGCACCCTCAGCAATTTCCTGCCCGATACCGGGGATTTCAGGAATAGCAATATACCCGTTCACCGGTTGATAATCATAGACAGCTTCAGCAATGGTGGAAGGCAGGGTGTTGCACACATGGTGCTCGTGGATGACAAAGTTGGGAATCGCAGCTTCCAAATGCAGCGCAATCGCTACGCTGATCGGACTGGAGCAGACATGGGTTTGCACACCAACATCATACACATGGGCCATATCACAGATCTTTTTGCACTCCGTGATACCCCCGCAATTGCCAATATCCGGCTGGATGATCGAAAGGCTTTGATTTTGGAAAAAGGGCAAAAATCCCCAACGGGTATAGGTTCGCTCTCCGCTTGCCAGGGGAATATCGATTTTGTCAGCAATCGATTTCATGACCTGCGGGTTGAGCGGGTGGGACCCTTCTTCGTAAAACATGATATCGTACTGGGCCGCCATTTTGCCAAGCTGAACCGCGGTTGCGGCATCGGTCATCGCATGGTTTTCGATAATGATGTCAACATCCGGCCCGACCGCCTCCCGGGTCGCCTCGATACGCTTTTCAATGAGATGCATCATGTCCCGGGAAAAATTCCCGATTGACGCGGTGTAGGGCAGTACGGCGCCGTTTTTATCAAAGCGCATAAAATTCGCCTTTATTGCGTCATAGCCTTGAGCAAGCGCCTTTTGCGCGGTTTCTTTATAAAAAGCAGGATCCCCCCGCAACCCTTGTACCGGATTAAAGGATGCAATGTCCCATCCAAACTGCAATTGGCTCGCGTAACAGCGCAGCTTGTCCCGGTGTTTCCCTCCGAGTAATTTGTACAGCGGTAGATTCGCCGCTTTTGCCTTAATATCCCACAGGGCAATATCCAGGGCGCTGATTGCTGCAAGCATGATTGCACCGTTCCCCAGTGCCCAAAAGGATTGCCTGAAAAGTTTTTCCCAGATGACTTCGTGGTATTCCGGATCCATCCCCAGAATCATGGGGCTGATGTCTTTGATCTGCTCGAAAACCGCAGGCGCTCCGGTCCCAATCGCTACCGCAGCTTCGCCAAGCCCGCAAATGCCTTCGTCAGTGTTGACCCGGCACAGTACCGGCCGCGAACCGCACCCGGGATCGCGTTCCAATGCAATTACTTCGATACTGGTTATTTTCATAGTTGGTCTCCCTTAACCTGATAGGTATCAGTTACCTGCTACCCTATATCTATAGTTTAAAACTACATAACCCATCTGTCAAGGAAAACTCAAAAAACCATTGCACTGTTTATAAATACATAACCAAAGTTTTAAAAATACTCACATCTTAACCAGAAACAATGTTTTCTGCATCGTTTCTGGTTAAGCGTTAGAACCCGTGCGCCTCAGCTACTCAACTTTGAATTTCGACACTTCGTTTACCAGAATAGCGATGTTTTCCTTATTGCTACAGCTTATCTCGTTGACGCGGTTTACCACCACGTTTATCTGGTCAGCCCCAGTACTCATACCGTTCATACTGTTGGTAATCTCCTGGGTTACGGTTTCCAGGTTTTTGCCTTCCTGAATAACTTCCTTGCTCCCTTCCAGCATCTCCACGGAACCGCCCTTGACCTGCTGGGTTATCTCGTTCATCTGGGCCACTGCTTCCAGAACCTGTTTGCTCCCTTCGCTCTGTTCTTCCATGGCGTTTCGGATGTGTTCTTCCTGGTCGGCAACAATCCTGACGCTGTTATCAATGGCCTCAAATTTGTTCTTCACCGCATCGGTAGATTTGGTGATCTTGTCGATGGATTCGTGGATCTTCTTGAGCACCGTGGAAATAGTCTTGGACTGGTCACTGGAATTTTCCGCCAGTTTGCGGATTTCGTCGGCGACCACGGCAAAACCTTTGCCTGCTTCCCCAGCGTGGGCCGCTTCAATGGCAGCGTTCATCGAAAGCAGGTTGGTCTGGCTGGCGATATTCTGCATCACCGCGTTGATCTCCAGAAGCCCCTCAGATTCCCGGTCGATTTCCTGAATGTCCGAGACTACCTCCAGGATACTATTGCGCCCTACTTCAGAGGCCTCAGCCAGTTCCTTCACGTTTTGGGCGTTTTTCATCAGCGTTGCCGTGACGGACTGGATATTAGCAAGCATCTCTTCAATGGCCGCTGAGGACTGGGCTACGCTGGAGCTCTGGTGTTCCACATGGCTGTTGAGTTTGTCGATGTTGACGGTGATGTTTCCCATAGAGGCGTTGGTCTGGATAACACTGGTCGCCTGGTTGATAACCTGACTCCTGATGCCCTGGATGTTGGCGGTGATTTCGTTGATGGCCGCGGCGGTCTGGGTCATGCTGGCTGACAGTTCGTGTCCAATGTCAAAGAGGGTATTGGATCGGTGTTTAATGACCAGAATGAGATTTTTGAGATTATTAACCATGATGTTGATAAAGTGGGACATTTCCCCGATTTCATCCTTGGAATTAATAACAATGTGCTGCGTCAGGTCGCCGCTGCCTATCTCCTTCATCATGGATGACACCATAATAAGGGGCTTGGTAATGGAGGACGCGACGAACAGAACCACCACCACGGTTATGGCAAAGAGGACCAGGGCAACAATGATCGTGGTGATGGTCATCCGGTTTACACCTGCCAAGATGGTATCTTTAGAAGTCGCCATCATCATCGCCCAAGGGGTTGTCGTAGTGCCGATAGTTATGGGGCAGATAGCCATCTGTAATTGCATTTTCAGAAAGGAGGAATATTCCTCCACCTGGAGGAAGTGGCCGCGCTTTACCGCGTTGAGCGCGTCAGTGATATACCGGGTGTACAGTGCCTGATCCGCGTCCCGAAGGTTTTTGCCTATGCCGGAAGGGTCAAAACTGGCAATGATGGTACCGTCGTTGGTATAGACCGACAATGCGTCAATGTTGTGATTATCACGCAATATGTTTTCAATGTAAGGCTGGAGTGCATCGATGGAAACCTCAACCCCGACCATGCCTACCAACTGCTTGTCTCGGTTGGAGATCACCGGCGCTGTTATCGTAATAACATAGGTCGCTTTACCGTTCACGATCCGAGGTTCAGGATTACTGATAGTCTCTACATTTGAAAGACCTGCGGTAACCTGCTGATAGTTCGCATAGGCACGGCGGGTTATTTTTCCTGCGTTCATGCAAAAGTAGGGAATGTACTGGCCCGAGGCGCTGTACCCTTCCTGGCCGGCATACTGAGCGTCCAGGCCATCCAGGACATTGGGTTTCCATACAGAGAATATACCCACAATCATGGGAAAGTGCAGAGCTATGGACTCCATGTTCCGCTCAAAGCGTATCCGCCGTAATTGAAGGCCGACATCATTATAAGCGTTCATCATACCCGCCATCGTCTGGGTAATCTGTAAATGAAGCTCCATCTGGCGGCGTATATCCATGGCCTGTTCCGCCGCCAGGTTTCTCATGCTTTCTATAGCTGTTTTCATCTGCATGGAAGATGAGCGGCTCAACAGGATAAGCGATATGGAACCAATCACCAAAGCGACAAGACCAATAACAATCAGATTTAATTTGAGTTTAAATTTCATATTCTTCCTTGTTTTATAAATAGGTAACCACAGACGTTCTGAAAACCTTTCTTCAAGGTTTTCTGTTAGAACGTCCAAGAGTCAATCTATAACATTTTTAAAAGTAAAGATATTCAACAACTTTGTCAAGGAAAATGCTTCGGGTAACAAAGACTACTCAACCTTGAACTTTGCCACCTCTTTTACCAGTATGTCGATGTTTTCCTTGTTGCTGCCGCTTAACTCATTGACGCGATTTACCGCCACGTTTATCTGGTCAGCACCAGTAGCCATCTCGTTCATGCCATTGGCGATCTCCTGGGTTACCAGTTCTAAGTTCTTGCTCTCATGGATCACTTCCTTGCTCCCTTCCTGCATTTCCAGAGAACCGCCCTTAACCTTCTGGGTAAGGTCATTTAATTGGGCAATGGCCTCCAGAATCTGTTTACTACCTTCGCTCTGCTCTTCCATAGCATCCCTGATGTTCGCTTCCTGGTCGGACACGATCTTAACCCCACCGTCTATGGCCTCAAACTTGTTCAGCACCGCGTCAGTGGACCGGGTGATCTTAGCAATGGAATCAACGATCTTCTTGAGTACCGTGGAAATGGTCTTGGACTGTTCCCCGGAGTTTTCAGCCAGCTTGCGGATCTCATCGGCCACCACTGCAAAGCCTTTCCCCGCTTCCCCAGCGTGGGCGGCCTCTATAGCGGCGTTCATCGAAAGCAGGTTGGTCTGGCTGGCGATATTCTGCATCACCCCATTGATCTCCATGAGACCCGCGGATTCCTTGGCTATCTCCTGTATATCCGCGGCCACTTCCTGAAGACCTGTGCGGCCCACTTCAGAAGCCTTGGCCAGGTCTTTGACGTTCTCCGCGTTTCTGACCAGTGTCTGGGTAACCGACTGGATGTTGGCAAGCATTTCTTCGATAGCCGAGGAGGACTGGGACACACTACCGGCCTGGTCTTCCACATGCTCGTTGAGTTTGTCGATGTTAAGGGTGATCTGTTCCATGGTCGCGTTGGTCTCAGTAACACTGGCGGACTGGTTGATCACTCGACCCTTGATGCGCTTGATATTCGTGGTGATCTCGTTGATAGCCGCGGCGGTCTCAATCATATTGGAAGAAAGCTCAGTCCCAATGTCAAAAAGTGCCACCGCTTGTTTTTTAATGGTCATAACGAGGTTCCTGATCTTATCCAGGGTGTGGTTAAAGTAGGTCGCAAGATCACCGATCTCATCCTTTGAATGGACATCGATGGTCGTGGTCAGGTCTCCCTCCCCTTGGGATATGTCCTTGAGGGTGAGGGATACGTTGACTATGGGCTTGACGATAGTACCGGACACCAAGTAGATGATAAGCGTGGCAACGATGATGGAAATCACCACAACGATGACGGCAAAGAAGATCATGCCTCGAATATCCTGAAGGATAAGCGTTTCCCTGCTGCCTACCATCACCGACCAGGGGACGCTGGTCATACCGCCCACCACCAGGGGGACGAGAACCATACGCACGTTATCCTTTAAGACCGGTGAATAGGCGTTTATCCGGTACACCTTTCCTTGGGCTATGGCGGCGGCTACTTCATTGATCTTTTCGTGATAGACCGTGGTTTCCGCTTCCCGTATATTCTTGCCGAGCCGCTCTTCTGCCATGTGGCCGGCGATGAAGCCGTTGTGGGCATAGACCGCCACATCGGATATTTCTGCGTATTCTTCAGTATTATTCAAGATGCTTTTAACCACCAGCTGGGTTGCGGCGAGATTTGCCGTGACTCCCACCACGCCTATCTGTTCTTTCTCATCGTTAAAAATAGGCGTCCTGATATGGAAGGAATAGCTGGGCTTCCCATACATAGTCCCGGACTGAGGGTCCCCGAACTCTTCCTGACTGCTCATATTGGCGGTGAGCGTCTGATAGTTATCGTAAGAACGGAATGCTATCTCCCCATCCTGCCGCGTAAACAGCGGGCAAAACTGACCGTTTTCGGCGCTCCCTACCTGGCCTGCGTATTCGGCGTCCATGCCATCCAGGACATTGGGCTTCCACACCGTATAAATCGCAATAAAGTTGGGATTATCCTCCAGGAGGGACTTGATATTGACGATAAACCGGGCGCGCCGGTTCGTTACCGCGATGCTTTCATAATCCCCCAAGATAGAGGCCAAGTTCCGGGCAGTCTCCCAATATATTTCGTAGCGCCGCTGAAGGTCCTTGGATATGCCCTCTCCCAATCGCTGGGAAGCCACTTCCACCGTACTGAGCTGCATATTAGCAGCCTGTAAGATAAGAATAACCGATACGGAGCTTACCACCACAACCACTATAGCTATCACGATAAGACTCAATCTAATCCTTAGTTTCATCATAACCCTCTTTAATGCCTATACTCCCTTTAATATGGCGACAGCCATCTCATACTTGTGGATACGGCATAAGAAACTCCTTGTTTTTATTTTTAGCTATTCTACCCTGAAAGGTGTTACTTGGTAAACCCATTAATATGGGCGAATCATAAGCGTTTCTGGTAATGACGCTCCCTGCAAGCATGCTATACTATTCCCAATCATGAGAAACCAGACCGTATATGAAACCTTTGCCGCCGCAGGGTATGCCCTGAGTTTGCGTGGATTCAGCGCCATAGACCAGTACTTGGGACTTGAACCGCTTCCCTTTATGTGGGTTGAGACCGATGGGGACCTGGCCGCACTGGCCCGGCTGTTTGAGGGGCTTCGGTTTCCCGGGGTCGAAATTGCCGATGCCGCCTTTGATATCGCAGGTCAAAGCTGGTATGTTCGTTGCCTTGACCCTGATGAGGGCCGGAGGGATTCGTATAAAGTCCTGGCCCTGACCCAGGACTGGAAGACCAGGCGCTTCTGGGACCCCTGGGCATTACCGGAGCTTCCTGGTCTCTATCCCCTACTGCGGCAGTTCCGGGCAGGTCTTTCCAAAAACAAGCAGCGTACCCATAGTGTTGGCGTGGCGCCTCAAGCGGCGGAACCATGGTGGGCCGGACTTGATCCCGGTGCAGACTATTACCGGGCTGCCATGGACGGGGCCTTGATTCTGGCGCGCTACGGGGGGACCATCGGTACAGTTCAGCAGGTGCGGGTCTTTGCTCAATCCCTGCGAGGGCTTTCCAAAGGTTCCCCGCCGCGGGAAGAGGAACAGCGGGTACTGCTTACCTGTTTGCTCCTATCCTCCTGGCCTGATCAAGGACTGGCCTTGCTTAAAACCTGTGGCTTTGTTGCGGAGCTGTGGCCAGAACTGGGGATTCTGGATGCTGTGGACCATGCTAAAGAATTTCACCCTGAAGGGAACGTATGGAACCATACCATGGAAACCTTCCAGTACCGGAAAACCCTGGATTTACGCCTTTCCCTGGGGCTGTTGCTCCACGATGTGGGAAAGCCCCGCTCGACCTCTTCGGGGAATCACCGGTTTGCAGGTCACGCAGAGCTGGGAGCCGGACTGGCCCACCAATTCCTCAACCGTCTCGGGTTTGAGGCCCCTTTAATCAGGGATATTGCGTATCTCGTTAAAAACCACATGCTTCCCGCTGCCCTGCCTCGGCTGCCCCTGGCCAGGACCCAGGAAATCCTGGAATCCCCCTTGTTCCCGACCCTCCTGGAACTCTACCGCTGTGATGAATCTTCATCGTTTAAGGACCTGGACGGGTACTACCAGAGCAGCGCCGCCTATCAAGCCTATTTACGATACCGCCGCAACCCCTACAAAAACGGTACTGGTCTGTATACCCCTTATAGTATAAAATAACGGTCAAACAAAAAGTTCGGAGCATTCATGATCAAAAGTCTTAAAATCAAACCTAAAGGGGTATAAAGCACCATGATTAAATCTAGTATTATAGGTAAATATGCAGTATAATAAATTATCATGGAAAGAACATTTGTTATGTTAAAACCCGGGATTCTCCAACGGCGACTTGTAGGAGAACTTATACAACGCTTTGAACAGAAGGGGCTTAAGATCATCGCCCTCAAGATAATGCACATAGATAAGAGCATGGCGGAAATCCATTACGCTGAACACCGGGGGAAAGGGTTTTATGAGGAACTGGCAGCCTATATCGTCTCAGGCCCGGTTATCGCCATGATCCTTGAAGCACAGGAGGCAATCTCCCTGGTTCGCCGGCTTATAGGGTCTACAAACATTCATGACGCCCTGCCAGGAACCATCCGGGGAGATTTTGCCGCTCAGACGACCCTCAACATCGTCCATGCCTCTGATTCAAAAGTCAGCGCGGAACGGGAAATGGCCCTGTTTTTCAAACCTGAAGAGATTTACGATTGGGAGGACGGCAATGCCCAGTGGTTCTAGTACATCCACCGGTTCTCTGCCCCGGTGGGACCTCACGTCGATCTATCCATCCTTCGACGCTATCTCCTATAAACGGGACATGGAATCCCTCAAGTACCGGATTGGCGTTCTCATTGAAACCCTAGAACAACCCTTTCCCCAGGATGCTCAGGAGATACTTTCGGTGATACGTCTCTATGAGGAAGCGGGAAATCTCGCGGAAAACCTTGAAGCCTATGCCGAAGCGGTATACACCACTGATACCAGAAACCCGCGGGCTTTGATGGAAATCAACGCCCTGGAAGTGGCGACCTTACCGCTGAAGAAGGCGGCAGTGATGTTTCGCGCTGGCCTGGCCAAACAGAAAGACCGGATCATGACCCGATTCGATCCGGCCCTTGAGGTATATCGTTTCTTCATCACCGAGTCCCTGGAAAAGGCCGCCTTTCAAATGACCCCTGAGCTTGAGGACCTGGCCAATGATATTTCCCGTTCCGGCGGGAATGCCTGGACCCGGCTCCATGAGGCGATTTCCTCAACCGCTTCGGCAGTATGGGACCCGGTTACCGGTGAACGGAAAACGGCCATCGCCCTTCGGGAACTGGCCCACCATCCTGAGCGCGCCCTCCGGGAACGGGCCTATAAGGCGGAACTTGCCGCATGGAAGTCAGTGGAACTTCCCCTGGCCGCAGCGCTGAACGGGGTGAAGGGGACCGCCACCACCTTGGATAAGCGGAGGGGCTGGAAATCCGCCCTGCACAAATCCTGTTTTCAGTCCCGGATACAGGAAAAAACCCAGAAAGTCCTCATTACTGCCCTGGAAAAATCCCTCCCCCTCTTTCACCGGTACCTTGCGATCAAGGCCCGGCTTTTGGGGCTTTCAACCTGCGCCTTCTATGACCTGTTTGCCCCGGTCTCAGCCCCTGGAACGGAGGTGCGGAAATGGACCTGGAGAGAAAGCGCTGATTTTATCGTGAACCAGTTTAATGCTTTTGATACGAGCATGGGCGCTTTTGCCCGTGCTGCCTTTGACGGTTCCTGGATAGACGCCAAACCGCGGGAGGGCAAACTTGGCGGTGCGTACTGCACCAGTTTCCCCCTGGCCAAGGTATCCCGGATTCTCTGTAACTTCGAGGGGTCCTTTGATTCGGTGATCACCGTGGCCCATGAACTCGGCCATGCCTGGCACCATGAAGTCATCAAGTCCTTACCCCGCAGTCTGAGGCAGTATCCCATGACCCTGGCGGAAACTGCCAGCATCTTCGCCGAGACCGTGGTCTTTGAGGGCGCCCTGCGCCAGGCCCCTGCTGAGGAGCGGCTGGGAATCATCGAGGAAAACCTCAGCGGCAGTTGTCAGGTGGTGGTGGATATCCTTTCCCGTTTTTATTTTGAGCAAGCCCTCTTTGAAAGGCGAGACCGGAAGGAACTCTCCCCGGATGAACTGTGCGCCATGATGCTAGAGGCCCAGCAGAAAACCTACGGCGAGGGGCTTGATCCCAAGCTGCTGCATCCCTATATGTGGGCAGTTAAGAGCCATTACTACAACCACGGCTTGGGATTTTATAATTATCCCTACGCTTTTGGCCTGCTTTTTTCCCTGAGTCTCTATGGCATGACCAAAACCATGGGGGCAGACTTCCAGGTCATGTACCGGGACCTGCTCCAGTACACCGGGAAGGCTTCTGCGGAACAGGTGGCCCGGATTGCAGGATTCGATATTCAGAACGAGGGGTTCTGGCAATATGGTATCGACATCATTGCCAGCAGGATAAAAGAGCTGGAGCGTACTTTGTTGTAGGCCCGCCGGGGCCTTGCAACAGGTGCAGGGTTTTTAACCACGAATTAACACGAATATGTATGAAATTCCGCTTAAAAATTAGTGTAATTCGTGGTAATAAAACACTCTTATGGAACAAATTTGTCTTGTGCGCCTTCACGATAAAAAAATGCAAAAATATTTTTCAAATGACTTGATAAAAAAAATAAAAGTGTTATATTATATTATAAGCAATGTCAACAGGTTAAGAAAGATATAGCCCAGAAGCCTGAAGTATAGTATAATAATCAAGGAGAGTAGAATGGAAAAAAAACACGTAAGGTGGGGTGTATACTGGTTGGAAAGAC
>JAITQK010000203.1 GCA_031288975.1 Treponema sp. | reverse complement strand
ACAGGTGATGATGAGCTGGGTAAGCATCTCGAACACGTCCTGGGTGTCCTTTTTTGCTTCGGCCCACAGGTAGTGGACAGATGCGCCGCTTCCCTCTTCGGCAAAGAGGTCGCCGCGTGTTTTGGGATTTGTGATGATGAAGTCGATATTGTCAACTTCTTGCTCCCAACTAAATTTTTTGCTGTCAAAGTAATCATCGAATACGAGGTTTTTTAACTGGGCTTCCTTTTGTATGCCGGTATATTTAGACAATTTTTCCCTTCCAACGTTTTATGTACTAATTTTACACTATAACGGCAGATTTGTTCAAGGGTTCGTAAAGTTGGGCGAAAAAAATGGCGCATAACGCTCATAACCACAACATTCTGTGAATTATTCGCGTAAATTGCGTTATTCGCGGTTAAAAATTCTTCGTCCTTACTTCACCGCCTGAAAGCCCCGTTCCAGATCATCAATAATATCGTCAATATGTTCGGTCCCTATGGAAAGCCGCACCGTGTTGGGTTTGATTCCCCCGTCCTGCAGCTCGCTCTCGCTCATCTGGGAGTGGGTGGTGGATGCCGGGTGGATCACCAGGGACTTTACATCCGCCACATTGGCAAGCAGGGAAAAGAGTTCCAGCTTTTCGGTAAACTTCTTGGCCTTTCCAGCACCACCCTTGATGGTAAACGTAAAGATGGAAGCGCCCCCTTTGGGGAAGTACTTTTGGTAGAGCAGGTGATCCCGGTGTTCCGGCAGGCTGGGGTGATTCACAAGCTCCACCTCGGGATGGCCTTTCAGGAAGTTTACTACCTTGAGGGCGTTTTCCACATGCCGCTCCACCCGCAGGGACAGCGTTTCCAAGCCCTGGAGAAAGAGGAACGCGTTAAAGGGTGAAAGGGCAGCGCCAGTATCCCGGAGCAGAGTAGTCCGGGCCTTGAGGATGTAGGCCAGGCGTTTTACCACATCGGTAAAGACTATACCGTGGTAGCTGCGGTTCCGGGAAGAAAGGCCGGGGAACTTGTCGTTCTTGTCCCAGTCAAAATGCCCGGCGTCGATGATGACCCCGCCTATGCTGGTGCCGTGGCCGCCTATAAACTTCGTGGCTGAATGGACAATAATGTCGGCGCCGTAATCCGCAGGGGTCAAGAGGTAGGGGGTGGCAAAGGTATTATCCACGATAAGGGGTATGCCGTGTTTGTGGGCAATCCGGGCCAGGGCCTCAATATCGACCACCGAGGCATTGGGATTTCCCAGGGTTTCCGCAAAGAGGGCCTTGGTATTGGGCCTGATGGCCCGCTCAAAATTGGCCGTGTCACTGCCGTCCACAAAGCTGGTTTCAATGCCCCATTCCGCGAAGGTGTTGGCAAAGAGGTTATACGTGCCGCCGTAGATCTGGTTATCCGATACGATATGATCCCCGGCGTTGCAGATGTTCTGAATGGCGTAGGTGGTGGCCGCCGCACCCGACGCAGTCGCCAGGGCTGCCACTCCCTTTTCCAGGGCGGCCATACGTTGTTCAAAGATATCCCAGGTGGGGTTCATAATACGGGTATAGATGTTGCCGTTTTCCGTCAGGGCAAAACGGGCCGCCGCCTGGTCGCTGTTCTTAAACACATAGGACGAAGTCTGATAGATGGGTACCGCCCTGGCGTCCGTGGCGGAATCCGCTCTTTCCTGCCCCGCGTGAACCTGGAGGGTTTCAAATTTATAAAAGTGATTTTCCCGGACAAACGTGCGCCGTGCTTTTAAAAACTTCCGGTTATCGCCTGAACCAAAATCCCGTATATGCTCAAGTCCTTCCCGCGACACCGCTTTGCCGCCGTACAGCTGCCTATCCTTTCCCACTGGGCATGCGACGGTACATACCCCGCAGGGGTAGCGGAGAGAGTTCCGCAAAAACTGATGGTAACGAGCGCAGCGGTACTGATCCATAAGGGCGACCGGTGCGTTGTGGTTTGCCGTAAAGACATTAACGGGGCAGGCCCTGGTACAGGCCCCACACTTGTTGCAGAGTTCTTTTTCCATAAGGCTGTCACTGGCGATTTCCGCATCGGTGATCACCGAAACAAAACGTACCCGTGGGCCGTAATCGGGCGTGAGGAGGCAGTGGTTGGCCCCGATGGTCCCAAGACCGGCAAACTTTGCGGCAATCACCTGGGAGAAAGCCGCTTCAGGTTTATCCACCAGGGCGGAAATTTCCCCATAACCGTCCCGGGGAAAGAAAAATGCCTTATACCCCAGCTCGGTCAGCGACACCGCCAGGCGGTAGGCGGCCTCGTCCAGCAGGCGGTTTGTGGTATTGTACAGCTCCGAATAGGTATTCGACGGGGTGGTTTCCAGCATGGGCAGGAACACTGGCACACCGCCAACGATCACCGTCTTTGCCCAGGGCCAGATGGTCTGGGGGTAAAATTCCCGTTCAGGATAGGGAAACTGCCCCCAGCGTTCCACGCCGGCAAAGCCCAGGAGCTTAAGCCCTAAGCGTTCCGATTCCTCCCTGATTTTTGTCTTCAGCTCTTGTGTCATACAGCATCCTCTTTCCATGAAGTAAAAAAACGCTCCAGCGTGTGAAGCGCACAATTCAGCCCCAAACCTAACACCGCAAGGCCAATGATACCGGCGTACATTTCGGGGATATTAAAAATTTCTTCGGAATACAGCACGAGATAGCCCAGGCCCGAAGTGGCACCTATCATCTCGGCGGCGACCACGGCCATGATGCAGTAGGAACCCCCAAGGCGTATCCCCGTAAAAACCTCTGGCGCGGCGGCAGGTAATATGATCCGCAAAAAGATATAAAGCCGGGAAGCCCCCATGGATTTTGCGGAACGGATCAGTATGGGGTCTACATTCTTGACCCCGGAAATGGTATTGAGCAGCACGGGCCAGAGGCTTGCCCAAAAAATAATAATCGTCTTTGAAAGTTCACCCAGACCAAAAAGCAGGATAAAAACGGGGAACAGGGCAAAGGCGGATAATTGCCTGAATGACTGAAAGAGCAGATTGGTAATACGTTCCATGCTCTTAAAATAGCCGATAAAGAGACCCAAAGTTCCCCCGACAGCCACGGAAACCGCAAGGCCCACCAGTACCCGCTGGAGGCTGATAAAAAAATGGCGGGCCAGGTCGCCGCGCCAGGCTAAAAGGTACAAGGCCCGGAGTACCGATGAAGGCGGGGCAAGGTAGCTTGCCCGCACCCAGCCAAGCCGGGGGCCGTCTCCCAGAGGAGCAGGAAAAGGATGAGTCCTATGCTGCGGATAAAAAGATCGTACAATTTTTCCGGCAGTGTTTTGGTGAGGCTCATAGATAGGCTCCGTAGCTTTGTTCTTTTAATACTTCATGCTGCAAAAGCTGCCAGACATTTTTTCTGATATGGGCAAAGGCTTCGCTGTTACGGATCTCCTCGGTCCGGGGACGGGGAAGATCGATGTCGATAATTTCTTTTATGGTTCCTGGCTGGGAAGTCATAAAGGCCACCCGGTCTGAAAGGAGAATCGCCTCATCAATGCTATGGGTAACAAAGAGGATGGTCTTCTTATCCGCTTCCCATATACGCAGGAGTTCTATCTGTAAGGTTTCCCTGGTCTGGGCATCAAGGGCGGCAAAAGGCTCGTCCATCAGCAGCAGTTCAGGCTGATAGGCCAGAACCCGCGCAATGGCTACCCGCTGACGCATACCCCCGGAAAGCTGATGGGGGTACTGGTTTTCAAAGGCCGCAAGTCCTACCTGTTCAAGATAGCGGCGGGCGATCTTCCGGCGTTCCTGGCGAGGAACCTTGCGTATCTCCAGACCAATCTCCAGGTTTTTAATCACCGTCCGCCAGGGGAGCAGGGCATAGCTTTGAAACACCATACCCCGGTCAAAACTTTGTTTTTGCAATGGCTTTTGATCTACCAGGATTTCTCCCCGGTCATAATGATCCAGGCCTGCCAGGATATTAAGGAAGGTGGATTTTCCACAGCCCGAAGGCCCCAGGAGAGAGAGAAACTCTCCCTCCTAGATGTCCAGATTAAAATACGGCACTCCTTTAGAATCCTTTATCTCACCGCCTCAAAGCCCTGCTTGAGGTCGTCGATGATGTCGTCAATATGCTCGGTCCCAATGGAAAGCCGCACCGTGTTGGGCTTGATTCCCCCATCCAGCAGCTCCTTCTCGTCCAACTGGGAATGGGTAGTGGATGCGGGATGTATCACCAGGGACTTTACATCCGCCACATTGGCAAGCAGGGAAAAGAGTTCCAGCTTTTCGGTAAACTTCTTGGCCTTTTCCGCGCCGCCTTTGATCTCGAAAGTAAAGATCGAGCCAGCGCCTTTGGGGAAGTATTTCTGGTACAAGGCGTGGTCCCGGTCGTCGCTCTGGGAAGGATGGTTCACCTTTTCAACCTGGGGGTGGCTTTTGAGGAATTCCACCACCTTGAGGGCGTTGGACACATGCCGTTCCACCCGCAGCGACAGGGTTTCCAGGCCCTGGAGGAAGAGAAAGGCGTTGAAGGGGGATAGGGCGGATCCAGTGTCCCGCAGCAGGGTAACACGGGCCTTGATGATGAAGGCCAGATTTTTTACCGCATCGGTAAAGACCACCCCGTGGTAGCTGCCGTTTGGTTTGGAAAGGCCGGGGAACTTGTCGTTTTGGGCCCAGTCGAAATTACCGCCATCCACGATCACCCCGCCTATGCTCGTCCCGTGGCCGCCGATAAACTTGGTGGCCGAATGAACGACGATGTCTGCGCCGTATTCGATGGGCCGCAGCAGGTAGGGGGTGGCAAAGGTATTGTCCACGATCACGGGGATGCCACGTTTGTGGGCGATCTTCGCCACCGCTTCAATATCAACAATGGAAGAATTGGGGTTCCCCAGGGTTTCAAAGAAAATGGCCTTGGTGTTGGGCCTGATGGCATTTTCAAAGTTCTCAGGCTTGCTGCCATCCACAAAGGTGGTATCCACCCCCATATCCTTGAAGGTATTGGCAAAAAGGTTGTAGGTGCCCCCGTAGATCTGGCTATCGGAAACGATATGATCCCCGGTACGGGTGATGTTCTGAATGGCATACGTGGTAGCGGCAGCTCCCGAAGCGGTAGCCAGCGCGGCAAGGCCCTTTTCCAGGGCGGCAATACGCTTTTCAAACACATCCCAGGTGGGGTTCATAATCCTGGTGTAGATGTTCCCATTCTCGGAAAGGGCAAAACGGCCTGCCGCCGCCTTGGAATCCGGGAACACATAGGACGATGTCTGGTAAATAGGCACCGCCCGTGCATCAGTGGCAGGATCCGGCTTCTCCTGGCCCACATGGACCTGAAGGGTTTCAAACTTGTAATTTCTGGCCATCATTAAGCTCCTAATACTATATAATTTACAGAGGAATACTATATTTTACATGATAGTGTTATCGATTACTTATGTCAAGTGGATGCTGCTTGGTTGTTAGGACGAGGGCATTAAAATTATTCCCGGATTAAAGAGGAAAACCGGAAATACGCCCTTCGGTTGCTGAACCAGTAAGGCAAGAGGACCATAGACGGCCAGCCGGCAGGGTGTATAAAAGTCTGTCTATTTCGGCAGTATGGTATAGCTAAATTGTCCAGTAGCACCTCGTGGAACTACTGACAAGGCTTTGGAACCGTCGCCAGAACCGCTCTCAATTCGCCAGAGCGCCTGGGGAGAGGCAAGGCGCTCTTTGGAAATGGGCTGGGGGTTGTACTGGTCTTTGGGAATGGTGAAGGGACGCTGGGAGGCGTACACGAGGATACGTTCTTCTCCATAAGGGGCGTGAAGCACAAAACTGGTGTCTTCCGGGATGGTCCGGGTAACGCCCGCCTTGAGAACATTTTTGCCGGTCTCCCAGAAGTTGGGGTAGATAACCTGCATGTTGTTGTCAATATCAACCTGATACACCACAAAATAGCAGTCTTCATTGGCAAGGAGATTGATGAATAACTCGTCGTTGTCATAGTACACGTTCTTTTGAGAGCTGGGCCAAATACGCAGTTCAAAGTTGTTGCGTTTCCCGTCAAAGGGCTGCAACAGGGACTCCCGTTCGGTCAACTGCTGTACGGTCACGTTCGGGTTTACCAGGCTCGCAAGGGTCGCGTCGCTCTGCAGGACATAACTCTTTGTGCCCCGCAGTTCCCCGGTTTCTACATCCACCGCCCTCAGCGACAGGTGGTAAGCGTCTTGCAGGGGATTGACCGTTCCGAAAACGATGGTCCCCCAGCCCAGGTTGTGTCCGATTTTCGCGGTAGTGTCATCATCAAAGTTGAGGTCGGCCTGGACGTCCTGTTCAGCCAGAATCCGCTCAAAATCCTGCCGGCTTACCACCCGCACGCCGGCGTCATTCAGCAAGCGGCTGATGAGTTCGTCGGTAAGGTAATTCCCCAGTCTTTGTGCTGGCGCGTCCATAAGCGCGACTGCGGTGAGGGAATCTGCGGGCAGCCGTCCCGCTATGTACGCCATAAAATCCCCAAGGGCCTTGTCCACGGTAAGGGCGCCGTCCTGCACCGCCGGCTTTTCGGTTTCAGGCGCCGGTTTACCAGCGGTGGTTTCTCCGCCTGTAGCGCAGGAAAACACCGAAACACCAATTAACACGACCCAAAACAGGGTGGTGAATTTTTTCATTCCTTTCATATTATCTCTCCTTTATTATCAGGGCGCTGTAGTCTTGAGACATTTTCAATGTCTTCCCTCAGTTCTTGTTCGGTTATGGAAAAAAGCGGCTGCCCATACTGGATAAGCAATTCATAAAATGTCCGGTACGATAGGCCCGCCACCTTTGCCGCCTGCCCCAGAGACAGCTTTTCCGCCTCATACAATCCCAGTAGCAAGAGCTGCTGCCGCGATCATCATGTCGGCATTACCTATGATTGAACCGCTGCTTTCAAGGTCGCAACGTATTTCGGCATATTTTTCGGCACAGATCTTATCAAAATCTACCACGCAGATTTGATCCAAAAACTGGTGAACCTTCGCGGAAATTTCGGCGCTGCCTTTTTTCTTTATTCCATAGGCAAGTTCAGCGTACACAATTGAGCTAACGGCAAAGTCCTCTGGTTGATATTTCAGAAATCTGTTTTTCAGTTTTTCCGATGTTCCCCGTATAAGATAACTAATCATATCGGTGTCGAGCATGTATTTCACAGCGTTACCTGGCGGGGACGATCATCAATGCTGTTCCTGCTTGTATCAAAAGAAGGACAGCATCCGTATATTCCTCCTGCCGCATTTTCCCAGGATTCCCGGCCCGGCTTCGGCGTTATGATAAGCCGGTTTCCATCGCCTGAAATGATCACTTCATCTGCGTTAATCTTGAATTCCTTGGGTATGCGGATTACCTGGGAATTCCCGCTCTTAAAAACCTTTGCCATCGAGGTCATTATTTCCCCCTATTAAACAGTATATACAGATAGGATATACATGAAACAATAGTATGTCAACCTGGGATCACCTCACATCTGCCACCACAAAGTCCCGGTACCCTGTGGGCACCAGGTAGTAGGGGTGCTGGTTGTCTTTCAGGCCCGGCACAGTGCTTTTCACATACTGCCCCAGCTCCTCGATCCCGATCTTCCCGTCTTTGTTCCTGTCAGCCTTGCCCGAAAGTCCTTCAAGGAGCACGTGGGTAAACAG